>JAZNGY010000185.1:0-11910 GCA_045576695.1 Akkermansia sp.
GATTCTTTTCTACCACTACCACGGGTTCCGCTGCTGACGCAGCTACACCACGTGGCTACTGGTCCGTCGCCCCGCTATCACGGGGCTCTTAAATTTGGTTCGCTACGCTCACAGTATCACATCAAACTGCCCGATAAATTAAAATTTATCGGGATGAATATTTCAACTTTCTCTAATTGTTCTCACGCGTAATATAAGGGGCAATCTAAGCAAAAGCGGAGAACGGCTGAATATCAGGCATTGCGTTCTTGCAAGAGATTGACTAGGTAATCTTTGATGTTGCGGGTGAGACGAGAAATCCCCAGATAGGTGGCAATACCACGCAGGTGGTCATCCGTGCAAGGTATACATTTGAGGTGAGCCTGCACGCGGTCTGCAATGACCAGCAATTCAGAGACCGGCACATCGCTCCAACTACGATTACCGCATGCACGCGGCAACGATTCGGGCTGCGTGGGTAAACGCAATACGGCATCATCAGCCTCCGGCGCAGAAATCAGTTTACGCCCGGCAGCAAGGGCTTCCACCCTGCTGAGGATACGGCTGCGAATAGAGGCCGTAACAGCGGGGGAGAAAGAAATATCTCTCAAGCGTTTGCAAAGGTAGCTCAATTTCATGGGACCCTCTGCCTCTACCACGGAATAAATGGCAGTGCTCAAGCCGGCATCGGTCATCTCGAACAGCGGGGGCAATGTAGACGAGGGGTTGTACTCCTTACCGGGCTCTCCGATCAGGGGAGCTTGAGGAGGCTCCGGCTTAGGTTCCGGCTCCGGGGAGGGGGCAGCAATGCCACCTTGGGCGCCGGACGCAGTGAGCTCCGGCAGCTCGGGCACCTGCAAGGGACCTTGCTGCACGCATTGATTGAGGGCGGCGTGCAGGTTGCGCAAAGCGCGCTCACGATTCTGCCACCAATCCAGCGCCCACACACGCAGCATACGCCACCCCAAGGAAGTGAGCACGGAATTACGCAACACATCGCGGTCTCTTGCCGTGTTGGCAGCGGCATACGATTCACCGTCTATCGAAATACCTGCCAACAATTCGCCCTCGCGCTCGGGGTGCAACACAGCGAGGTCTACCTTGTAGTCAGACACGCCAACGCTGCGTGTACAATTCCAACCAAGCTTCTCCAGCTCTGCTGCAATGGACTCGGCCAAAGAATCAGCAGAGACGCCTGCACTACCCTGCTGCAAGCTCAGATAAGAGGCAGCACCGCGGCGAGCGTAATCCAAGAAGGCACGGAAATCTGCCGCGCCACGAGCTTTGGTGCGGTTGAGGTCAATATTTTCAGGTTTGAGAGACGTAAAGACATGCAATGCACAACGGGCACGAGTAACGGCCACGTTAAGGCGACGCTCACCACCGGCCAAATTAAGCGGGCCGAAGTTCATGGAGATGGCACCGCGGGCATCCGGGCCATAGGTGGTGGAGAAGTAAATAACACCACGCTCATCCCCCTGCACGTTTTCGAGATTCTTCACAAAAACAGCCTCGGGGTTAGACTCCGCGAAGTAGGGTTCCAGCGATTCATCTGCCGCGCGCGCTTCATCCAACAGGTCCTGAATGAGCGCTTGCTGCTGCGCATTAAATGTAACAATACCTATGCTGGTAGCCTCGGTATAGCGGAAATCATCTGCCCGCAATTGCTCCAGCACATGACTGACCAAGGCCTGAGCCTCGCGCATATTGATACGCTTGCTGCTGCCGGGCTCATAAATACCGGCAGTATAGTGGTAACGCACGGCACAATCCTGCGCCATGGGTGCAGGGAAAGTGGTAAGTTTGCTGTCGTAGTAATTGGCGTTAGAGAAAGCAATGAGGCTTTCCGCCTTACTGCGGTAATGCCAAGAGAGGTTGAGCGAGGGGATATCGCAGGCCAAGCATTCATCAAGAATACTTTCCATATCTTGCTCTTGTTCGCAGTCTTCATCCTCCTGCTGGTTGGCACGATTGAAGAAACTGGTGGGGGGCATTTGGCGAGGGTCACCCACAATGATGGCATTGCGCCCGCGGCCTATGGCGCCAATGGCATCCCACACGGGAATCTGTGAGGCCTCGTCAAAAATCACAACATCGAACAGCTCTGTTGCGGCATCCAAATATTGAGCCACGGAAAGGGGGCTCATCAACATGCAAGGTTTGAGCAAGCGTGTGATATTGGGCACACTGCTCATAAGCTTACGCAGTGGCATATGCGCTTTCTGCTTAGATATTTCACGCTGCAAGACGGCGGTTTCGGTACCGAATGAAGCTATACCGGCGGCGCGTTTGATGAGAGAGCTGCGTACATGCGTGGTAGCCAATTTCATGAGGCGGGCATCTTGTTGAGCAAAATCACAGATAGTCCCCTCATGAATGCTCGGGCTGAAATTACGCAAAGACTCCTGAGATTCTACCACGGCGCGAATTCGGCAACGCGAGAAGTTGACGCGGGTGGCATTCACCAAATCAGCGGCGGCAACTCCACCATCGGTCAGGGCCTCAACCAAGGGGGTAAAGCCGGCTGCCTCTGCAGCAACACGGCAGGAGTTCCATATCACAATATCGCGCCAGTTGTGGCGGGCCTCCATCAGCAACTTGCCCCATGCTTGGGCTTTACCCTCTTGAGGAAGCAACGCGGGGTCACCACCCAAAAGCGAGGCCAAAGACTCGCGGCATTGTTGCCAATGAGCAGATTTGGCGGCATAAGCAGCCAAAGTTTCTCTAGCGGGGGAACCGGGGCGGCGGAGCACGGAATCCGGCATCATCAGACGCTCCAGCACCGGTTCATCTACTGCGGCAACACACTGCAAAGCCTTGGATGCAGCATGGGCTGCAACGGTATCAGATTCCGTATAATCCACACCTTTTGCCAAATGCTTCGGCACCCCATCAACCGCAGTTGCAGCCTTGCGGGCATCTCTCATGGCAACCAAGGCAGTCAGGTCTTTCAAGCAGTCGGGCGTTTCGCGACTTACAGCCATGGCGCGAAGATTTTTGCGCATACGCATCATCCCGAAGAAACGCGGCAAGAACCATGACACATACAGCATTTTTGTTTCGTTCAGCCAAGCATCAAGCATGGGGTTATCCAACGCAGATTCGGGATACGGCAGTGTAAGCTCGGCCTTATGACGGCGGTACAGCGCCACATGCTGCTGCAAGGAGGAGAGTTTCTGCATAGTGGCAGATGCACGAGAAGGCAACAAGGCCCCCCAATCCTCAGCATTAGTCGCAGCAAATTGCAGTGCGGGCAGCAGCGTAGGCATGGCATTGCGATGCGATTCGGGCTCCATCCCCAATTGCTCCATGAGTTGCAGGTAGAGCCGCTCTCTTTCTGCATCTGCTGCGCTATACACCTCAATGGCAGCGGCCAGTTTTTCTTCGCGGGCAAGGCTGTAGTCAGTATAACGAATGGCCTGCACACATGAAGCGTGCACCCCCTCCAACAATGCATAATGGCGAGATAATGCCAGGGCGGTGTCCTCCATTGCGCGGCGGCGCTCTGCCGTGCAAGTCAATAAATCATCTGCCATGGGTGCAAACTCAGGCAAATGCGCAAATTTCTCTATATTCTGCACATCGTCATAAAGAGAAGAGCCATCATCATGCTTGCGGTGCAGCTCCCACGGCAACAAATTAAGATTGTAGCGCAAGGATGCAAGAGAGAACGCAGCCTGCTCCCAATCATCTTCTGCAGCCCCTGCACTAACGGCCTCTACCGCAGATTTAAATTGAGCAAGCACGTTTTTCTTATTGGCCTTGTTGGAGTGCAGCTCCAAGCAGAAATCATCAAGGCCAATGCGTTTGAGGCGTTTGTGTACCACCTGCAAAGCAGCGGATTTTTCTGCCACAAAGAGCACAGTTTTACCATGCCCCAAGCAATGGGCTATCATGTTGGTAATGGTCTGGCTTTTGCCCGTTCCCGGGGGCCCGATCAGCACGAAATTTTTGCCGCGAGCCGCTGCCAGCACAGCAGACAGCTGCGAGGAGTCGCTGGACATTGGGGTGTATACCTTATCGGCATCCACCTCATTATCCAGCGAGGCGGGGTCCGGGAACCCCACCTGCACGGGGAACGAAGAACGATGCTCTGCGGCAATCTGGCGAACAATGGGGTTACGCAGCAAGAATTCTTCTCGGTCGGTGAGGTCCTTCCACATCAGATATTTGGTGAAGGAGAACACCCCCAGAGTGCAATCCGCAATTACCTCCCACCCGGCCATATGGCAAATGGCAGAACGCACAAGGTTGAAAATACGGTCAACATCTAAGCCTGAGTCATCCGTAGGCAAATCCCCTTCCAGCTCGGGCAGTCGGATACCGAACTCCGTCTTGAGCAGCTCCAGCAGCGTCAAGTTCATGCGCGATTCTTCATCCGTACCACGCAAAACGAAACCGGCTTTCACAGAAGGGCGAGTAAGGCGCACCGGCAAAAGCAACAAGGGGGCAAGGTATGCTTTTTCTTGCGCGGAACTGCCTTTGCGGTACAACTTCAGGAAACCGCAAGCAATGTAAAGCGTGTTAGCACCGCTTTCTTCCATTTCTCTGCGTGCGGTGTTATACAAGTGCAGCAATTGTTTAGCCAGTTGAGCATCGGGCAAATTAACCGCAAGCTCTCGCTTAGCGAACATGGATTGCACACACTCCGTCAGCTGTTGCCGAACCAAAGCAGAATCTTCCCCATGCTGCACCTGAGAGGTACGGCTCCAAAACGTTTGAGGCACAGACTTTATGCGGAAAGTGTTTCCTGCGGACAGAATATCTTCCAAGTTCGCGACATTAGGCTGCAACAAAATAAGCTGATTCTTACCCTTCAACGGGGTATTAAGCAACGGGTTACGCAAAGAGAGGTCCAACAGTTTGAGCTGCCAGTTTTCCATGCGGGTACGCGGGCGTGCAGTGACAAGCTCCTGCTCTTCGCGGCTCTTGTGCTTGCGGGGCTCGGGGGTAGCACCTAAAATGGGGCGAATCCCCATCTGCTCCCAGAGTTGGCAGATATCCAGCGCATAGAAATAATCCTTATCACCTAAAGCATTCAACTCTGACGCCCCCACGGCACAGGCTTGGTCAAAAGGTTTGCGCGGGGTAGCAGCATTGCCATTCACATTGGTGCATTCAAACAACAACAACTTGTTCTGACACAGCAAATTACGCACTGTAGAAACAGGCGTATGCTGTGGATGAGGCAAAAACTCATCTTGCAGATGAACACCCAAAAAGGCATGCCCGGTGATGAGTACTAAAAACGGGTTATACCCCATGCGCGCCGTGCATGCAGCAAATAGCAATGCAGAGTCCAAACAGGTGCAGCAGCGCTTCTCCATAATCTCGGAGGGCGTACGCACCTTTTGCCCCACGTTGTCATCAAACCAACTCTTGGGTGGCAATGCGTATTCTAACCGATACGCCGTCAAAGTATCCCAAAGCGAAGTCAAGCGGCTGACAACGCCGGCAGAGTCCTCAGTGTAACCGGGCCATTCATTACCCACAGCGGCAGCCTTTTTTGTATCGTTGAGCACAGTCTCCACAGCCGGGTCATAAGGCAAGGTAAGCGCCGCCAACAGCTCGGGGTATTCATGGCCACCTGCCCAGCGGTTATACGCCAGCCATTTGAAATCATCCTCAGCACGTGCCAATTCTTTGCCATCAGACGCAATAACCGTTACCGTTATTTTACCCGGCACATCTTCTTTTAAAGCCAACAGGCGCGCATCATCAAATTGTGGGCACTCCCCATGGCGGTGGTATACCTTACCCGCCGGTAAATGCCCCACATACCACTCAGTAGTTGCAGCAAAATCAGGCTCGTGTTTCACGACAATACGAAAATCGCGTATATCTTGCTCCGCAACCAATTCCATATCCCAAAGCACGGGGCGGGAGTTGCGCAAATATACCAAAGAAGTATATCGGTAACACGAAATTCGTAATTTTACAGCAGCAGGAGAGTGTTCTGTATTTGTTGAGTTCATATCACGCCGGTTGTAGTTGTCCTGCAAACTCTATCAATCACTCGTAATGATGTCAAGGGGAAAAGTTAAAAAACGCAGTGCTAAATAGTTCAAAAAAGTTTTCCGCACAAAACGAGCTATTTTTTGACAAATGTCAGCAATTATCTCAGTTTTATCTTGAAAACAGGTGTAAAATAGAGTAAAAAAGTGGTAGGGAAAAGTTTACCCCGTACATCTTATTATTATGAACACTACATTCAAAATCCACGGCCTTTGCGCCGCTACACACACACCGATGAACGCCGATGGCAGCTGCAACCCCAATGCAGTAGATGCACAGGCTAAGTTCCTTGCTTCTCAGGGCATCAAGTCCGTATTCATCACCGGCTCCACCGGCGAATCCGCCCACATGCAGCTTACCGAGCGTAAGGAAAACATGGCCGCTTGGGGCGAGGCAGGCAAGAAGTACGGCATTGATGTAGTGGTACACACCGGTGGCAACTGCGTGTACGACGGCCGCGAGCTTGCCGCTTATGCCGCCCAGTGCGGTGCAACCGCCACTGCCAGCAACGCTCCCTGCTACTTCAAGCCGGGTAACATTGACCTGTTGGTAGACAGCTTGGCTGTGGAGGCCTCCGGCGCACCGGAGCTGCCCTACTACTTCTACGACATCCCCGTGCTCACCCACGTGGGCTTCAACCCCTGCAAGGTGATTGAGGCTTGCGCCAAGAAGATTCCTAACTTCGTGGGTGTGAAATTCACCAACCCCGACCTTGCCCTGTACATGGATGCCCTTAACTACGAGGGTGGCAAGTACGACATCCCCTGGGGTGTGGACGAATGGTTCCTCGGCGCATACGCCACAGGCGCCAAGGGCGGTGTAGGCTCCTCTTTCAACTATGCTCCCAAGCTGTACAACGACATCATGGCCGCTGTAGACGCCGGCGATTTGGCTGAGGCCCGCCGCCTGCAACAGCTCTCCGTCACCATGATCAACATCATTGCCGGCAAGGGCTACATGGGCTGCTGCAAGTACCTGATGAGCGAGTGGACCGGCGTTGACTTCGGCCCGGCACGCCTGCCCATGGGCAAGCAAGACAAGGCCACGCTTGAGGCTCTTAAGAGCGAGCTGAAGGCTATCGGTTTCTACGATTGGGCTATCTACCAATAATCTTTAATACCCGCTTTCCTCATGGATACCAAAGCACTTGGACAATTCTACAAAGACAAGCTGCTCAATGAGGTAGAGCCGTTCTGGTTTCCCCGTTCACTGGATACAGTGAACGGGGGTCTCTACCACTGCTGCGCACAAGACGGCACCTTGGTAGACACCGACAAGAACGTATGGGCACAGGGCCGCATGGCTTGGATGCTCCTTACCTGCTACAACAGCATAGAAAAGCGCCCGGAGTGGATGCAATACGCCGAGAGCGCACTTAAATTCTTGGAAGAGAAGTGCGTAGACCCGACCGACGGGCGCATGTACTTCCACATGACGGCAGATGGCACCCCCATCCGCAAGCGCCGTTATGCCTACAGCGAATGCTTTGCCGCCATTGCTTGGGCCGCCCACTACGGCGCCACGGGCGATGCCCACAGCGCAGAGCGAGCTCGCCACTGGTTCGACATTTACGCCGACATCAACTTCACCCCCGGCAAGATGGCACCCAAGAGCACGGGCAACCGCCCCGGCGAAAACTTGGGCTGCCGCATGATTATGATTGTAACGGCACAAGAGCTGCGCCGCTACCTGGGCGATGCAGACGGCTTCTACACCGGCTGGATTGACCGTTGCATTGATGACCTGCAACGCCTCTTCTTGCATGAGGATATCAAGGCCGTGCTGGAGAACGTAGCCCCCGATGGCTCTGTAATTGACCACTTTGACGAGCGTGTGCTCAACCCCGGCCACGATATTGAAGGTGGCTGGTTCGTGTTGGAAGAAGCCCGCTACCGAGGTGGCGACAAGAAGCTCATCGAGATTGGCTGCAAGATGATTGACTGGGCTCTGGAGCGTGGCTGGGACAAGAAGTACGGTGGCCTGCTGTATTACACAGACGTGTACAACAAACCCGTACAAGAGTACTGGCACAACATGAAGTTCTGGTGGCCTCATGATGAAGCCCTCATCGGCACCTGCTTGGCCTATGTGATGACCGGCGATGAAAAATACGCCGAGTGGCACCAAAAGATTCACGACTGGTCATTCGAGCACCTGCAAGATAAGGAGCACGGCGAGTGGTTCGGCTACTGCAACCAGGACGGCACCACCACCAACGGCCTTAAGGGCAGCATGTGGAAGTCCTTCTTCCACCACCCGCGTATGCTGTGGTGCTGTGCACACTACTTCGGCGCCATTGACGCGCCCTGCTCTGATAAGTAATTTATACATCAATAATAACACAATATGATTATAGGCATACTGAACTCCGGTGGTGACTGCCCCGGTATTAATGCCGTCATTGAAGGTTACGTTTCAGCAGCGTATAGACGCGGCTGGCGCGTAATCGGCTTCCATGACGGATTTGAAGGTTTGTTACCCGTGGCGGGTGGGCGTCGTTACGAAATGCTCACCCCGTACAAGACCCACAAAATCCGCTCTCACGGCGGCACCATTTTGGGCACTACCAATACGGGCAACTTCAAGGTTAACATCAACAAGCTCGGCCGCGCACGCGTAGAGCCCGAGATTATGGCAAAGGCCACCAAAACCATTACTGCATTGGGTTTGGAGGCGTTGGCCGTTATCGGTGGTAACGGCTCTGCCCGCACCGCCAGCCTGCTTTCCGAAGAAGGCTTGCCGGTGATTTCCATCCCCAAGACTATCAACAACGACCTCTGCCCCGCCTCTGACTACACCTTCGGTTTCCAAAGCGCCGTATCCGTTGTATCTGAGAGCATCGACCGCATTCGCACCACGGCCAACGCCCACCAGCGTATGATGGTGGTTGAGGTGATGGGCGACCAATCCGGCTGGATTGCCCTGCACAGCGGCATCTCTTCTGCGGCAGATGTTGTGCTTATCCCTGAGATTGAGTTCGACCTCGATAAAGTGGTAGAGTGCGTTAAAGCGAAGAAAGCCAAGGGACAGCGCGAAATCATCGTCGTAGTAGCCGAAGGCTGCCGCCTCAACGGCAAGCTCGTAACGGTGCGCAACAAAGACAACGGTGACGAACGCCTTGGCGGCATTGGTAACAGACTCTCCAAAATGCTCGAGGAGATGACCGGCATCGAGACCCGCTACTGCGTGCTGGGCCACACCCAACGTGGTGGCAGTCCCTGCCCGTTTGACCGCATTTTGGGTATTCGTTTCGGTGTAGAAGCGGTAAAACTCATTGAAGAGAAGCAATTCGGCCGCACGATGGTGCTCAATGGCCACAGCGTGGACAGCGTACCCATTGCCGAAGCCATTGCAGAGCCCCGCACCATCACCCCCGAAAACCACATCGTCCGCACCGCCCGCGAATTGGGCATCATTTTCGGCGACCTTACCCCCGAGGAAATGGAGCCGAAACGCGCCACTGCCACCTCTAAAGGCACCAAGACGAGCAAAAGTAAAAAATGAACAAACTGATAAACAGGATTAAAGGAATCATGCTTGCAGGTACCGCAGTGATGCTGAGTGCCTGTGGCCAGTTATTCTCGGCAAAAACAGCATCTGAGCTACCGCCGAGCTATATTGTAGTAGAAACCAACACAGAACGCGTTCTTTTCTCAGAAAACGCAAACGAGCGTCGCCCCATCGGCATGCTCTCCAACATTGCAACCGCCTTGGTGGTAATGGACTGGATGCAAAGCGAAAACCTGAGCATGGATACCATGGTAACCGTACCCCAGGCCGCCTGCCGTTGGCCGTCCTCAAACTTGCTGAAACTGCGCCCCGGCGACAGAATCAGCCTGAGAGATGCCTTGCACTCCACCCTGATGTGGGATGACAGCGCCGCCGCTACAGCCCTTGCATGGGCTTGTGGTTACAGGCTTAACCCGCAAAACCCGGAGGGGGCTTTCCTTGACCAGATGAACAAACTTGCCGAAGCCATCGGAATGCAACAAACGACATTCAAGGGTGTGAACGGGGCCGTGCGCTCCACCTCCACAGCCCGAGACATGGTACTGTTGGGCGTCTACGCCATAGAACGCCCGCAGGTACAAACCATCTGCTCAAAGACTAGCTACACCGCCAACGTTTCCAACAGGTATGGCATTCGCCCCGTGCATATTATCAACACCAACCGCTTACTGGCAAGCCAAGGTGTAGATGGTGTTCGTTCTGCCGGGTCCGGTTCTGCGGGCTATTGTGTGATGGCATCTGCCAAGCGAGGCAGCGTCAAAGCCATTAACCCCTCCACCGGCAAGCAATCTACCTATGCACAACGTCTTCTCGTCATTGTGCTGGGCATGCCCTCTGCCAACCTCCGCAATCAAAAAGCCGCAGCCCTCTTGAAAGATGGCTGGGAGGCTTGGGAAATCTGGCAAACAACCAGTGATTCCACTAATCCCGCCAAGTTTATCCGTCTGCCTAAAAACTAACTTTTACACATCATGAATATCGGAATTCTCAACGCCGGTGGCGACTGCCCCGGTCTTAACGCCGTGATTGAAGGTGCCGTAGGCGCCGCAGCCGCACGCGGCTGGAAAGTCATCGGCTTCTATGATGGCTTTGAGGGCCTGCTCTCCACGCCCGAGAACGAGCGTTGGCGCGAGCTCACCCCCGAAAACTGCCACAACATCCGCTCCATGGGCGGTACCATCCTCGGCACTGTTAACAAGGGCAACTTCACCGTGAAGAGCGGTGTGGGTGGCCGCATGCAGATTGCTGATGAGGTGCTGGCCCAGAGTAAAGCCACCGTAGAGCGCCTTGGCCTCAAGGCTCTCATCGTGGTGGGTGGCGATGGTTCTCAAACCATCGGTAACGAGCTGCGCGCCATCGGCCTGCCCATCGTAGGCGTGCCCAAGACCATTGATAATGACTTGGGTGCTACGGACTACACCTTCGGTTTCTGGACCGCCGTATCCGTAGTAAGCGACAACCTTGACCGCCTGCGCACCACGGCCGACAGCCACAAGCGCATGATGGTGGTAGAGGTAATGGGCCGCCATGCCGGCTGGATTGCACTGTACGGCGGTATTGCCGGTGGTGCAGACGTTATCCTCATCCCCGAAATTGAGTTCAAGCTGGAAGAAATCGTTAAGAAGGTAGAGCTGATGAAGGCTCTCGGCCAGCGCGAAATCATCATCGTGGTATCTGAGGGTGCCAAAATCGGTGGTAAACTGCTTACGCTGGACGAAGAAACCAAGGGGGAAGTTCGCTTGGGCGGCATTGCCTCCTTCCTCTCCACCAAGCTCGAGACCATCACCGGTATCGAGACCCGCTACTGCGTGCTCGGCCACGTGCAGCGCGGTGGCTCCCCCATCCCCTTCGACCGCGTACTGGGTGTACGCTGCGGCGCCAAAGCTGTTGAGCTCGTTGAGCAAGGCAAGTTCGGCGAAACCGTTGCCCTGCGCCGCAACGACATGGTATCCATGCCCATTGAAGAAGCCGTGCGCACCCTGCACCTGGTAGACGGCGAAAGCCAGCTGGTGGCAGAAGCCCGCGAAATCGGTATCTCCTTCGGCGATGATACCCCGCTGCGTATCTGATTGCCCCTACACCATTCAACCAACAACCGCTGCCCGGTCATCGAGCAGCGGTTGCTGTTTATAGAAAAAACGAATAAGGGCGTATGATCACAAAGGCGCCGTTAACGATTACAGTTGATAGATGCATCCCCCCGATAAATTATAATTTATCGGGCAGATGGCACTTGCCTCGGCGAAGCCCACAGGGCGAAGACGGGAGCCGTAGGCGAGCGGAATTTTTGAGCACCCCGTTGAGGGGTGCAAGATCTCAGGCAGGGGTAAGCGAGCAACGCGAGCGACTTGTGTGGGCGTAGCAAGACTGCCGAAGGCAGGACGCGAAGACCCAAGCCCCTGTATA
>JAZNGY010000186.1:0-25358 GCA_045576695.1 Akkermansia sp.
CATGACCCGCACCCGGCAGACCAAGGGCTCCCCTTCGAGCAAATCCTCCCCTTGCAGCCCGTTTTTTGCGCCATCAGCAACAAAATTCCGGAAACGCGCAACAAAATGCCCGCCGCGCGCGTCTATTTATTAGAAAATCTGCACTTTTCGCAATTTTTTGTTGCGGATTCGGTGCCGGGAAGTATTATCATAGGTAGAAGGAGATAGATGATGTTCAGATTTCTTTTGTTTATATTGTGTATACTGAGTTTCTTGTGCGGGGAAACTCAGGCAAAGGTAGCTCCACCGAATCAAGTAAACAGTATCAGTTTTGCGTGGAGCGAAAATTCCGTGGAACTTAGTTTATATACAGAGCCTCTGAAAAAGCCGCATATCAGGACCACTCGCCGTCAATTTTATCGGGCAACAGTGCATACGGCCGATGGCAAGAAACAGGAATTGCAAGAGGAGGCCGCGCCTGTCTCCCCCTCGAGAGAAACGGATGTACAGATGATTCGCTATGGAAATATCCGTGCGGAGTTTTCTACGGGGCAGGTGGTGCCGTATGTGCAACTCGGAAAAAATGCTCTGGTGCACCTGTATTCCCCCCGGGCACATGAGCCAATCACGGTGCGGGTGCGCAGGCTGAATATACGATTGCATACGGAGATTGTCGATGGAAAAGAATATATATGTGCCACTATCACACCGCGAAAGGGTAAGCCCCGCACGGTACGCCGACTCTTATGGACGAAGGGTCATGGTACCCCGACGCAGATTGTTTCCATAGAGCCCGGGGTGATGCAGCCGCAAAATAAATTGTACCTGACCGTTCAGGTGGGGGCTTCACGCTGTATACTGAATGAGGATGGGGGGCTCATTGTGTGTCAATCTCCAGTTAATCTTTCCGAAACAGACTATCAGTTATAACCATGTCCACCATCCCCCGAATCCTTGCCATCACAGCCCTGTGCCTTGCGGCGATGGGGGTGAATAGCTGCCAACAGACGAAGAAAGTTGCTCCTGATATAACGGGAAGTTTTTTAACCTACACTCAATACCCGCTCGCCACCGAGCCGCCTGCTGTATATCGCCTGAATGAAGCAGAAAGTCGAGAGTTGGCTAAACTAGAAGCACTGATTCACCCGGACACTCCGTATTTGGATTTACTTCCTGCATCAGCCCAACCTACGTTCATAATATACCCGGCTAATGGTGAAGCTAAGCAACTGGACTTTTACCTCTATGCTGTGAGTATTCCCCAACTTTATGCCAAGGTGAAAGCTTTGGTGGATAAAATCAAATCCCGTCCCGGTGCTCAGCTGCAAGGTGAAGAATTGAGAAACTGGAAAGAACGCACAAAATACCACCAGCAAGACTAGGATTCCTCCTTGCAGCCCGTTTTCCCTCCATCGGCAACAAAAATGCAGCAAACGCTTAAAAAAATGCTATCCGCGCTTGAACAGAGTGGCGAGAATTGATATAATACACGCAACAGATACACATTTTCTACTCAATGAATCTGAGACCTTTATTATATTCTGTGCCAGCTTCCGTATTCCTGCTTCCCATGCACGCCATGGGCGAGCCTGAAGCCCAAGAAGAAAATCCCGTATACGAACAAATTCGAAGAATGTCGGAGTCAGGAATATTTTGTGGAACCCACGCAAGAGCCCTTGATGAAGTAGATTTACAATTGGGACTTCTAGAGTCCGGACGACCACAAGAGTTTAGACAAAAAAATAATTTAAAATTGTCATTGTGTAGTTTACCTCTTCTCTTTATGATGAAAGAAATGGGTGATAGTGAAGCCGCCAATTACATTGAGGCTCTTGAAAAAGAGACCAATATAGAAATTATATATGTTATCTATAAGCGTTATTATAACCTTGCAGATAAAATTAATGATAGGCAGTTTCAAAATAAAGGCATTGACCATAAATATATGCCAAGAAAACTACAACGATATTGGTCTGAGGTTTTCAGACAAAATATAGAACTAAATATCAATCTGGATATCGAATTGGATATCGAATTGGAGCTTTCCGATTCTGAGAAAAAAAGTCGCGCAATTGTTGAGTAAAAAGAAAATCTTAACCATGCCCACCCTCCCCAGAATCTGTGCCACCACAGCCCTGTGCCTTGCGGCGATGGGTTTTTCTGTGTTTGGCTGGGCTATTTTTCAGCTTAGCGCGGCTCGGGTTCATACTCTTGGCTTAGATGGGAAAATATGCCCGTGTGAATTAGCTGATATTCGTCAGGGCGAGGATGGAAGCTATCTTCTCTACATGCCTGAAGCTGTCGGACAAGCAATCTATGTTGTGCCGGATTCTCTAGGTTGCAACACCTTAACGGCTGAGGCCTATGTTCTACCATGGTTCGGGCGACTGCGCGCTGTTGTGAATGAGGATGGTTATGCCACTGTGAAAATATCCCAATAAGTGCCTTGCAAGCGATGTTTCATTTTAGGTTGGTACGTGCTAAAAAATGGCACTTAAACATCTGATTCTGTGTAGCTTGCCAGTTCGAAACATCTTTGCTTGTCACAGAGTCACCATTCGCTCAAAATCGCATACCTGTCACGGCGTAGCAAGAGCCCCAAAGGGCTACGCGAAGACGGACAGGGTAGGAAGGAGCCCCGGCAGACCAAGGGCTCCACTTCGAGCGAATCCTTAGTTTTTGCGCCATCGGCAACAAAGATGCAGGAAACTCGCAACAAAATGCCCGCCGCGCTTGAACAGAGGGGCGGGAATTGATATAATACCCCGTAACAGATACACGCTTAATTATGACCATGCCCCCGTTCCACAAAATCCTGACCACCACAGCCCTCTGCCTTGCGGCGATGGGGTTGAATAGCTGCCAGCAGATGAATGAAGTAGAGTATGAAATACCGGTAGTCCCTTACAAAGAAATGCCGATTTTAGATTATTTCCCCCTTGATGGGCAAGAATAAGCCCCGGCTCCGAACTAACAGCTTGCCGCGCCTCCCGGATTCTGGTAACATGACACCGTAACAAATAACCATCTTCCAAATACTATGAATCTGAGACCTTTTGTATGTTCTGCGCTTGCAGCTTTGCCGATTTTGGCTACTCCGCTTGTTTACGGAGTCGACGCCATAGGTAATGACCGCGCTTATACCGAGATTCAGCCTTGCTCCGATGTCGCGCTCTCTGCGTCCACCTCACTCTCCGCATTCATCCAGCGCATTACCAATCTGCCGGATTATCGTGTTTACGAGGAAAGCAAGGATCAGTTCATCGAACGTCTGCACCAAGGCGACTACTGGAACGAAACCGAGGGCACCGACACCGTGGAATACCTGCACATTGGCGGCGATGGATGCTGGGGCTGCCGCTTGTTCATGCTGGTCAACCAAGCCGACCTCTTCGTTCTGATAGAAGACTGGGAGGGCGATCCCAGGCCAACAGAAGATTACGTTCTACGCTACAACCCCAGGGAGAATGATTTAGAAACCTTCTGCTATGTCCCGAAATCCATTCTGGGCGAGGATGACACCAGCTGCTCCCGCCCGGAACGCGCATGGTTCCGCCTGCTGGAACACCGGGCAGGAAACGCCACTTCTCCCCAGAAGTGCCACGACTGATACCAGCCAACATCCTGCAACAAAAATGCAGGAAACGCGCAACAAATTGCCCGCCGCGAGCGTCTATATATTAGAAAATACACACTTTTTTGATAAATTGTAATGAAAACAATCCTTCTCTACAGCCTGTTATTTGCTCCACTGTGCCTAGCAGACACGGAGCGGGAACACTTGATTTATGAGGCCGACAGCTTCGTGAACACAGAATTGCGTTGTCCCTCACCGGATGGGACCGCCGAGCTGGTGTATCGAGGCTCCCGCCATGCAGAGCGGGAAGACATAAGTGTGGTCAACGACATGGTGATAATTCTGAAAAACGGGAGAGAAATCCCCCTCGGCGCGCTTTTCTGTGCCATGCCGATATACAAAGCCAATATCATTCGTCAGCCGTGGTCACCTGACGGCAAATGGCTGGTATTCCCCTCCGGCCGCTTCTACTATTGCTTCTACCCGGTAGCAGCGTTGCACGATAATTGCTTCAGCAGTAAGAATTTCAGAATACTCTCTGTGACACAACCATCTATGCACGCTATCGGCGAGAGTGAAGACGGCTCGCTCATAAGCGAGAGCCGACCAACTCACTTCATACTTGAAGGCGGACACTGGGAGGCGGATGGCTCTTTTACTTTCCGTGCAGGTTTATCTGGCTATTTAGCCCCTTATTCTGCAACTCTTTCTGATGAGGGAGTTACTTATAAACAAGTAGGCGACATGGTTAAGTCTCACCCATAACACATACAAAATCAATGAAACGTCGTTTCTACAAGGGGTTAGTTTACAGAAACCTCTCCACCACAGTCTTGTGCCTTGCGGCGGGGAAATAACGCATAAAAAGCCACCTTGCGGCCTAGGATTCCTCCTAGGCTGTTCGCTTGTCAGACCCGGCATCCGTCAATTGCTTGCAAGTGTCTTTTTATTCCTTTGCAAGCGATGGTTCATTTTAGGTTGCCACTCGCGGAAAAATGCACCTTAAACACCTGATTCTGTGTATTTTGCCAGTTCGAAACATCTTTGCTTGTCACAGAGTCGTCATTCGCTCAAAAACGCCTACCTGTCACGGCGTAGGGGGAACCCCGAAGACGGAAGCTCACAGAATCAGCGGATTATAGATTCGAAGCATCTTTAGTGCCCCTAAAATGTGTTTGAGCTTAGAAAAAGGGGCTTCCGGCTTCTCTTCGATACGCCGTGACAGGTAGGCATGCTTCCGTCTCCGCTAAAGCTTCGCCGAGACAAGTAGGCTTTTGGTCTTTTGGGGGGCGTTTTGCGCCCGGCGGGAGCTTGCGAGCGCTAGGGTGGGCGTAGCTTTAGCGAAGCCCCCTGCAATGCCTAAGCGCGCGTGGGTATTGAAAATCAATGCAAAGCAAAAACCGAACCAGATTGTTTTCTGATTCGGGAGAAGTAGGTCGGCTGGGCGTGTCAACCTTCCGGGGTAGGCGACGCCCGCCCCCTTGCCCTCGTGCTGCGCACTCGGGTTCCCGCCGAGAGGTGTCTCGGCGGCTGCGGGGCAAGAAAGCCCACCGGGCTTTCTTGCCTATTGCGTACTGATGCGGCATGGGAACCATGGCATACTTACTGCAACAGGTCAGGGCGAGAGACCCCGGAATTGCTCCATGCAAAAAGGCACCCGATTGGGTGCCTTTTTGCATGGAGCATAGGGGATTCGAACCCCTGACCTGTTGCGTGCGATGCAACCGCTCTACCAACTGAGCTAATGCCCCGAGTGAGGTGGATGCGAGGGGATTATACTCTTACGGGGGAGGGGATGCAAGCATAATATGCGTAAAATTGATTTTTCTTGGGTGGGGGCGATTTTACTTGAAAGGGGAGTGGGGTAGGTGTTAGAATGTGGGGTATGTAGATGTGTTATTTGTTATCGGTACTTTTTTGGGGTGCATGTGGGGTGGTGGCACAGGATTTGCAGCAGGTGGCAGATGGTATGACGGTGAAGGCGCCGGTGGCGGGGCAAAAGAAGTTGGTGATGCCGGCGCACCCTAAGGGTACGCGTGTGAAGGTGCTGTCGGCCGACTATGAGCAGATTATCAATGAAAAGGGCGAGGTGGTTCGGCGGCCGCTGAGCGATACGCCCGTACGGGTGAGTTTTGTGGTGTGCCAAGATGTTCGGTTAAATGGGCAATGTGGTTTCAAGGGGAGGGTGTATGCCCTTATTTGCTTGCAAAGCAAGTGGTAATGCGTATAATAGAGCGCATGAGTTCAGAGGAAAAGAAGTATCCAACCCCGTTGCAGCGGCGTGTTATGTGGTCTGCTTTAACACTGCTGAGTTTGGCTTTCATCGTAGTGATAGCCTGTGCGAGTGCATATGGAGTGGTAAAGTTATTTGCCGCGTTGGAGGCAGTGTTGTTACCGGTGTTGATAGCGGGCATATTGGCGTATTTGCTGAACCCTGTGGTAAAGTGGTTGCAGTACTATGTGGGTAAGCGCATTTGGGCGGTGCTTATTGTGATGCTGGCCGCTTTCGGGGTGATAACGGGCTTGTTTTTCTGTATCGTGCCGCCTCTGGCTGCGCAATCTAATAGGTTGTACGAGGACAGAGATTACATTATCACCAATATGGTTGCCTCTGCCAAACGGCTCTTGCATGAAGACCTCTATGTGCAGCAGACTGTTGATATGCTGTATAGCCATGCCATGGCTGCCGGCAACGTGGGTTCCGATGTTCAAGATGAAGCAGTTGCTGCCGACGTGGCTGCGGCGCAGGTAAATCAGCAAAGCCCGGAGGTCGCGCCGGAGGCGGAGAAGCCCGTGGTACAACAACTTGACTACGAGGAGAAATTGCTGGTGGTGGTTAAGCACCACTCCGGGTATTTGATGAACAAGTGTGTAGAGTGGCTTTCCGCGGGCGGGCGCTTCCTTTACAGTTTGATATATGTTTTCATCGGTATTATTGTTGTGCCTATCTTCTTATTCTATTTTTTGTTGGAGTCAGAGAAAATCTCTCAAAATTGGGATAAGATATTACCGCTGCGCAATTCCAGGCTTAAAGATGAGATTGTTGCTACCTTGAGCGAGATTAACCAGAACGTGGTTGCCTTTGTGCGTGGGCAGATGCTGGTGAGTTTGATAGATGCCTTCTTGCTGGGGGTTGCCCTTTGGTGTTTGGGCTTGCCCTATGCACTTACCATTGCCGCTATGGTTGCCATTCTCGGTATTATTCCCTATATCGGTATGATTTCTACCTGCATACCGGCCATGCTGGTGGCTTGGTTCACTTGGTATGATGTTGGTATGGTTGTGGCGGTTATGATTATTTTCCTTTCCATCAGTCAATTGGATGGCTGGTTCCTGCAACCCAAAATCGTGGGTAAAAATATGAAAATGCACGATATGACCGTTATGTTCTCCGTGCTGTTCTGGAGCTTGGTTTTCGGTGGTGTGTTGGGGGCTCTTATTGCCGTACCGCTTACTGCTGCTATTAAAGTTGTGTTCCGCCGCTATGTGTGGACTTCCCTCCAAAAAGATGTGCAAAACAGTATCGAAAATACAGCGGAAAAATCAACGTAAATGCCATAATTGGTGTATTTTTTAGATTTTTTGCCTCATTATCCCCATTTTTTAGGTAATATTAGACATTTTTTTAAGAAAAGTTAATTTTTTTTCTTGATTTCTAAGAAAAATTAAGTAATCTAGAAGATGTAGAGAGCCTCATGGTGAGGTAATCAAAAAAATCTAACCAATCAGTATCAGTAATGAAGACCATCGCAATTCTCGCCCTTACGGCAGCTGCTCTTGTATCTTGCCAGAACCAGAACCAGCAGCAGCAGCACGAGACCAATCCTCCCGCTGACACCGTTCCTCCGGTAGTAACAGTGAAGTAATCATCAGATTACGAGTGAATCATGGCGCACCCTGCAATTTAGCACGGTGCGCTGTTTGTTTTGAGCGGTAAGGCGGGGACGCTCAGAAATTAAAATCATCATCGGCAGCAGAAAGCATATCTGCCGAGATGTAGGGCACGGTGAGGGTAGGCACGGATTCAAAACCGGCGGGGAGGTTGTCCTCCGTAATAAGAGTATAAATGGGCAGGGGTGAAGCGTATGGGGCCGTGGTGTGAAGCGATTCTGCCGGTACTACAACAAATGAGCGAGCCGCACATTGTGTGGCAAGTTCAGCCCAGCGCGCTTGTATAGGGGTGTGGTAAGCTGCTTGCGCGGGGCTGAGGGCCGGAGGTTGTAAGATCGCGATATGCGGTGCGGCGAGGCGTAGGGCCTGTTCTGCCGTTGGCCCGTGGCAAAGGCGGGTATCTTTATCCAGGCAGCCGCCGGTGCAAATGACGGCATGGGGCAAGCCTGCCGGGGCAAGTTGCAGTGCCAATTGAGGGGCAGGTGTAACAAAGGTGCAGGGCTTATCAGCCAAGATGGTGGCTAACACACGCGTAAAGCGGCAGGCATCTGCATAAATGGTGCTACCTGTTTGGATATGCTCTGCCAACAAGCGAGCCATGGCAACGTCTGCGCGCATCTCTGCCTGCGAAGCTGTGGCTGAGGGTACGGTGTATTCTGCCCCGCCGTGTACGCGTTTGAGCAGTCCTTTTTCTTGCAGTGCCACCAGGTCTGTGCGTATGGTTTCATCTGTTACCCTTAATTCTGCGGCCAGTGCGGCAGAGCGAACGCGCCCGCGTTGCTCCAGCAGGCGGAGTATGTATTGGCGCCGCTCATGTGCCATGTACATAGCGCTAACGGGGTTACGGTTGCAGGGTGGAGAGCAGGTGCTCTGTATTGCTGAGCAAGGCTGCGCCCGCGCGGATGAGGGGGGCGCTGCATACGGGGGGCAAACTTTGCGCCATGGTGTCAAGAATACGCATGCGGCGTATGATGACTTGCAGGCGTTTGGCCATAAGCTCTGAGGCATCGCTGTCTTCTGCCAGCAGCAAGGTACCCAGCAGGTGAGCAATAACCCCGGAGTAGGTGTTGACGTAGGCTATGGCCTCTTTGGACATGCGGATTTTCTCTGCCCCGTTAATCACCAGACTTTGCACCATTGCCGTCATTTGAGAGGCCTCGCGGAAGAGCGCGTGGTGCATGGCGCGGTAAACGGCCTCTGCTTCTTCCTTGGGCAGAAAATCCGTCACTTCCCAGTCGCGGTTCATTACCTCTTCGTCCGGGGGCATGTGGGCTTCATCTTCCGCTGCCATGCGGTTGAGAAAGTCTGTGCGCTCCATCACATATGCGGCAGAGAGATAGCCACCGGGCTCCGGGCCGTATTTGGCGTGTACAGAGGGGTAAATAGCCATGTATGCCTCTGCCCGGTTGAGAATGTAGTCCCAGCGGCAGGGGGGCATGTCATCTTGCATGGTGTTGAGCGAGGGACCTTTGTATTGCTCCACATTGGTGCGAATGTGGGCGCGCAGAGCCTCCATGTTCATGAGCTGCTGCACGTTGTCGTCCTCCCAGCTTTGCTCCCATTGCGGCAGCGTAATATCGAACGGCACGCCGGTAAACTCCAACAGAATACGGTTTTCTACATCTGCAAAGAACTCGATGTAGAGAATGTTGCTGATGGCGCCGCGGTTGTCGTTGTCGGGCACACGGCGAGAGAAAGTGATATCACCGGCGTGGAAATGGTGGGGCGAGTGGCGCAGGCTGTGCACAAACTCCGGTACCTCGGTAGCAACGGTGGCTGTGGGGTTGCTGAACTCTACTCTGCACCCGGCAATGTCGCGCAGGCAATTGCCGTTGAGTCGCACGTGCAAGGGCTCTTGTCCATCTACAAACCACAGGCGAATGCTGATGAGATCTCGCTCTGTGTTGTCGATGACGCCACGTGTTATCAATGGTGTAAGTAAAGCCAACATAAGTGAAAACGTATCAAAGTGCGGGTGCGGGGAGTTTTGCGGCCATGGCGGCCACGGCCTCGGGGGCATTCATGAGCTCTACCACGGCATCCCAGCGGCCTTGCATGAGGGCTTCTCGGGGTTCTGCCGGCATGGTGACGGGCAGGGTGGCCATGGGGCAACTCAGTGTCATGCTTTCCAAATCAAGTGTCCATTCGGTTTGGGGAGCATCGCGGGTAATGTTAAGAGCTGTTTGCAGCGCGGCATGAGTAGCGCAAACGCAGGGCATGCCAATGCCGCTGCTGTTGCCGAAGAAGATTTCAGCAAAGGACTCTGCCACCACGGCTTGAATACCGCTGCGCTTAATGGCTTGCGGGGCATGCTCGCGAGAGGAGCCACAGCCGAAGTTTTCGCCGCCCAAGATGATGGTGGCGCCGGCGTGTTGCGGGGCATCTATGGGGTGGCCTTTGGAGGTGCCGTCGGCGTTGAAGCGCTCGTCATAAAACATGGTGCCGGCAAGCTCATCAAAGGTGACACACTTAAGAAAGCGCGCGGGGATGATGCGGTCTGTGTCCATATCTGCACCCGGTACGGGTACAGCCTTGCCACGTATGCTGATGATTTTGTTGAGGGGCATGAAGGTGATTTGCAATTTACGATTTACGATTTACGATTTACAATTTACGAAGTATAGGCGTTAATCTCGAATACTTCTCTGGGGTCTGCCACGGTGCCGGTAACGGCAGCGGCAGCGGCCATAAGCGGGCTCATAAGCAGGGTGCGCCCGGTGGGGCTGCCTTGGCGGCCTTTGAAGTTACGGTTGCTGGTGCTGGCGCATATTTGGTCGCCCTGCAATTTATCCGGGTTCATGGCCAAGCACATGGAGCAACCGGCCAAGCGCCACTCAAAACCGGCCTCACGGAAGATGTCGGCAATGCCCTCAGCCTCGCATTGCATGGCCGTCATCTGAGACCCCGGCACAGCCAGTGCCTTGATACCCTTTGCCACTTTTTTGCCCTTAATATACGGGGCAATGGCGCGGAAATCGCTGATGCGGCCATTGGTGCAAGAGCCGATGAAAACTACGTTGACGGGCATGCCCTTGAGTGGCTGCCCCGCTTGCAGTTGCATGTATTCCAAGGCAGCGGTACGGGCTTTGCGGGTCTCGGCATCGGGGGCGTCTTCGGGTGCGGGTACGCTGCCGTTGATGCCAATGCTCATATCGGGCGAGATACCCCAGGTGACAGTCGGCTCGATATCTTCGGCGCAGAATACGACCACATCGTCGTACTCGGCATCGGTATCACTGGCAAAGCTCTTCCAACGTTCAATGGCGGCTTCCCAAGCCTCGCCTTTAGGGGCATAGGGGCGGCCCTTGAGGTAGGCAAAGGTCTTTTTGTCGGGGTTGACATAACCGCAGCGAGCAGCGCCTTCAATAGCCATGTTACAAAGGGTGAAACGCCCATCCATATCCATGGCCTCAATGGCAGAGCCACCGAACTCGTAAGCATAGCCTAAGCCACCGTCTGCACCGAGCTTGCCGATAATGTAGAGGGCCACATCTTTAGCCGTAACACCGGGGCGCAGCGTGCCCTCCACCCTTACATTGCGCACCTTGAGGGGTAGCATGGCAAGGGTTTGTGTGGCCAACACATCGCGCACCTGGGTGGTGCCTATACCCATGGCTATAGAGCCCACCGCACCGTGGGTGGCGGTGTGAGAATCACCGCAAACAATGGTCATACCCGGTTGGGTAATGCCCAGCTCGGGCCCGATGGAGTGTACAATGCCTTGGTAGCCTGTGGGCAAATCAAACATACGGATGCCTGCGGCGGCGGTGTTGTCTCTCAGGGCACTGAGCATGGTTTGGGCGCGGTTGTCTGCCAGCGGCTCGCATTGGTTGTCTGTGGGGATAATGTGGTCTACCGTGGCGAAGGTGCGCTCCGGGTGCAGAACAGGTAGGTTGAGCTCTCGCAGCATCGCAAATGCCTGTGGCGAGGTTACCTCGTGCACGAAATGAGTTGCAATGAAGAGCTGTGTGCGCCCATCCGGCAGTGTGCCTACCGTGTGCGCATCCCATACTTTTTTGTATAATGTTCTACCCATGATGAATGGCTTCCATAGTAGCATGACATCACGCGGGCGTCAAGATGGCGAGCCGTCTCATGACACGGCATGACACGCCTTTTTACCCAGGCTTGCTCAAAACAGCGCCGGGTAATTGCAGATAAAGAAGCTTAATTCATTTTTTCAATTACCCCCATCAGGTAGGGCGGCTCGGGGGTGGTCAGGGGGCAGAGCATCCAGATGAACGGGCGGTCAAAATTGATGGTTACGGCCTCGGTACCCACCGCTGTCGGTGCTACGGCATTATCAGGAGATTCGCCGAACGTAACGATGTTGTGTTGTACAAAGCCGGTCAGCGGGAATGGGGTGCTTGCGCTCAGCCCCGGGAAGGGGGCGGCTTGGCTTTCTGTTATGGCACCCAACCCCAAATCTTGCAATACGCGGATAACCCGCATATCTAATTGTGTGCGGAGCTCGCAAATACGGGGCATACTAATGGTGGCAGGTGTTTCTGCGGCCGTAGCCAAGGCGGTGCGGATGTTGTTGTAATCTGCCACGTTAAGGCGGGCCGCCAGCGGGCGCGCGCTGATAGGCTCGGGGGCTGCGGGTTGTATCAGGATAAGGGCGCAAGAATCATGCCCGGTAGTATCGCCCTGCGGGGTATTGCGCATGAACATGGCAACGGCTGTCCACTCCCCCTTTGGGTCTGCTGCAATGCGGAAATTTCCTTTTGCGCGGATGAACGGTACCTCTTTTTTTGCACCGTCTGCATTGAGAAACGTTTTGTTCTTGGTATGCTCTGCATAAATGGGGTAGTGCCAATCTGCCTTAAAGTTGACAATGGCTGTGGCCAAAATGCGTGTGGTAGCCGGGGCAGAGTAACTGTCGTACATGTTTCTGATGGTGCCGTCGGAGAGCCGGAAAACCACCGCATTTACCATTTGCAAGGCCTTAGTAATATCTGCAGAGAAAGGCGCCGTGTAAACAATGCTGTTTTCGTCATTTTGTGGAATGGAGCCTTCTTTGTTGGTAAAGAGGCAAGCCTTGTTGATAATATTGGCGCTGCTTTGTGCCGGTTTGCTGCAAAGTTGAAGCGGGGCGAATAATGCTGCGGCCTCCGGGGTTGCTTTCATTTGCAGCGCATACAAACATTGCGTTGTGGCATCGGGCGCAATGGTCAGATTATCTCTCGTTTCTTGGAGGTAAAATTGAAAAAGCCGCACGCTGAACGCATCTGTTTGCGCCTGTTGGCCCGGCGGTAGTGCAGTAATGCGCAGTGGGGTAGGTTTTGCTTCTTCTCCCAGAAACCACCCCTTGATGTAAGGGTAGCAAATGCCCAACACGAAAGAGCATAACACGGCCAGCGTCCCCAGTTTGAAGTGGGGGGGAATTTGACGAATCTTTTCTATTATTTTCATTTAGCTGTACAGAGAAAGTTTTTCATCCAATTGAGGGCAGGGGGTTACGCGGTAGCGCTCGCCCAGTTCAATACTGGCGCGGTTGCCTAATGTGTTGCGGAAGGTGATGTGCACCGGTGTTTTGCCCCCGTGGTCTAAGAGTATGTTTTTAATAATTTCCAAATCCTCGCCATTATGGCGGGCGGTGTTGAGCACGATTTCGTAGAATGCGGGTGCCTTGCCCTTGCGTTTTCGTGAGGAGCCGGCATCCAGTAGCTCCAGCCCGCGGGCAGATACTTTTTTGCCACCGGTTTTTTCGTCTTCTGATATACCGGCGCGGAACTTGATGAAACTGCCCTCTTGCAGCATGCCTTCCACGGCAAGAGCTTTGGTAAAGTTGTCGCCCCACACCAATGCCTCTGTGCTGCCGGTAAAGTCTTCTACCGTGATAATGGCAAACTTTTGTCCACTTTTTGAAACCTTGATGGTAACGGCGCGCAGCATGCCGGCCATTTCGTGTTGGCCGCGTATTTCATCTGCTGTGAGGTCGGGCAGGGTGCCGATGGCGGTGTACTTGGGCGTGTCGATAATGCCGCGCATACTATCCAGCGGGTTGCCGGTGAAGTAGGCACCGGTCAGGAATTTTTCTTCGTCCAAGCGTTTTTCTTTCGGCCATTCTTGCACAATGACACGCTCCTCGGGGGCGGAGGTGGTTTCTTGCATGTCGAAGAGACTCATTTGCCCGGCTGCATTGTCTTTGTGTACACTGGCAGCCCCGCTGAGGCATTGCTCAATGCTCTCGAACAGCTGGGCGCGGCACACGTGCAGACAGTCGAATGCGCCACACTGCACCAGCACTTCCAATTGGTTGCGGCGCACGCTTTGCGGCGGTATGCGGTAGCAGAAGTCTTCCAAACTCTTGTATGGGCCGTTTTTAAGACGCTCTTCTACAATCACGCTAACGGTTTCGGAGCTCATGCTCTTGACGGAGGCTAAGCCGAAGCGCACGGCGAGGTGGCCGTTGGGCATGGTCTCCGGTTGGAACTTGACGGCCGAGTGGTTGACGCAGGGCCCCAGCACCTCAATACCCATGCGGATGGCTTCTTGAATGAAGACGCCGATTTTTTCGTTGGTGGATTCGTTGGACATGAGCCCGCAGAGGAATTCCACCGGGTAGTGGGCTTTGAGGTAGGCGGTCCAGTATGAGATATGGCCGTAGCATGCAGAGTGAGATTTGTTGAAGCCGTAGCCTGCGAACTTTTGAATCTTGTCGAAAATGGCGTTAGCGGTTTTCTCGTCAATTTGGTTGACATCCCAACAGCCTTTCACGAAACGGCGGCGTTGCTCTGCCATCTCCTGCATGTCTTTGTGGCCCATGGCGCGGCGCAGCAAGTCTGCACCACCCAAGGTGTAGCCGGCCAGCAATTTAGCAGCGGCCTGCACCTGCTCTTGGTAAATCATCACGCCGTAGGTAAGGCCGGATACGGTTTCAAGCAACGGGTGCTCGTATTCTGCCTGCTTCCAGCCTTTTTTCACGGCAATCATGTCGTCCATGAACTGCATGGCGCCCGGGCGGTACAAGGCCAGCAAGGCGATGATGTCTTCAATGTTGTCAATGCCGTAGCGCCGACACGTGTCGACCATGCCGCCCGATTCAAGCTGGAACACGCCCATGGTGTCGCCACGGTTAAGCAGGGCAAAGGTTTCGGCGTCGCGTATGTCTACGGCATCGTAGCAGAAGTTCGGCTCTCGCCAGCGCACGTAGCGCTCGGCGTCTTTCATTACGGTGAGGGTCTTAAGCCCCAAGAAGTCCATCTTGAGCAAGCCGGCGTTGTAAATGGCGCTCATATCGCACTGGGCTACTACTTCGCCGTGCGGGTTGCTCAGGTCGTCTCGGGTAAGGGCCACGTATTCATCCAGCGGGCGGTCGCCAATTACCACACCGGCGGCGTGCATGCCCACGTTGCGCACGGTGCCCTCCAGTTTTTTGGCGTAGTCCCACACCTCTGCATAGGTGCTGTCTTGCAGCAGGTTGCGCAGGTCTTCACTGGCATCATAACTCTTGGCAAGGGTAACACCGGGGCCGCTTTCTATCAGCTTGGCAATGCGGTCACTGTCTGCGTAGCTCATGTCAAGCACGCGCGCAACGTCTTTGATAACGGATTTTGCGCCCATGGTGCCGTAGGTGATGATGTGCGTTACGGCGCGTTCACCGTACTTATGGCGCACGTAGTCAATAACCTCGGGGCGGCGGCTCTGGCAGAAGTCGATATCAATATCCGGCGGGCTCACACGCTCCGGGTTGAGGAATCGCTCGAAGATGAGGCCGAAGGAGTAGGGGTCGATGTTGGTGATTTTCATCACGTATGCCACCAGTGACCCTGCGGCGGAACCACGGCCGGGGCCTACGGGGATATCGTGGTTTTTGGCCCAGTTGATGAAGTCTGCCGTAATGAGGAAGTAGCTGGGGAAACGCAGCTGGTTGATGATGCCCAGCTCGTAATCCAAACGGGCGCGCAGTTCTGTATCGTTTTCTGCGCGTTCTTTGCCGTAGCGCTCCTCCAAGCCTTGGTAGCAGATTTTGCGCAGGTATTCCTCACGGGTAGAGCCGTCCTCGGGGGCGAACTCGGGGTAACGCTCGGTGGAGGTGGAGTCAAGCTTAATGGAGGTATTGCAACGCTCTGCGATGATGTTGGTATTTTCGTACGCATCGGGGTACTCAGGGAAGAGCTCGCGCATTTCTTCCTCGCTTTTGAAGTACACGCTGCGGGGGTAGCGCATGCGTTTGCCGTCCATACGTTTGTTGCCCGTGCCCACACAGATGAGAATATCGTGTGCATCGTGGTCGCTCTCGTTGAGGAAGTGCGCGTCATTGGTTACTACCAAGCCCACATCATGCTTGCGGGCCAAGCGCACCAGCTCGGGGGTGCAACGGCGCTCCTCATCCAGCTCGTGGTCTTGCAGCTCTACAAAGAGGTTGTCTTTGCCGTATATGTCGATGAGCTCCAGCAAGGCCTCCTCCGCTTTCTCCGGTTGGTCTTGCAATATCCACTCTTGCATGGGGCCGGAGATACAGCCGGTAAGGCAGATAAGCCCGCGGCTGAACTCTCGCAGAGTGGCTATGTCTACTCTCGGCTTGTAGTAAAAACCGTCCAAATGCCCGCGAGAGACAATTTTGATGAGGTTTTCCCAGCCCAGGTTATTCTCGCACAAAAGCACCAAGTGTGTGTATTTGTGGCGCCCCGGTATCTGTTTCTTTACGTCGATGGGCGTGGGGGAAAGGTAAATCTCGCAGCCCAAGATGGGCTTGAACACGGGTTTCTTTTCATCGGGGTGTTCCTTGTTCCACTCCAAAATACCTTTGTTATGCTTTTTTACATTCACCATGAACTCAATGGCTGCAAACACGTTGCCGTGGTCTGTAATGGCAACGGAGTTCATGCCGAGCTCGGCGCACCGCTTGATGAGATCTTTGGTGTGGATCATGCCATCAAGCAATGAATACTCTGTGTGAACGTGTAAGTGTGTAAAGGCCATGGTGTGCCCCTCATTATACAGATATTCCCCCGAAAATCAACTTCATTTTCGGGGGAAGTTCGGTTTGCAAAACTCTTGCCGCTTGCGCAGACTTATGGCTGCGTTTCAGGGCTTTTTTTCTATGCGTAGCAGGTCCTCAGTGAGCAAATTGTTGAAAATGTGCCGGCAGCGTTTCATGGTGTGTTTTGTTTTTACGGCTACCAAAACTTTTAAGGCAAATCTGTAAACTCCGTTTATATAGGGGTATGCGCCTTTTACAACAACTAGCCCGCGTATGCCCAAGCGTTGCACAAGCCCTCGGTTCAATACAATATCGGGGCTGCAGCGTTGCAGAATTTCTTCTCTGACGGTAGCCATGTTGATAACTTCGCCTTGCTCTGCGGCATCGCAAATGCTGTACAAGGTGATGTTTTCTTTGTGTTGGAGCAGCTTATCTGCCGCTACCGGTGAATTAATTTTGATGACAAGACGGTCATGTTCTTTGATGGAATAGCAACGCTGCCCGTTGAACATGTGAGCATCTTCTACCAGCGCATTCCATTCTTTTTCACTGAAGTAAACAATGCCGTGCGTTTGCGGCTTTTGTTGTATGGCTGTTGCGATGTTATCCCACAATTTACCGCGAATGTAAGATTCTTTTACAGGTATCCAAAGGTAGGTAAATGCGGCGGCGGCTACGGGAATGAGTAACCATGCTACAACGCGTTCTCCGTGTCGGCGGGCTGCAATGAGGCCCATCGCGCCGGCAAACACGCTGATAAAGAAGAATTGAAGGACTCGGTATTCACGGTGCGGGGGATACCCGGGTATTACCAAAGTGAGCAAAAAATAACCGAGCCCGGCCAGCAACAGTAGCTTGAAACGCAGTTGTGCACTCGGGGCGGGCGTTCCCTTTAATTTCTTACTTGCAATGATTGCTGCAATAATTGTGATGAGTGCTATAATATCATATGCGTATGAGGTAAGAGACCAGTAGCGGGCAATATCCAGCATTTGCCCCAAGCGCTCCCAAATGCTCGGCGAGAAACCTAATGCGCCCATGCGCCAGCTCCAGCACGGGGAGGAAAAATAGAAAATAAGGCAGCCCAACAGCTCTACTACCAGCACCCAATAACGATAATCGCGGAAAAAACGCTTCTTGCGCAGTAATTCCCACCCGGCGGCTGCGGCAAACAGGGGGCATACGGTTAATGCCAGCACCTCATTGCCCATGGCGGCTACTGCACCTAAAAAGAGCAGGACCACAAATCGTTTGTTGCTGATATTCTGTTGGCGGAATAAGGGCTCACTGAGGGCGAAAAACAGCATGGCAACCCCGCAGGGGTATACCCAGTTGAAGTTGTCCAACCACCAGTCGGCAACCGGCGATGCTGTTGTAATGAAGAGTGACACGTAACACAATATAGCCAATGAGGATGTGGTGAACTCCGGATATTTGCCTGTGCCTATTCGTTGGGTACCTACTGCCAATAGCAGCATGAATAATGGGTGGACGATGCTCAGTACAATATGCAACGGCACGCCGTATAAAAGGTAGGTGGTGAATTCTCCGACGCGTGTGTTAGCGTGGCTCCAACCGTTGCAAGATGTGGCCAATGCCTCGCATATATTTTGGCTGTTGAGATGAAACTCGCCCTCTACCGTAGGTAAGGCATTGTACATGAGCCATGGGTAATACCATCCGTACAGAATCACCAAAAAAACGATGAAGCCGATTTTAAGCGCTCGGCTTTTTTTGCAAGTGGAGTTGCCGGTCATTGTCTTGTGTTATTAGTGAGGAAGTACGTTGCCCAACAGGTCTCCCTGCTTGGCGAAGGTTTCGCGGCATTCTGCCGTATTGCGCAAAATGTCATCGGCTAATTCGATTCTGCCGGGCTCAAAGAAGGTCATAACGGTAGACCCGCCGAAGGCGAAGTAACCTTGCTCATCTCCCATGGCTACGGCTTTGCCCGCCTCATACGTTTGGAAGATTGCACCCACACCCGTTGCGCCCACGGCCAGTTGTATTACATCGCCGGCGCGTTCGCTGTGCAGCATGGTGAGCTCTCGCTTGTTGGTCCAGAGCCATGATAATTTGTGGCGCAGGCAATAGGGCGACACGCTTGCCAAGGGACCGGGTATACGCTTTGCCGGTTCGGGCGTGCCCTCTGCCACAAAGTGGAAGCGGTGGTAGTCTACCGGGCACAGGCGACTGAGCACTACGGTGCCGTGCTCGTATTTTTTCGCCAGTTCATCACTGCCCAGCAATGCGGGTAAATCAAACTTTTGCCCCTTTACAAACGCCCCCTGCATGGTGGCGGCATCTTGCCAGCCCATGTGGCGGCCATCTGCCGGTAATACTACCACATTGCCCGGCGCTATGGGGCGGGCGCCGGGTTTGAGTTTGCGGTAAAAAAAGTCGTTGAAGTGTTTGAATGAATCCAACGGTTGCAAGATTTCATCTGTGTTAATACCGTACTCCTCAACAAAGGCCGGTATGGTCTTGGCGCTTTTTTTGCTGTTTTTCATGGCGCCCAACAGGCGTGAGAAGAAGGCGCGCTTGATGAGTACATGCAAGCTTACTTTGCCGAGGGTGGTGCCGTACACCCAGCGCAGGTATTTCTCGCCGAGTATCTGTTCTTGTTCTATTTCTCCGGTGTAGCGGTTGTAAAATTTGATAGGATCTGTGCTCATTCTTTGCAGATGCTAGCATATTCTGCATGTTAGGTCAATCTCTATTTGTCGGAGAATGCCGCTAATGCAACAAGGCGAGCCGTAGCCCGCCTTGTAAGTATGTTGGTAATGGTGATGAATGAATCAGAGCTTCACATTGCGCATATCGCCCGTTTCTTGCAGGGCAAGGTGGAAGGCGTAGGCCTTGGCCAAGTTATGCGGGGTGTGCCCCTTGGGGGTAAGCTCCACATAGCGGCGCAGCAGGGGGCGGTAGTCCGGGTGGGCGCAGTTCTCAATGATAAGCTCTGCACGCTGGCGGGGGGATTTACCGCGAAGGTCTGCAATGCCTTGCTCGGTGATAAGTACGCGCACGTCATGCTCCGTATGGTCTACGTGAGACACCATGGGTACAATGGCAGAGATGCTGCCGCCCTTGGCCACGGATGGGCAAGAGAAGATGGTGATGGCCGCCGCGCGGGCAAAGTCGCCACTGCCGCCAATGCCGTTCATCACTTTGTTGCCCAGTAGGTGGGTGGAGTTAACGTTGCCGAAGATGTCTGCCTCTATCGCCGTGTTCATGCAGATGAGCCCCAGCTGGCGCACGATGGCGGGGTTGTTGGTCATCTCTGTGGGGCGCAGCAATACCTTGTGCTTCCAGTAATCGAAGTCGCGGTATATCTCTTCCATGGTGTCATCCGACACGGACAGCGAGCACCCGCTTGCAAAGGTGATTTTGCCCTGTTTGATGAGGCCTATTACCGCCTCCTGAATTACCTCTGTATACATTTTCACCGGCGGTATGACGCTAGAGCGCCCCAGGGCTGCCAGTACGGCGTTAGCCACGTTGCCTACACCGCTTTGTATGGGCAAGAAGTTTTCCGGGATGCGGCCCACGCGGTATTCATGCTCCAAAAAGCGGATGACGTTTTCGCCTATTTTGTCCGTCACGCCATCGCTCGGGCGGTAGGGGGGCAGGCCGTCTTTCATGTGCGTTTTTACCACGCCGACAATCTTGTCGGGGTCTACTTGCACATAGGGCGTGCCGATTTTTTCTTCGGGAGCCACCAAGGGGATGGGGGTGCGGTTTGGCGGGTCCTCGGGTATGAAGATGTCGTGTATCTCTTTAAGGCAAGGTTTGTGGTAGCTGTTAAGCTCCACAATAATGCGGTCTGCCAACAGACAGAAGTCGGCAGAGGAGCCTTGGCTCATGGTGAAGGTGATTTTGCCGTCATCCGTCACTTCACAGGCTTCTACGATAGCTGTTTTAACACGCGGGATAATGCCGTATCTCATGTTTTGGGCAAACAGTGAGATGTGCGGGTCTTGGTATGACAGCTCTGCATTGTTGATTTGGGCTCGCGTATGCGGGCATGACATGTAGGGCATGCGCATCGATACGGCCTCTGCCGCTGCCAATTCGCCGTCTACTGCCGCACTGTTCGAGGCGCCGCACATTACCTTAAGCTTGAAGGGGCGCCCCGCCGCGTGCTCTGCCTTGGCTTTCTCTGCTATGGCCTTGGGTACTACTTTGACGGCGCCCGCTTCGGTGAATCCGCTCACGCCGATACACTCCCCATCTTCGATGATGGCTGCTGCTTCTTCAGGTGTTAAAATTCTGTAACGCATACTTTCCGAGTTTCATTTTTGCATAAAGTTAGAGTTGGGTCAAGAATATTCGGCAGAATCATTGATTTTTAGCGCTGAAAAATGGTGTTAAATAAAAAAGCCCCGCGCTGTGGCAGTTTTGGCGGCAGCGCGAGGCACAAGATAGGCGGGTATCGTTCCGCCGGGGTAGTGGTAGGGCTCAGTAAAGAATTACCGTGACTTTGGGAGAATAATCAGATATTCCCCTCGTATCGATATTGAATTGATGCGAGTGTAAAAACGCTGTATGGTACAACGTGAATGATGCGAGTTGTTGATAAGCTTGAAATGGATGGGGAATGGGGGCGGTTAAGCTTCGTGTGTATGGAATGATTCTGTGGTGAAGGCTGATGTTGCTACGTATTCTTCGGCAAACTCACCGTGGATGGGGAGGAATGCATTTGGGGCATCCTCCAATGCGGCTATCATGCCGATTTTGCCGGTGGAAAACTCCTCGAAACTGGGCAAGCCCACGTCTTTACCGGCGCGGTTAAGCTCTGCGATGAGTTGGTACAAATCCGGTTCTTCGCTGAATCCCTCGTTGCCGGGCATCTTGGTCGATTTAAGGCATGGCGTCGGCAAATTGATGTTGCGGGGGGCTGTGCCGGCAAAAGCGTATTGCATCGAGAAGAGGTAGAGCGAGAGCTTGAGCACACTGGCAGTGTCCAGCTTCAATCTATTGCATACCTTTTTGAGAATACCCTGCATTACCTTATTGCTGCGCACGCTGCATGCGCTGCTGTTGGTTTTTTCATTTTTCTGCGCTGTCGCCGGTTTGAGCCCCGCCGGGTATTCCGTGCGTGTTTCATTGCGGTAGCGTAACAATACGGCAAGCTCGTTGCCGGGATTTTGCTCCAGTTCATTCAATACGGTATCTCTAAATCTGAGTGCTTGTTCAAGGGCTGCTTCGGATTCCTTGTACTGACGGTCAGAAAAATATCGCGTCAGTGTGTATCCGTTGCGCCGTATGGCTACCCTCCACCCTTGAAAGTTCGTGAACGTATAGGTGAATCTGGTGATGTGTCGGTGGTTCATAAGCGTGGAAACGTTACTCGTTTTCTCTTCAGTTAGCAAACCATATTAGTTGAAAACAGCTAACTTTAATAATACCTCCGCTTATGCTGCCGGGCAATGATGACGCTTCTCCCATCGGTGGGATTTTTGTCCCTTCCGAACCAAAATGAATCGTATGTTGATTCAGGTTCATATCTGTATCTTTTGTTAGTTTTTTATCTTGTCAGCCTAGGTGATTTTGTCGCTTTTTCACCTGTCGCGCGGATTTTATTTACTATTATTTAACAAGTCAAGAATAAAAATAAGTATTTTTATAAAAATAGTAGGAAATTAGATGTAATACGTGCGGAACACCCCGAAAACGCGACCCGTTTGGGGGCGAAAAACAGTGCTTTTACTGTTTTTTGTGCGCTGAGCTTGTCTATATCCGCCGAGTATGTTACAATGAGCTGCAAGATGACCGAGCAACGCAGAACAATTGAGGTAGTAGCCGCTGTCATAAGCGATGGTGCAGGGCGGGTGTTGGCAACACAGTGCCCCCCGCACAAGCACAATGGCGGCTGGGAGTTCCCCGGCGGTAAAATAGAACCCGGTGAGGCGCCTCAAGTCGCCGTGGTGCGCGAAATTCGCGAAGAGTTGGGGGTGACGGTGCAGGTGGGTGAATTGTTACACACCATAGAATGGGATTACCCCGCGTTTCACCTGCGCATGTTTTGCTATGCCTGCACCATAACTCAAGGGCAAATCCGGCTGCGAGAGCACACGGCCTATTGCTGGGCCTCTGCCTCCGACCTGCCGAACATACCTTGGTTGCCCGCAGATGTGGATGCCCTGCCGGCTGTTGCAGCCTGGTTGTCTGCCGTGTGATGTCAATTCAATAGTCCACAGCGTTACAACTTCTTCATTGCATCGCGAAGCAAAGTGGCTATATCATCATGCCCGTATTTTTCTGCCAGTTCAAGAGGTGTTTTTCCGTCTTTATCTTTGGCATATAAATCGACATCCGGATGAGCCAAAATGACACGCACGCAGTCAAGATGCCCATTGCCGGCAGCGGTATGCAGAAGCGTTTTGTACCCACCCCAACCCATGGTGGTGCGCTGGTTTACATTTGCGCTGCGCATGGTGAGCAAGCGGCTTAACAATTCGGCATCTCCTTGGCTTACGGCATGCTGCAGCGCCTCTGCGTTTGCGTGAATGCTCAAATCCAAATTCGGGTGTTGAAGCAACACCTCGACACATGCCGCTTTTCTGCTTAACACCGCGAAGGATAACAGTGTGGCCGAGCCTTCAAAGAAATCATAATAGTACAGCTCCTCATTGACATTCGCCCTTGTCAAATACCGTTGCAAAGCGGTGCTGTCATCCTTTGCTACTGCTGCAAAAGCGCGGTATAAAGCCGCTTGCTCCGGGCTCAATAAATCGGCATCTTGCAATAAATAATCCAAGCATTTAACAGCCCCTTTCCATGCTGCAACGGTCATTAACCTCGGCATATCGCTCGTGGGTTTGCGACTCTCAAACTTGGTTTCATCCACAATCCGACCCATTTGCAGCAATGCTTGCAGAGCCGTTACATCATCCGCTGCCAAAACTTTGTCCCACCATGGTGTTATGTCCCTTTCATAATCCGGGTTATAGTCTGAGGGAAACCAGTGTAACTCATCCGCATGTTTTGCGTTTCTGACCGGTATCTCATCGCTGTCCCCGGGCATCCACATGCCGGCACATCGAATCCAAATGGAGCGGCACAGTATTGCTTCATTCCAAAAATGCACATACTCTACCCGAGTCTCTCGCATATCGTCCGTTGTGTTGACCTTAACGCAGCTCACCGTTTTTGGGGGATATTGCGGCAACAAAGCATCTTGCATGGCACACACCCACAGCATGTTTTGCTCTTGCGGTAAGTAGTAGGCTTCAAAATAACCGGTCGGTGACACGGTTAACCGTTCATCTTTCCATTCTGCCCGCTGCGGCATATCGTTTCCACCGGCAATCTCACCTACCGGCAGCCACGCATCCCGAACATACACATAAACTTTGCCCCTGTATGTATGCTCATTTCTGCGGATTATCATCTTGCAATTCTCAGAAACCGGTAGTACAGATACACCCGCCACTGCTACATTATCACGGTTAAGCCCCGTATCCTCAGCCCTCGTCTGCGGCGCTGCTTCCTCTGCTATGGCATAGGTGCAGAATAACAGCAAAATCAGTTGAAAGAATGCCTGCTTCATTATGCAAACAGTACAATATTTCTATTGATTTTGCAATCTTTTTTCCACAAAATCGCGCCAAAAATGGATTGACATCAGGGGGTATAGAATGATATAAGAATCATGTACGCCGGATGTGCACAAGAGAGGGGCTTAAATTAGCTTCCTAAGTGTCGAAAGAATTGCGCCGGTTTAACCGGCACTCGCAAAAATGCTACAAAGAACCAATGAGAAGTTTCCATATGTATAATTTTATAAAATGCATTAGAATGTGGGTAATATCATGTGCCTGCTTTTCCGGTTTTTTATTTGCTGATCCGGAAGGAAATACTATAAAAACTTTCATTTTAACATCTGATGACAAAATTCAGATTTTCTTCAAATCCGAAGACGACGTCAAAACTGCACGCATTGCCTGGTATTCTAAAACCCATGCCGAAAAATTGAAAGACTTTTATGTAGTTAACAAGAAACAAACAAATGATAGTATGGTAAGGTTAAGATTATTCCAACCATTTTATCATAAACTGCTACCACGAGAATCCCGAGATTGGATGTATTTTGAGGCATGCGTATCGAGCGATTTTTACCTAGAGTCTAATATTAATCTTATCGGCTCCGCGCATAGAAAATTATGGTGGGAATTCGAAGCTGCTGACTCTACAACATTCTCTATGGATTTTATTTGGAATGTCCAAGTCAGAAAAAACGAACATAATAAAGAGATCGAAAAATCTTTTAAGACCGTTCACATTATTCCGTATTACGTAGACGAGCAAGCGTATTATGTTCTGACATATCAAAAAAATACGGCTGAAAATGACGTGCTGTATTCTACCAATGATGAGGGGCAATTATTTTTAACTTGTGAGGGAACCACATTTCTAAATACACCTGCCTTTGTTTTTTGTAAGGACGTGCAGTGGAATTACAAAAAGCAACGCGATAATATATATATGTCATCATCAGACGGCGCAATAGATATGTATATAAAAATAAATTTTGAATTTGTAGATAAAAATAACAATAAATGGATACTTTCCTGGAAAAAGATTCCGAAATCACAATCATTTAAGAAAGTGTTAATAAACGAAGCATAGTAAAATAAGAGGACTCCAAGCTTATTGCCGCTTGGAGTCCTTTAAGTTTTATACGCCTATTTTACAATAAATGGAGGGAGGAATATATGAAATATATCCATCTTTATAATGCCTACATTTACTATTTCCTTGAGCATCATGAAATTCTATATCGTAATCTATAAAAGCGGGACTGGTTTGAAAAGAACGCACTAAATCATCACCTTGATAACAGTATGCAGCCACCCGAATTTAGGACACAGAGCTAATTCTGCTAAGCTTGCGCAAAAGTCCGGATGAGTGTAAAATAACCTCAAAAACACACAACACACTCATCAACATGACCAAAATTCACAAGAGAGGCCGCTATAG
>JAZNGY010000187.1:0-2176 GCA_045576695.1 Akkermansia sp.
ACATTGTCTTCCTAAGACCGCTTGGCCTCCCGACTTGGTGTTTTGCCGTCTTCATCTTTCTTGTTGACATCAATACCGGGTTGAGCCAACAACAGTTCAACCATATCCATTTGCCCACCTCGGACTGCACAACAAAGTCCGGCATTCGGGTCAAGTCGGAGGCCAAGCGGTCTTAGGAAGACAATGTCATAAATCAACTCCTTGGCTCACAGAACGACATGGCTACGATCCGACTTTACCTCCCCGCAGTTGTTCTTCAGGTCTGGGATTCCGCATCATCGCGGCTCCGCGCGGACTTTCACCGCAGTGCGCATATCGCGTCGGTCGTACTGAGAACAGCCCCACAAATTTCCATTTGTGAGGCTATATCGAACTTAAAATCAGGCGCGCACACGCCGCAAGCTATATCTCGCGAGCGCAGCGCGCCTAACTTCATTCTTTAAACATCAAAAATCAAACATTCAACATTTATTCCGCCCCTGCTGCGCGGAGGAGGTCGGCGCATTCGGTATGGCCGTTTTCTTCCGCGTAGTCCAAAGGAGTTTTGCCGTCTTCATCTTTCTTGTTGACATCAATACCGGGTTGAGCCAACAACAGTTCAACCATATCCATTTGCCCACCTCGGACTGCACAACAAAGTCCGGTATTCGGGTCCGCACCTTTTGCAAGCGAAAACTTCACGATGTCCATGAGGCCATATATTAAACCACATTCCAGCCCTACATTCGGGTCCGCACCGTTCTCGACCAGCAGCTGTACAATATCCGTATACCCACCATTAACCGCGTCCCTAAGCCCCTCGTTCGGGTCAGCGCCTTTCTCAAGCATAAGCTGCACTATGTCCATATGGCCACCCTCGGCAGCCTCCCGAAGCCCTCGGTTGTAGTCAGTAGCGCCTTCGGAGAGCATCAGCTGTACGATTTCCATATGCCCACGCCATGCAGCCGCCTGAAGCCCCATGTCCGGATTAGCGCCTTTATCGAGCATCAACTGTACGATATCCATATGGCCACCCTCAGCAGCTCCCCTAAGCCCACCGTTGTAGTCAGTAGCGCCTTTAGAGAGCATGAACTGTACGATATCCATATGGCCACCCAATGCAGCGCTCCTAAGCCCCATGGTCGGGTCAGCGCCTTTCTCGAGCAGCAACTGCACAATGTTCATATGGCCGCCCTCGGCAGCGATCCAAAGCCCCTCATCCGGGTCCGCACCTTTCTCGAGCACCAGCTGCACTATGTCCATATGGCCACCCCATGCAGCGCCCCTAAGCCCCCCGTTGTAGTCAGTAGCGCCTTTAGAGAGCAGCAACTGTACGATTTCCATATGCCCACCCTCAGCAGCGCTCCAAAGCCCCCCGTTGTAGTCTGTAGCGCCTTTGGAGAGCATCAACTGTACGATGTCCATATGGCCACCCAATGCAGCGTGCCAAAGCCCACCGTTGTAGTCAGTAGCGCCTTTAGAGAGCATGAACTGTACGATATCCATATGGCCACCCAATGCAGCGCCCTCAAGCACACTGTCCGAATTCACTCCTTTTTCAAGGCATTGCTGCACGAGCTCCATACGCCCGGCTGCGGCAGCACCGTAGCAATAACAAGTTATAAGATACTTTTCTCTTAAATTCTCCAATACAGCAGTATTGCCCACATACCCGGCATTTAAAGCTTCTTTACCACCATCTTCAACAACATCCCACCACGGAATTAGACTGCTAGGCCATTCGAAAGACGCGGTTACAGGTGCCTTTACCTCCTCTGAAACCTCCGGGCTTGAGGCCTCAGCAGCCGGCTCGGGTGCAGATTTTGTTACCTCAGCAACAGTGGCGGTATTAACGGGTGACGGGGTAGCCGCCTCGCACTTGCAAGAGGTGACCATACCCGGAACAGCAAAAAGGGAAAGAAGTATGAGTGTGCGTTTCATATTGTTTTTGTATCTGTATTTGCCAATAGAGAGAGAGAGGAAAATTTAAACATCTATCGTACTAAATGTAAAATAACACATTTTTTCATACGTATCAAGCTGTATTTGAGGAACGCCAGGGCAAACGCATTAGGATTATGACACTTTCTTCAGATTGACAATTTACCATTTACAATTTACAAAGTTATTGAATTTACAAGCTCTTATATAAATATTCATCAGCTGAAAGCCCACCATAAGGCATTATCCTTTCCCG
>JAZNGY010000188.1:0-2305 GCA_045576695.1 Akkermansia sp.
GTATGAATGCGATTGCGTTTTTTCTTGGTGCTGTTAAGGATTACTGTTGATAAGATGCAGCAGTGCTATAAATTTTAATTTATAGGGGTGTTTGATGTGAGCGAAGCGAACCAAATTTAAGAGCCCCGTGATAGCGGGGCAACGGACCAGTAGCCACGTGGTGTAGCTGCGTAAGCAGCTGAACCCGTGGTAGTGGTAGAAAAGAATCTCGGAGCCCGAAGCAGCGCAGCTGCTGAGGCCGACAGCAGGGTAGCATCCCCCATAAGTATTGTTTATTCATTTTTTATCATGCGTTGTTGTTTAATAATACGGTTTTTATCTGAGCTTACTAACGCAAAAACAGGAGCGGGGCGTGCTGTCGGCCTCGACGCCTTCGCTACGCTTAGGCTTCTCGGACTCCGATTTTATTTTCATCTTACCCCGGGTTCCGCCGCTGACGCGGCTGCACCCGGGGCTACCGGTCCGTCGCCCCGCTATCACGGGGCTCAAAATTCCGCTCGCTAACGCGAGCCATCTGCTCGACAAACTCCGATTAAGTGTTCATGTTTCTCATTATGCCCACGCGTGTTTAAAGCATAAAGACAGGCTCGCTGCGCTCGCTTTCTGCGTCAAGGTAGGCGCGGCTTTGCAACACTGCGCCGCAGGCGCATGACTCTGAACTTCGTACCTCGTATATCGTCATTCGTACATTCAAACTCCGATTTATCACCCGATACGTTTACCAGAGCGTGAAAAAATACATTTTTCTGTGCCCCGGTGTGCAGAGGTCCCCATTGTCATTACCTGTATTGTCATCTGTGGGGCATCTACACTTTTTACCGGGATACTGCTTGAATTGAATGAAAAAAACGTGTTATTTTTCTTCTTGGCTGATAGATGTTGATTTTTTGGTACTTTTTACAAACAACCAACCATTAAAAACATGATGAAACACACATTACTTCTTCTTTCCCTCCTCGCGGTGCCCTGTGTGCTTACTTCTTATATGGCTGAGGCTGCACTAAGTACGGATACTGCCACAACCACGGTATCTCCTCTCGATAAGTTATGTCAATATTGGGGAAGCTCGGATAAGGGAATAAATATATTACGCGCCGGGTATAAGGGTGATACTGCTACTTTAGAAAGTCTGAAAGAAAAAAAACACATTGGTATCTATTGTTTTGGTGCCGCTGCCGCCGGTAACAAAGAGCTGGTTCTGCAATGCCTTGACAAAGGCGCTGACCCGAGCGTGGGACTGAGAGGCGCTGCATTGGGTGGGCATATGGATATCGTTCGGTTGCTGTTCTCCAAAGGCGCTACTGACTACTTCGAGGGGCTTTATTACGCTGCATGGGGAGGCCATATGGATATCGTACAGTTCATGCTCAACAAAGGGGCTAACCCGAACGAGGGGCTTAGGGGTGCCGCTCGTGGTGGCCACATGGATATCGCACAGTTGATGCTCAACAAAGGGGCTCACCCGAGCGAGGGGCTTTATTACGCTGCAGGTGGTGGCCATATGGATATCATACAGTTGCTGCTCTCCAAAGGCGCTACTGAGTACGACTGGGGGCTTAGAGGCGCTGCATTGGGTGGACATATGGACATTGTACAGTTGATGCTCAAGAAAGGCGCTGACCCGAGCCATGGACTTAGTTACGCTGCTCAGGGTGGCCATATGGACATCGTACAGTTCATGCTCTCCAAAGGCGCTACTAACTACAACCGGGGGCTTGAGGGCGCTGCTCGTGGTGGCCATATAGCCATCGTGCAGTTGATGCTCTCCAAAGGCGCTACTGACTACGGCTGGGGGCTTTATTACGCTGCTGATGGTGGCCATATGGATATCATACAGTTGATGCTTGCCAAAGGAGCTGCCCCGAAATGGGGTCTTTGGTGCGCTGCCGCGGGTGGGCATATGGAAATCGTACAGTTGCTGCTCTCCAAAGGCGCTTCTAACCTTGATTCAGCCCTTGATGTAGCCGAGCGCCGTGGCCATACCGAGTGCGCAGAGCTTATCCGCGCGGCAATGAAGAAGAAGTAATGTTTGATGTTGAATTTTTGATGTTTAAAGTTTAACTCAAATTCACGCTGAAGAACTCAGCAAGAGTTTTTACCGGTGCCGTGGGGGGGGATACCATGGCACCGGTTTTTTGGAAAGTAGTAAAGAAGATGAGCCAGGTAATTTGAAGTACGAGTTACGAGATTCAAAATACGAAGTAATAGTTAGGCATACAGCCGTAATGACAGCGGCAACTCATGCGCGGCTTTGCAACACTGCGCCGCAGGCGCCTGACTCTGAACTTCGTACCTCGTATATCGT
>JAZNGY010000189.1:0-2026 GCA_045576695.1 Akkermansia sp.
AACGCCGTTCAACATGGCACATAACCAGCCGGAAATGAATGCTCTCATATCTCGGTTAAAGGCGTTCGACGAACCAATAACTATCTTATTGGAGTATACCGGACACTATCATTATCCTGTTCTGAAAAAACTACAGGAAGAGGGATTTTCGGTATGTGTTGTCAATCCGTACCAGATGAAGAAGTTCGGTGATGTGGAGATCCACAAAGCGAAAACAGATAAGAAGGATGCCCTTCGTATCGCAACCTACGCTCTGGAGAAATCCTACAGACTTGTTCCCTACAGTGCAATGGAACAGAAATATGAGGATCTCAAATTTCTCTCCAGACAGTACCAACAAAGGATTGGATTGGTGTCAAGATTCAAGGTTCAACTTATTAACCTGCTAGATCAGACCATGCCAGGAATCACGAAAATTCTTGCCATGAGAAGCCGAGAACCGGAAAAATGCGCCTTATTGCTCTTTATTAAGCGGTATAAGTCATTTGATGAGATTCAGCGCATCGGCAAAACCCGCTTTCTCTCTACGTATGCAACACTCATGAAAAAGACACCGGATAGATATGCTCCCAAGAAGGGACTTGAGATTTACGAACTGGCTCGTGACAGCATTACTACCCGAGGCGAAGATCCTTACATTTGGGCTGCCCAGGATCAGTCTGTGGATCTCCTGGTTGCTGCTCAAAACACAGCTGATGAAATCATTACGCAGATGCAGAACATTGCAGAAACTATCCCGGAATACAAAGTGCTGCGTGCAATGAACGGTGTCGGTGACCGGCTGGGGCCCGTCATTCTGGCTGAGATTGGGGATATACGGCGCTTCCATAGTGCTAAGGCACTTAACTCTTTTGCCGGCAATGATGCGCCGCCATATCAGTCTGGACAGTTTGAGAGCATAAACCGCCATATCTCCAAACGTGGCAGCTCTGCTCTCCGGAAGGCTTGTTTTGAGGTCATGCAGGCCCTTAAACTGACAAAACCTCAGGACGATCCCGTATACCAATTCATACTAAAGAAAGAACAGGAAGGAAAGCCCTACAACGTAGCCAAGATGGCCGGTGTTAACAAGTTCCTCCGAATCTACTACGCAAGAGCGATGGAGCTCTACAGGTAGATCACTTTCATTATACATAAATTTTTGCAGCCCGCAATCTGGTGGGTTAACTTTCTGCGCCCTTTTTTAGGAATTGCAGCGCAAAATTCAGGCTTGACAAACATTAGCTAGATTTATCGGTCTGTTTACATGATAGCAAATAATAGGTAATTACGCTAGTAGGAAACACAGGTGCGCAAGATTCCCCTGTTTTCCAGCAAAAGAAAAACAGGTGGGGACAACGCCCCACCTGTTGGATGATTGGATTGTATCGAACCGGGTGGCCCAATGGTGTTGGATTACCACCGGCTTTTCAGACTCGAACTGCCTGTCGGGACATCCCGACTTACTTGAAGTAACGCTTCAGCAGGCCTTCCAGACCGCGGCCGTGGCGAGCCTCGTCACGAGCCATCTCGTGGACGGTGTCGTGGATGGCATCCAGGCCGTTCTTCTTGGCGCATGCTGCCAGGTCGAACTTGCCCTGGGTTGCGCCGTATTCGCAGTCAACGCGCCATGCCAGGTTATCCTTGGTGGTAGCCTTCATGTTGGGCTCCAGGTCCTCGCCCAGCAGCTCAGCGAACTTAGCTGCGTGCTCAGCCTCTTCCCATGCTGCCTTCTCCCAGTACAGGCCGATCTCGGGATAGCCTTCACGGTGAGCGATGCGGGCCATGCACAGGTACATACCGACTTCGGAGCACTCGCCCTGGAAGTTAGCCATCAGCTGCTCGAAGATGTACTTCTTGTCTTCCTCGGAGATGTCGGGGTTGTTCTTAACGGTCTTGCCGTAAACGCCGTACTCATGCTCTGCAGCCAGCTTCATCTCGCCCTTCTGCTCCACGAACTTGGAAGCGGGGACGCGGCAAACGGGGCAGCGGAAATCGGCAGCCAGCTCATCGGCGGTGTGAACGTAACCACAAACGGAACAAACAA
>JAZNGY010000190.1:0-3670 GCA_045576695.1 Akkermansia sp.
TTATTTCATCGCTTCCACAAGGGGGAAGGACTCATTGCCGTCCTTCCCCCTATCCCCCCATCCTGCTAGGGCAGTTTGGGCTCCTATGGAGACTTTTGGGGAGGGGCTTTCGGTGTCGCATTTGATTTTACAACTTGCAATGCCACCGCTGCCCGGTCGATTTATCTTGCATTTCTTTATTATTATGCTATACTCGCCCCGTCATGAATACGATAACAGACAGAGATGAGGCAGCACCTGTTCATATATGCAAATTGATTACGGGTGTTTTCTGCCTGTTGTCGGTTATATTTGTCATCTGTTACGGCATGTTTCTTGCGCATACAGTGTTGTGTGAGCAAGACGGTGTTGTTCAGCTTGCCCCGGAACAAACCGTGCTGTTTTATCAACCGGACCTTGAGTTAAACCTTGCCCCCTTAGCAGATGTGCCGCATGAGTTGGAGTATATCAACCACGCCCGCCATTTGGCCTAAGCCGTATCCTCTTCTCGTCCTGCCATGTCGGAACCGTCTCCACAGCCTCCTGCCACACCGCAGAGCGAAGCTTTTCGCCCTCTACCCCCGCGTGTAAGCTCAGACAATGCCTTGCCGGCAGAGTTCTCATCGCCTGCGGAAAATATTGAACCGCCGGTTCTGCCGCAGCCGGAGCCTCCCGCTGCAACGGCTCGCCACAATGCAGGTGCTCGAAAAATAAGACGGATGCCGTTTGTTGTGGCCGCCATCCTAGCGGTAGCCGGGCTGTCTTGGAATTATGCAGTCCGCTCATCTGCGCCCGAGGAAAACATGCTGGCGACTGCTACTCATTTGGTGGAGCAGGGGGATTATGCTGCTGCCTTCCCCCTCCTGAAACAAGCCGCCGAGGCTGATATGCCCCCGGCTTATATCCCCTTGGCAGAGTGTTATACTGAAGGGCTGGGTACGGAAAAATCGCCTCAAAAGGCTCATATCTGGTACGAGAAAGCCGAGCAAGAAGGGGATATCTCTGCCACTGCAGCCTTGGCAGATGCCGATTTCGAGGCCCGTAATTATGCCGCTGCCGTTAAGCGCTACCTCAAATTAGGCAATGCCATTACCGCAGACCAGGCATACCGCTGCGCCTGCGCTTTGCTGGGCTTGGCAGAGCAAACCGCTGATGCCGATTGTCGCCGGCAGGCCTACAGTTATTTGCACGCTGCCGCAAAACAGGGCAATGCCCAAGCTGCCATAAAATTGGCAGATGCATATTATGCGGGCGTAGATGTGGAGAAATCTTTGGAAATGGCAATCAGCTGGTATAGGGTTGCCGCAGAACAAGGTGTTGCCGAAGCTCAATTTCGCCTCGCATGGTGCCTGATGTTGTCTTCTCCGGCTCAAAATGAAATGGCGGTTGCTCATCTTGCTCAGGCTGCAAAACAAGGCCATTCCACCGCGGCTTATGACCTCGCTGTGTGTTATTTCTCCGGCCGTGGTGTGGCGAGAGATGTCAGCTCCGCCGTGTATTGGCTACAGCAAGCTGCCGCTTCCGGTAATCCTGCCGCCCTGCGCCGCCTTGCCTTTTGTTACAGAGATGCCGTCGGCGTGCAAAAAAATATTGCTCATGCCGTCCAACTGTTCGCTCAAGCTGCCGAAGCCGGTGATGCTGAGGCCTGTTATAACTATGCTTGGTGCCTTCAACGCGGCTTCGGGGTCTGCAAAAATCCTGCCGCTGCCGTCCACTTTTTCTTTAAAGCTGCCGCGGCTGATTTCCCCCCGGCTCAAATGGCCTTGCAAGAGTTGCGCTTTTTCCGTTTCCTCCCGAATTCTGCTGCCAAATTATTGAAAAAATCCCAAAATTATCCAAAGATGTAATTTTTTATGAATTTATGCTTGCATTTTTTTAAAGTAAGCGTATATTCCTCTGCACGCAACCGTGCTGCGGAGTCGCAGCGCAATCAAACATCAATAAACTAACACACCATTATGGCTCGTCTTTTCGGTATCGAAATACCCAATGAGAAGCGCATTGAGGCCTCCCTGTGCTATATCTACGGCATCGGGCCCTCCACTGCCAAGAAGGTGCTTGAGCAGTCCGGTATCTCCCCGGACCTTCGCACGGGCACTCTTTCCGACGCTCAGCTGACTAAGATCGTACAGGCTATCACCAGCAACAACATCCTTATCGAGGGTGACCTCCGTCGTGAGAAGCAGCTGGCCCTCAAGCGTCTTACCAGCATTAACTGTCTGCGCGGCATCCGCCACCGCAAGGGTCTCCCTGTTCGCGGTCAGCGCACTCGCACCAATGCCCGCACCCGTAAGGGCCGCAAGAAGACTGTCGGCGCCAAGAAGTAATTAACCCCTTTATATAGAAGATACTGAAAATGGCTGAAGAAACCATCCAGCAGGAAGAAGTAAAGGACGTGGTAGCCCCCGCCGTTGAGGCTCCCGCCGAGACTCGTAAGCCTGAGGTTCGTCGCGACATTTTTGCCGAGCTCGGTCTCGCTGATGACGACGACAAGATCAAGATCCTTAAGGCTAAGGGCAGCAAGAACGTTACCACCGGTATCGTTCACATCTCCTCCACCTTCAACAACACCATCGTCAGCGTAACCGACCTCAAGGGTAACGTTATCGGTTGGTCCTCCGCAGGTAAGCTTAACTTCAAGGGCAGCCGCAAGAGCACCGCTTATGCCGGTCAGGTTGTTTGCCAAGACGCTTGCCGCCAGGCCATGGGCCATGGCCTCAAGGAGGTAGAAGTTCGCGTTAAGGGGCCGGGTTCCGGCCGTGAGTCCGCTGTGCGTGCCGTCCAGACCATCGGTCTTGAGATCAGCGCCATTGTAGACGTCACCCCCATCCCCCACAACGGTTGCCGCCCGCCCAAGGCTCGTCGCGCCTAATAGCAGTTTAATAACCCAGAAGATAGATTACACAAGATTATGGCTCGTTACACAGGTCCTACCGCCAAGATCAGCCGTCGTTTCGGTGTTGAGCTCTTCGGCCCCAGCAAGGCTTTTGCCCGCCGTCCCTTCCCTCCGGGTCAGCACGGTGTGCGCGCCGGCCGTAAGAAGAAGTCCGACTACGGTACCATGCTCGCTGAAAAGCAGAAGCTCCGCTTCATGTACGGCGTGCTCGAGGGTCAGTTCCGCAAGTACTACGAAGAGGCTTCCCGTCGTACCGGTGTTACCGGTGAGATCCTCCTTCAGCTCTTGGAGCTCCGTCTCGACAACCTCGTATATCGCCTCAACTTTGCCAACACCCGCGCCGCTGCTCGTCAGATGGTGTCCCACGGTCACATCACCGTGAACGGCAAGAAGGTGAACATTGCTTCTTACAGCTGCAAGCCCGGCGACGTTATCGCCGTTGCTGCCAAGGCTCGCTCCCAGGCTCTCGTAAACCGCTTCATGGAGCTCTCCGCCTCTGCTGTAACCCCCGATTGGCTTGAGCTCGACGCTGCTAAGCTTTCCGCTAAGCTCGTTCGCATCCCCTCCCAAGAGGAGATTGCTCCCATCGTTAACGTTCAGCTTATCGTGGAGTTCTACTCCCGCTAATAAGCTTTGCGGCGTACGCCGTATCGCATAATCGTGTAGGGGGCTTTCGCCCCCTCACACACCACCGTACGTGCCATTTATGGCATACGGCGGTTTCCAATCAGCGTTTGAGGAGTTGATAAAACGAGATATATCCCTCTGCCCGCAGCCATGCGTTATCCATGCAGA
>JAZNGY010000191.1:0-8741 GCA_045576695.1 Akkermansia sp.
AACTCTATTATTGCTTGTTTACTCATTTTGAGTGACATGTGTATATATTAGTGCCTAATTTATGAGGCATCCAGCTTTTCACGTGTCAGCCAAACTCGTGAGAAGTGTCAGTTCGGTGACTGGATTTTTGAGGCAATGCGACATGGACAGAAAGCGAGAGAATATGAAAAAAGGTATTGCAATTTTGTAACGGATGGAGTAAAATACCGCCCGCGTATGGCACGGCAAGCATTAGGAAAAGGACTGGGCGCTTTGATTAAAAAGCAGGAATCGCGCATTACAGATGGGACTCCGCAACCGCAGGTTGACGAGAGCCGCGTGATTATGGCTAAAGTCGATGAGATTGAGGCATCGCCCTTCCAACCGCGTAAACGCTTTAACGAGGAGCAGATATCTGAGCTGGCCGACTCGATACGCGAGCGAGGGCTGATACAGCCCTTGGTAGTGCGCTTGGTTAACGGTAAGTATGAGCTGATAGCAGGTGAGCGCCGTTTGCGCGCCGTGCGCAGCTTGGGGCAAACCGAGGTTAAGGTGGTGGTGCACGATGCCACGGACTTGGAGGTGGCTGAGCTCACCCTTATTGAGAACCTGCAGCGCGAAGACCTTACCCCCTTGGAGGAAGCAGAACAGTATCGCCTGCTGCAAACGCGCTTCGGCATGAAGCAAGAGGTGATTGCCCGCCACGTGGGCAAGTCTCGCGCGGTGATAGCCAACATGGTACGCTTGCTTGACCTTGCAGCCCCGGTAAAAGCCATGCTTGAGAAAGCCGAGATAAGCGTGGGCCACGCCAAGGTTCTGTTGCAGCTTAAGGAGTTAGAAGAGAAGCAGATTGAGGCAGCCAAGCGCGTAGCCGAGCAAGGGCTTACCGTGCGCCAAACAGAGCAATTGGTGAAGGCCATGCTGGATCCCGCCGCACCCAAGCCCGTTCTGCCCGTGGTTCGTACCCTGCCCGAGGCTTATGAAATGGTGTGCCAACAGCTTTCTGCCGACTTCGGAACCAAGGTGAATATCAATCTGAAGGGCAAGAACAACGGTGTGATTGAGATACCGTACATCGGCAAGGATGAACTTGTGCGCATTTTACAACTCTTCGGCATCAACTTTCCGCAATAAATGAAAAGGGCGTTGTGTATTCTGTTGCTGTGCGGTGGGGTTCTGCTCTCGGGCTCTTGTACGGAGAATACGGCTGAAGAAGTAACACAGCAGGTGCTTGCCACGTACCAACTGCAAGCCACGCCCGATTTTAACGGCGAGAATGCCTACCTGCATTGTGCCGAGCTGTGCCATATTGGCCCGCGCCCCTCGGGCTCTGCCGGGTATGAGCAGCAGTTGCAGTACCTGACCAAACATTTGCAAAATTGTGGCTGGAGAGTGGTGCGCCAAAGCTTTACTGCCCCCCATGGGGTGCAGATGACGAATCTGCACGCATTTTATGGGGAAGCGACGGAAGCCAGGCCGCTTATTGTAAGCTGCCACATTGATACTAAGATTGGTATATCTGACGATTTTGTGGGGGCTGATGACGGCGCCAGCGGTGCTGCCGTATTGTTGGAAACAGCCCGAATATTAGCAAATGAGCCACAATTGGCCGGCGGAGTAGAGCTGGTGTTCTTTGACGGAGAGGAGGCTGTTGCCCCCCGAATGACAGAGACGGATGGCCTGTACGGCTCACGCTATGATGTGCAGAGACGAGGTGACACCCTGCCCCGTTACATGATTAATTTGGATATGGTGGGGGCTCGCAACAAAACCATCATGGTGCCGATATTCGATTCATCGCCCGCGCTGGTGGAGGCTTACGAGGCCACGGTGAAAGAACTGGGGCTGAACGATAAGAAGTGGACCATTACAGACGATGAGTATTGGGATGATGACCGCTACTTCCGCGAGGCCGGTGTTGCCACCATTAACCTGATTTGTGATTTTGTGGGCAGCATATGGTGGCATACCCCCCGCGATAATATGAAGCGCATTTGTCCTAAATCATTGCACGAAAGCGGATTAGTAACATTGGCGATGATACGCCGAGTGTTGGCAATGCAGTAATTCCGGGCGCAAAGCAACTTACCGCAGCAATTCCGGACTCAAAATCGCAGGCGGGTTGAATACCGAGTTACGAGGGAGGCGTATTCGACAAGAAGGATTACTCGAAGAGCGCGGGGTACGATTTACGGGCCAAGGACTCTGAGAGATCTCGTATGGTGTAGCTATCCTCCGCTTGCAAAGCAAGTGCGGTCATGGCGCAACATTCCTCATAACTGAGGTGGCGTATAGCGTAGCGGATAAGCGGCAAGAGGTGTGTACCGACGGACAACTCTGTGGCCCCCAAGCCAACCAACAAGGGCACCAAGGTGATATCACCGCCCATCTCACCACAAATGGCGGTGGGTATACCGGCAGAGATGGTCTGCTTAATCATGCGGATAACACCGGGATGCGTGGGGCGGAACATGCTTGCCACACGGAAGTTAACGCGGTCTACCGCAATGGTGTACTGCGTCAAATCATTGGTGCCGATGGAGAAGAAATCTACGCGGCGAGCCAAGACATCAGACATCATGGCGGCGCTGGGCACCTCTATCATGATGCCAACGCGCATGTTCTCATCGTACGCCAAGCCACGCTCGCGCAGCTCTGCACGGCACTCATCGAGCAGTTCATGCACTTGGCGCACCTCTGTAATACCCGACACCATGGGGAACATGACACCCACTTTGCCATGGGCAGAGGCTCTCAAGATGGCGCGCAGCTGGTCTTTAAACACCTCCGGCCGACTCAGCGAGACGCGAATGCCACGCCAGCCGAGGAAGGGGTTATCCTCTTTCTCTTCAAGCACCTCAAAGGGCAATTTATCGCCGCCGGAATCGAGAGTGCGGAAGATAACCTCGTGCGGGGCGCAGCTTTCCACCAAATTACGGTAGTGCTCATATTGCATTTCTTCATCGGGCAAGCTACCATTGCCCAGCAAGAAAAACTCTGTGCGGTACAGGCCCACGCCCTCTGCACCGGAGCGGCGAATGGCATCGTACTCATGCGCAAACTCCACATTGGCAGCCAAGCGGATACGGCGGCCATCGGTTGTTTCGGCCGGCAAATCGCGCATGTCTGCCAAGGCCTTGTAGGATTTTTCTTTCTCGGCTTGCAGGGCGCGGTAATAGGCCTCTGTCTCTGCCGTGGGGTTGAGAATGAACTGGCCGCTGTAGCCGTCAAGAATAGCCTTGCAGCCTACGCGAGAATCTATAACTAGCTGAGGCACACCCACCACGGCAGGCATACCTAAAGAGCGCGCTAAAATGGCGGTATGAGACACGGCAGAGCCGGTCTCTGTCACAAATCCCAGCACCGTGCGAGAATCCAAGTCGGCGGTGTCGCTGGGGGTGAGGTCGTACGCGGCCAGAATGTAGGGGTCGCACCCGCAGGGGGATTGAGCGATGGAGGCCGCCGTAGACGGGCTCATGTTTTTGAGCACGCGCTGCAGCACATCGCCGATATCTGCCACGCGGCTACGCAAGTAGGGGTCATCCACATGGCGCATAACCTCCATGAAGTTTTGCACCACGGCATAGTACACCGCATCAATATTCTGCATGCGCTCTGCAAACTCTTTGCGCAAGCGCTTGATGATGGTGCGGTCTCTCAAGAAAAGAAGGTGCGCATCAAAAATGGCGGCCTCCGTAGCGCCGGAGAGATGCTCCACCCGCTCCTTGAGGGCGTAAAGCTCTTCCTCCGTGCGGGTAATGGCGCTTTCAAAGCGAGCCCACTCGCTCTCGGTTTCGGTGGGTAGAATGTTGCGAGCCGTGGGAGACGGGCAGCCGCGGGCCTCTACGTGCAGACAGCCGATGGCAATACCGGGAGATACCGGCACGCCCTTCATACGACGCTCGAAACTCTCAGTCATGCAATCGGCTTTATGATAATCTGCACTCAGTGAGAGGTAGGGTTGCAGGGTCAGGCCTCGCCGAACTTGGCGGCAACCAGCTCCTCCAACGCAGCCATGGCCTCGGCCTCATCGGGGCCCTCTACCGTTACATCGATAACAGCGCCACAGCCCACGGCCAGCATCATTAAGCCCATAATGCTCTTACCATCTATGGATTCATCATCTTTCTCAACCGTAACGTCAGATTTAAAACGACTTGCCACACGCACAAACTGTGCGGCAGGGCGTGCATGAATCCCGAGTTTATTGAGGACTGTGAGTTTCTTGGTAATCATATCTTGTGTAGTTCTTTTGCTGCCTTACAGTATACATCATATAGCTTAAGTTGGCGAGCTTTTTTTTCAGCAATTTTCGGTAATAATTCAAAAAGTAATATAGATACGCAGTTCAGGCTTTACGCAGGGCGCAGAATATGCTAGAATGGCGCGACGGGCGCGAGCAGCCCTAACAAAATAAACATTATGAGTGATTCTTCCAAGTTCCGCAATCTTGCCATTATCGCCCACGTAGACCACGGTAAAACCACACTGGTAGACCAGCTGCTGAAAGCCGGCGGTACGTACCGAGAAAACCAAGAGGTGCAGGAACGCGCCATGGACTCCATGGATTTGGAGCGCGAAAAAGGCATCACCATTAAGGCGAAAAACACCTCGATACACTGGAACGGGTACACCATCAACATAGTAGACACCCCCGGGCACGCAGACTTCGGCGCAGAGGTAGAGCGAGTGATGAAGATGGTAGACGGTGTTATTTTGGTGGTAGACGCCTATGAAGGGCCGCAGGCGCAAACGCGATTCGTGCTGCGCAAAGCGTTGGAAGAAGGCTTGCTGCCCATAGTGGTGGTAAACAAGATTGACCGCCCGCATGCAGACCCGATGAAGGTGCACGACCAAGTGCTGGAGCTGCTGCTGGAGCTGGATGCTACGGAGGAGCAGTTTGAGGCCCCGTTTGTATATGGATCTGCCCGCGATGGCTACTTTATGAACAGCCCGGAGAACGAGCCCCCCGTGGACTGCACCCCCCTGCTTTTCCAAATCGTGAACCACATACCGGCCCCCAAAGATGCCGCCCCCGAGAAGCCGTTTAAGATGCTTATCTCCAACATTGATTGGGATGACTACGTGGGCCGTGTAGCCGTGGGCCGCATTACCAGCGGCCGAGTGCAGAAAGGCGACACGCTTTACCTGCTGCAGCCCGATGGCAACCGCATTCAGGGCAAAGTCACCAAACTTTTTGAATACAGTGGCTTGCAGACAACAGACTCTGCCGTAGGCGAGGCCGGTAACATCATTGGGCTGTCCGGTTTTGAGGATGTGGACATCGGCCAAACCTTGGTAGCCGACCCGGAGGAAGAAGCCATGCCCTTTGTGCGAATTGACCCGCCCACCGTGCAGATGGAGTTCAGCATTAATGATGGTCCGCTGGGTGGCAAGGATGGCAAGAATGTAACCAGCCGCGTTATCCGCGATCGCCTGATGCGCGAGATGCGCACCAATATCTCCATTAAGGTAGAAGACACCGACCTGGCGGGCGTGTTCTTGGTATCTGCACGCGGTACCATGCAGATTGCCATTTTAGTAGAGCAAATGCGCCGCGAAAATTACGAGGTACTCGTGTCTCGCCCCAAAGTAATAACACAAGAAATCGACGGCATCACCTGCGAGCCCTTTGAAACCGTGTTTATAGAGGTGCCTGATGAATGTGCCAACGGCACCGTGCGCATCTTGGGCAACCGCCGCGGTATTTTGGAAAACATGGAGACCACCGGCACCGGGCGCACCTATATACAGGCCACCATCCCCACGCGCGGCCTTATCGGCTTTGAGTTTGAGCTGGTGAACCTTACCAGTGGCCACGGCATCTTCTCTCACCTTTTCAAAGAATATGCCCCGTACGCAGGCGAAATCGTTACCCGCCAGTGCAGCACCCTTATCTCTATGGAGAACGGCATTGCCCGCCCCTACGCCTTGCAGGCTATGGAGGAGCGCGGATCGCTCTTCATTGCCCCCGGTGATGAAGTATACGAGGGCATGATTGTGGGCGAGAACCCCAAACCCATTGACATACCCGTTAACCCCACGCGCGAGAAGCACCTCACCAACCACCGCTCCGCCACCAAGAATGACTCCATTCAGCTCACGCCGCCGCGCGTGTTCTCGCTGGAGCGAGCCATTGAGTACATTGAGCCCGATGAGCTGGTAGAGGCTACCCCGCATTTCATCCGTATGCGTAAGCGCATCCTTGATGCCACGGCCCGCAAACGCGCCGAAATCAAGCTGCAAAACGGTTGATTTACGTTGCTCAACAAACCGTGTAACTAATCAAAAAACAACGAGTTGCGGACCGAAATTCGCAACTCGTTGTTTTGCATCAACGCAGATTCAACAACAGCCCCGTTTAACATTGAAATGATAAACGGGGCAACAAGTCTTAATCCTTAAGGGGAATCAGCGAAACGCCCCATGACTGGTGCTCGCCGATGTAAGGCTGCTCAATGATGAAGGTGTTTTTACCTTCATTCAATTCGATTTCCACAGGCTCTTGCACCCACCAAATTTCTTCGGGGGCGAGGGGGGTATCAAAGTTCCAAGCATTACCGGGGTGGTTATTTTTACCGGCGAGTTTATAGGTGCGGGGGCTCTTGATTTCTTTACCATTGAGCCAGATGCGGGTACCGCAACCGGACCACTCACCGTTCTTGGGCACACCGGTATAACGGCGGTTGGAGCGAGCGGGGGCATCAAAGCCCACCATAAATTTTTGAGGACCGGCCTTATCAGCTTCTATCTCAGTAATAGCCCATGCGGTATGACCGGGCTTGGTGTGAGTAAACATGCCCAAATAGCCGGTATCCGGGCGTGTACGGAAGTAAAGGTTAGCACCGTGAGCATGGCGAGTTTTAACACCTGCGAACTGACCGCTCAGCACCTGCTCGCGCACACCGGCAGCATCTTTGGTATTAACGGGTTCTACAACTACCCACTTGACAGAAGACTCGGGCCAGTATGGGAACGCTTCATCCTTAAACAAAGTACGGCTTAAAACCTGCATACGGGTCTCAAATAAAGCGAATGCACGAGAGGATGCGGTGTTGGCAGCAGTCATTTCCAGAGGCAAGTGGTCGCCATCTGCACCGCCACCTTTCCAAGAGCGCTCCGCCATGGCCATCATACCCGGCCACATGGCGCACATACCGGGTATGTACTCTTTGTTGTCTACCTTGCCATCCGGCCAAATGCAGATAATGGTACCGAGTCGCTTATCATCACCGGCAGCGGCGCCACAGGGGCGCATAAAGAAGTATCGGCGCACCAATAATGCGGGGTCAAGCAAATTGGCGTAGCCCATGGTAGAATCGAACGCGCGGCGCTTAATGCGGTCTGTAGGTATGGATTTGGCCACCAATTCAGCCCCTTCACCCCAGCGTTGTTCAATGGAGAACTCACCAACGGGCAAGTCTCGAGTGCTGGCCCACTGCATGGGGGTACGCCCGTGAGATTGCAGTTTCTTGGTTACAAAATCAACAAACTGCGCGGCATTGGGTATACGCACCTCATCTGCCCCGAAGTGAATGATGGGGCACATTTCGGACGGGATTTCCTTGCAGAACTCATCGAGGAGTTCACCCACAATCTTCATACCCTGCTCTGTGTGCATCTTGAAGCCGAAAGCGCGTTCAAAATAGGCACTATGCCCGGGCATATCCAGCTCGGGTATCACCGTTATGTTGCGGTCGGCAGCAAATTGAATTACCTCACGAATTTGGTCGTATGAGTAGGTATCATTCTTATCGCGGGTACGGTGCTTGGGGTCGTTAAGCTGAGGGTAAGCATTGCATTGTACGTGCCAAGCAGGGTAATCCGTAAGATGCCAATGGAAGGTATTTACCTTAAGCATGGCAGCCAATGCCAGCTCTTGCTTCAGGCGCTCCACGGAGCGGAAGTTGCGGCCACAATCCTGCATATAACCACGGTGGGCAAAAGCCGGCCAGTCCACAATCTCGCAATACGGCAATTTTCCCTTACCGGTAGCCAGCATTTGGCGGAGTGTTTGAACCCCGTAGAAGAATCCGGCATCGGTAGCAGCTGTTAATTCAACACCTTTTTCATTAATCACCAGCTTGTATCCCTCATTCTTGTGTTGCGCGGGGAGAAAATCAGACGATTTAACACAATAAACCGACAGGGTCTCATCACCTTGCAATTGAGAAGACGCATCTGCACAGGCTGTGGCAAGCTTAGAGTACACCTTTTTACCCTTCCAGTTCGAAAGAGACACCACCCTGCCCACATGAGAAACATCCATCTCTCCACCGGTCCATTTGACTTGCTGAGGGAAAGGAATCAAAGAAACCGGGGCCTGTAATTCAAGCTTCAAATCATGAGGGGAAGTCCACGAATCCTGCACATGCGCAGCAACTGCCTCCGGCACAGAATCATACACAGAAGCCTGAGCCAAGGGCAGCGCAACGGCAGCCCCTGCCATTAATAAAAATGCTCTTAACATGCTAACACCTTTACCAAATAGGGTCAGATAAGTCAAGAATAAAAGGAAGCGGCTCAGGGCAAACGCATTAGGTAACGAACCTTGTAAGTTCTTTATTTACAATGTACAATTTACCATTTACAATTTTCTGATAAAACATCGACCTGAGTACAGCACGATGTTTTATGGCCGCAGCATTGCGCAAAAACATGTTTCTCTCGCTATGTAGCCGGGAAAGGATATTGCCTTATGGGGGGCTTTCAGCTGATGAATATTTATATAAGAGCTTGTAAATTCAATAACTTTGTAAATT
>JAZNGY010000192.1:0-22021 GCA_045576695.1 Akkermansia sp.
CAGGCAATAGGCCATTTGCGTATCGTCCGTCACCACGCCGGGTTGGCGATCCGTGCAAATGCAGAATCCCGGCACCATATCTTGCAGGCCATCGGGATATTTGGTGGCAATATCCTCGCGGTAGCAAAACTCTGCCGGGGCGCCCAAGGCATCACCTATCATCAACCCTGCCCAAGCGGCAGCGGCTCTGTTTTTGTATTGTTTCTTGCTGATTAACATAGGAAAAAGGTCTTAAAAAAATGAGTATCTCTCTATATAATAGAGTTCTATTTTATTTTTAATCAGAGCATTTTATTGAAAAATGAACATGTTACGCATTTCACCCCTACTTTTTACTATAAAACTTTTTGTGTCATACAGTCAAAAAAGGGTACTCCGTCATAACATTTGCGGAAATTCCGGACACGTGAGTTCTCTAATAAAGCCTAGCCTTTTTGCGCATCTGACACTTGTCTAAGATTGTCTCTGTGTTATAATCCACGTTCGTAGCATGCCATCCATCCGGTGGGTACTTGATACTGATTTTCTCACCTCATTGTATCAAATTCCGGATAAGGGTGGTATGCTTTTTTGTGACTGCGTCGAATGTGGGGACGGACTCATTGCCGTGCTTCCCCACCCCCTTTCCGGGCTAGGGTGTTGGGCCCCAAGGGAGACTATATTCTGCAAATGTTATGACGGAGCAGCACATTTGTTTTGACGTCCGGTAAGCATTATAAGCACTTTTTGGCCGGAATGCCTTTCAGGGCAAACGCATTAGGTAACGAACCTTGTAAGTTCTTTATTTACAATGTACAATTTACCATTTACAATTTTTTAATATCTCGCTATGTAGCCGGGAAAGGATAATGCCTTATGGTGGGCTTTCAGCTGATGAATATTTATATAAGAGCTTGTAAATTCAATAACTTTGTAAATGGTAAATGGTCAATCTGAAGAAAGTGTCATAATCCTAATGCGTTTGCCCTGCGTTGTCAGAGTTTTACCTTGCCAAACCCACGCATAGCATGTTAGCATTGAGGCATGCGACGCGTGCTGCAAAACTTCATCATAACCATGGCCCTCATGTTGGGGGTCTGCACGGGTATTGCAGCCAAAGCGGATGAAACTGAATGGCAAGTATGGAAGGTGGACGGCGTTGAGTATGTGGAGGTAGAAGACGCCTGCAAGTTCTATAAATACCTACCGAGAAAAGGGCGCCCCGGTTTTCAATCATACGGCGGCGGCTCATACACCATCTCCGTAAAAGCCGGCAAGCAAGATTTTTACGTTAACAATTACCGCTACATACTCTCTTACCCCATCAAAGAGCATAACGGCAAGCTGCTCATTTCTGCAGTAGATATGCAAAAACTGGTGGACCCTGTATTGCGCCCCACACACAACAAACAAGTCGGGGCCATTACCACCGTTGTTATAGATGCCGGCCATGGCGGGCACGATGCCGGCGCAGTCAGTTCTTGGGCTAAGGAAAAAGACTGCAACTTGGCTGTGGCGCTCATATTAAGAAAAAAATTGGTGCAAGCAGGCTACAAAGTGGTGATGACCCGCGATACAGACGTATTCCTTACCCTGGGACAGCGTGTGGCCATTGCTAACAAGACCCCCCATTCTCTTTTCGTGAGCATTCACCACAACTCCGGGCGCCGCGCTGCCAAAGGCATTGAAACCTTTACGCTGGCACCGCATGGCACCACCTCTCCTTTTGCCCGCACTCGCAGAAGAGAAGCCCTTGCCGGCAATAACCAGGACAGCGCCAACATTGCCTTGGCTACGGCTATTCACAGCCGCGCCATCAAATACACCGGCGCAACGGACCGCGGTATTCAGCGCGCGCGCTTCTCGGTGCTCTGTACCATTACGCGCCCGGCCGTTCTTTTTGAAGGAGGGTTCGTGTCTAACCCGGAGGAAGGCAAACTCATCTCAACAAATGCATACCGCGAGAAACTGGCAGAATGCCTTTTCCAAGGCATAGTTGCCTACATCAACACCGTGCAGACAAAACAGCTTAAAACCCGCAATCCCCGTACCGGTGGTGGCTCCATTCATGGCGGTGGCAACCGTTACAGGGGCTCTACCCGCCTTAAGTAATATCTTCACTCTCTCCATCCTGTTGACATGAAGGCGCTTTTTCTCTTCTCTCTGCTGTCTGCCGCGCTTCCGCTTGTTACGGTAGCACCGCTCTCTGCGCAAGAAACAACATCTTGGGTTACTACCACCGTTAACGGGGCAGAATACATCAGCCTCAATTCCATTCAATCATTCTACAAGCTGACGGCAGTAGATAATAAGGGCAAATCTGCACAGCAAATTATTCGCAACTCATGCTTTTCTCTGCAGGTTGCCCCGGGGCAAAGAGTTGCCACCATCAGCGGCTACAGGGTGCGTTTAACGGCACCGGTTATACAAGACCCGCAAGGGGTTCTTTATGTGTCTGAAACAGACTTGGTCAAAATCATTGACCCCATACTGCGCCCCACTTATATTGCAGAAAGGCGAGAGGTTAAAACCGTCATCATCGACCCCGGTCACGGTGGCGCAGACACCGGCTGCAAAATGCCGGCCGGCAACGAAAGCGATTACACCCTTAAACTGGCATTAGAGTTAGCAGAGGCACTCAAAGCCAAGGGGTTCAATGTGGTATTGACTCGCACGGGCAATTACCACATCAATGATGCGCAGCGTGTCGAAATCGCTAAAAATACCACCAATGCCATCTTTGTGAGCCTGCACTTGAACACGGGGCGCGCAGATATGGCGGGGGTAGAAACCTATTGTGCAGCCCCGCTTATACCCGGCAAACGCACCCTCGACTGCCACCGCCACGATGCCGCCAACACCGCGCTGGCCTTTACGTTGCACACGCATTTGGTGCATGCAACCAAAGCGTACGACCGCGCGTGCCACCATGCCCATTACACCCTGCTCAACACACTCAATTGCCCTGCCGTCATTGTGATACCGGGGTATGCTACTAATGAAAAAGAGGCCGCAGATTTGAGTACGGATGCCTACAGAGCAAAAATGGTAAAAGCGTTAACGGCCGGCATTGTTGTCTACAGGGATGCCATGCGCCCCGGTGCACAAATCTCTAACCCGGCCCCCATTGTATCGGAGCCCGAGCCCCAAGCACCGGAAGTTACCCCCGAGCCCGAGAAAAAACAAACCAAGCCTACTAAAAAAGCGGATAAACCCTCAAGCTCCAAGTCTTCTAAAAAACAAAATAAAAAGACCGGTAACAGCAAATCCAAATCGAAAAAATCCTCGAAAAAGAACTCTCAATCGCGCAAACGTAGATAAAAATAAGAAAAATAAAAAATTCCTCACTTTTGCGCTTGACGTTCCGAAAAAAATAAGTAAAATCATCGCGCCCTCCCAACCGGAGAGAAAAACAGGAAAAAGAACAACAAATCAGTTAGAACTAAGCGCCATGATTAAGACCATCACCATTCTTCTCGGCCTTACAGCTGTTACCGCCGCTGCCAACACGCTGCCCCCCACCCCGGAGGCTCCTGTTGCTGTTCAGCGCTGATTTCGGTAGGATGCTGAGCCGCCAAACTACCCTCGGAATGCATCCGAGCAGTTAGCACTGACTTGCAGTGCATCCAGATCGCCATACTGAAAAGTATGGGGATTTTTTTTGCTTTTTTTTCGCCGCACAAATGGAAATTTACCCATTTATTCAACCGAACTGTTAAACGGCACGTTCTTTAATCGACCATGCGAGCGGCTTTGCGGCCGTAGGCTGTATCAGGGTACAAAGAGGCAGCGCGGGTAAAAAGCTCTCGGGCGCCGTGAGAATCACTCATGCGGCTCAAGCGAAAACGCGCAGCACGGTACAAAAACATGGCCCTGTCTTCAGCAGATGCGGCGTGTTCTGCCCCTTGCAGCAGCGCTTGCAAGGCCTCGGGCTGATTATGAAACACCTCATCATAAATGGCAGAAAGCTCAGACCACACGCGCGCGCGGGTTTTATCTTGCTCTGCCATAGCCAAGAACTCATGCAGCAAAGCGGCATCTCTGCCGGTGCGAATACGTGCGGCAAGGGCCGATAGCGGGTCCTCATATGCGGTGCCTGCACCGTATACGGCAGAGCTGAATACCCGCCCGAAAAACGGCAAAACCCACGCACGCACAGCAAAAAACTCCCACACGCCTAAAAGCAAAACGCCCCCGAGAGCGTATGCGAGGGCGCTATATACACCGCCGGTATGAAAAAGCCTCAACACCACATGTTGCACCAACCACCAAAAAGCGGCTACCGGTGCTGCCATGACAACGAGGCGTAAGAGCACTTTTACCATACCGGCTCGTATAATGTGTCTATACAGACTTATTTTTTGAGGTCTTGCATATCCAAATAATTAATGGATACATTGACGTTGGGGTTCTTGGGGTCGCGCACCTCAAGCTTCATTTGCTTGAAGAACCAGCGCCCGTCATCCAAACGCTGCACAGAGGTAATGGTAAAACGTTTTTTGAGTTTACCGTTGGCACCGTAGCCGTCAATTTGCCAGGCCGTGCCGTTTTCTTTATCTACCCACATACGCACCCAGGCAAATTGGCCTACTGCGGGGTTGGGGTTGGCAACCTCAACAATATGGCAATCTCTACCCTTTACTCGGCTGTTGGCGGGGTCATCTATAAGCTTTGCCCCCTTCCAATATAAAAAGCGCAAAGAGAGGTCCTCGTAGCACACATCCGTTCCGGCTATCGGCGTGTTGTAGCCCTTGGCAGATATCTTGTACGCCTTGCCTTTCACCACGCGCAAAATGTCCACATTCTTTTCATTGATGCGTACATCAAAGCGGTTCCACTCATTGTTTTGCTTGTATTGGAATACGATGGTCTGCCCACGGGAGCTTAAGGCAAACGGCACCTTCGCTGCGCCTTTGCGTATGTGGCCCGTCACATCCGTCTTGTCTTGGCTTATCGTCATTTGGCGCATCACGTACAGTATGTCGTCTGCACTGATATCTTCTTCTGCCTTAGCAGCAGATATTGCACCTAATGCCGTTATCCCCATCAAAATTACTGACCAAAATTTCTTCATACGCCTTATTATACTATATCTCACGCCGTTCGCCCAGCATAAAATGTCAGAATGTCACAAAAAAGTTAATTATTGATAACTAATCAAAACATAATTCCGCACACAGCATAGGTATACGGAATATTGGATGGAGAATGAGCAAAGGACTTACTCTTCGCCGACAGTGCGGCAGCCCCAATGCCCGGTGGGGTGTTTGATGCGAACGGAGATACGCTGAGTGGCATCCGGGGGGTATACCTCAAAAGAAACCGGGGCAGCATGCAAAGCATCGCAAACATGGCGTTTGAGCTTGCTGATAACATCTGCAAGCTTGCGGGTACGGTAGGCCCATTTGGGCATGAGGTTATTGTAAACGGCCCATTCTTTTTCAGTGATTTGCGACCACGCCAAGTTAGAGCCGGTAACGCGGAAAATGCTGGTATAAACATTGGGCAGCAAGGCCACGCGCGGAGAATGATGCAGGATATCGCGGTACAAAATGAGGTCGCCTATGGAGCGCCACTGCGTATCAAAGCGCACGCCGTGTTTAACAAACGATGAAGCCCTGTGGAAACATGCACAGGTGATGATTTCACATGTTGTGTGGCTAATCCATTTATACGGGCGAATGGGGCGGCGGTGGCAAATGTAGCGCTCGTGGTCATCAATGATGATGTGAGATGCCACGAAAACATCCGCTTTCGGGGTAGCGGCTACAGCCTGTGCCACCTGTCGCAGGGCTGTGGGGGTGTACTGCTCATCACAATTAATGTGGGCCGTTACATCGGCATCTGCGGGCATTTTGGCCCACGCTTTGTTGATGGCATCATACATGCCATTATCTTTGGCGCTTTCAAAGGTAAGGCGGTAGCCGGGTATATCTGCATGGCTTTTTTGCCACTCTTGCAGCCATTGCACGGTATCATCGGCAGAGCCTCCATCTTGTACATGGTGGTGTACTTCTACCCCCTCGCACACTTGGTCGGTTACAGAACGCACACAGGTTCTCAACCAGTGCAAGGCATTATACGCGGGTGTTACTATGTAAAACTTCATAAACGGCGGCGCGGGCATTATACTCAATCACCGCGCCTTTAGCAAGCAAAAAGCCGCCGGAACGGGAAATCCCCGCTCCGGCGGCAAAGATTGTGGTGGGCGTTTATCAGGAGAAGACACCGAAAGCCTCTGCAGCGCAAGCGATCATGTAGTCGCGGTTGAGCTTGGCAATGTTGTCTACGCTGATACCCTTGGGGCAAGCGGCCTCGCACTCGTAAAGGTTGGTGCAGTTACCGAAGCCGAGGGCGTCCATCTGGCGCACCATGGCAAGCACACGCTTGTTCTTCTCGGGCTGGCCTTGGGGCAGCAGATTAAGGTGAGCAGCCTTGGCAGAGGTGAAGAGCATGGCGGCGCTGTTCTTGCAGCTGGCCACGCAAGCACCACAACCAATGCAGGCAGCGGCGTCGAAAGCGGCGTCTGCCGTCTTTTTGCGCACGGGCATGTTGTTGGCATTGGGGGCTGCACCGGTGCGTACGTCAACGAAACCGCCGGCGGCGATAATGCTGTCGAGCGCGGTACGGTCTACCACCAAGTCACGCAGCAGCGGGAATGCAGCAGCGCGGAAGGGCTCAATCCAAATGGTGTCGCCATCTTTGAACTGGCGCATGTGCAGCTGGCAGGTGGTCACCTTCTTGCCGCCATGGGGCACACCGTTGATGGTGAGAGAGCACATACCGCAAATGCCTTCGCGGCAGTCGTGGTCGAAGTGAATGGGCTCTTTGCCCTCGTGTACGAGCTCTTCGTTGACGATGTCGAGCATCTCGAGGAAGGAAGCTTCATCCGGGATGTTCTTCGCCTTGTAGGTTTCGATGCGCCCCTGGGCCTCAGGGGACTCCTGGCGCCAAACCTTGAGCGTAAGATTAAGATTTGCCATAATAGTGTATGAAAAGTTAGAGTTTTGTACGTGTCTTTACTTGTAGGAACGGATGGCCAGGTGTACGGTGTCGAAGGTAAGCGGCTCTTTGTGCAGAACCGGCAGTTCGCCCGTGCCCTTGTACTCCCAGCAGGCTACGTAGGCAAAGTTGGCGTCATCGCGCTTGGCTTCACCGTCTGCCAGCTGGTGCTCGAGGCGGAAGTGAGCACCGCAGGACTCCTCACGGTTGAGGGCGTCGTAGCAGAGCACCTCTGCGAAGTCGAGGAAGGCAGCAACGCGCCAAGCCTTCTCCAGCTCCTGGTTCATACCCTCCGTGCTGCCTACCACGCGTACGTTGGTCCAGAACTCTTCACGGATGGCGGGAATCTTCTCAATGGCGTGCAGCAAGGACTCCTTGGTGCGGCCCATGCCTACGTCGTCCCACACAAGCTTACCGAGCTCGCGGTGGATTTCGTCGGGGGTCTTGGTACCCTTCACGTCCATCATCTTCTGAATGCGGGCCTTCACTTCGTCCTCAGCCTCCTTGAACTCGGGGGCGGCGGTGGTGATGCTGCCGGGCTGCTGCGTGGTAAGGTAGGTGGGCAGCGTGGCGGGGATGACGAAGTAGCCGTCGGAGAGACCCTGCATGAGGGCGGAAGCACCGAGGCGGTTGGCGCCGTGGTCAGAGAAGTTGGCTTCACCGAGCACATGCAAGCCGGGGATGGAAGACATGAGGTTGTAGTCTACCCAAAGGCCACCCATGGTGTAGTGAGAGGCGGGGTAAATCATCATGGGCTGCTCGTGCGGGTCAACGTCTGTAATCTCCTCGTACATTTCGAAGAGGTTGCCGTACTGGCCGTCAATCCACTCCTTGCCCATGCGGTTGATGGCATCCTTGAAGTCGAGGAACACGCCACGGCCGGTGTTGGCTACGCCGCGCTCATCATCGCAGGCTTCCTTAGCGGCACGAGAGGAAATATCACGCGGGGCCAAGTTACCGAAGGAGGGGTACTTGCGCTCCAGGTAGTAGTCGCGGTCGTTCTCGGCTACGTCAGAGGGCTTCAACTCGCCCTTGCGAATCTTGGCAGCCACCTCGCGGCTCTTGGGCACCCAAATACGGCCATCGTTACGCAGAGACTCAGACATGAGGGTGAGCTTGCTCTGGTAGTCGCCCTTAACGGGGATGCAGGTGGGGTGAATCTGGGTGAAGCAGGGGTTGGCAAAGTATGCACCCTTCTTCCAGCATGCGCAGGCAGCACCTACGTTGCAGCCCATGGCGTTGGTGGAAAGGAAGAACACGCGGCCATAACCACCGGTGGCAAGCAGCACGGTGTCACCGGCATAGCTCTTAATCTCACCGGTCACCATGTCACGCACCACGATACCCTTGGCGTGGCCGTCTACCACGACAAGGTCCATCATCTCGGTGCGGGGGTGCATCTCAATGTGCCCCTTGCCGATTTCTTTCTCCATAGCTTGGTAGCAACCGAGCAAGAGCTGCTGGCCGGTCTGACCACGGCTGTAGAAGGTACGCTTAAGCTGAGAACCACCGAAGGAACGGTTGTCGAGCAAACCACCGTATTCGCGGCCGAAGGGAACACCCTGAGCAACGCACTGGTTGATGATGTTGCAGGATACCTCGGCAAGACGGTATACGTTGGCCTCACGAGCGCGGAAGTCACCACCCTTCACGGTATCGTAGAACAAGCGGTATACGGAGTCACCGTCGTTCTGGTAGTTGTGGGCGGCATTCACACCACCCTGAGCGGCGATGGAGTGTGCGCGGCGGGGGCTGTCCTGGTAGCAGAAACACTTCACATTGTAGCCCAACTCGGCAAGTGTGGCAGCGGCAGAGCCACCGGCCAAACCGGAGCCTACGATAAGCACGGTGTACTTACGGCGGTTGTTGGGGTTGATGAGCTTGGCCTCGCGCTTATACTTGGTCCACTTCTCGGCAATGGGGCCATCCGGAATGCAGGAATCCGGCATGTAGTCGCTTACGGGAAACTTGATTTCGTTCATAATCAGAGCTTGTTAAGTAAAGGTTTATTTAAGGATGCCCAACATGACACACACGGGAATGGAGATGAAACCACCGCAAACAACCAAGCCGAAGAGTACGGCGATGATGTTGTAGAGGGGGCGCACCTTGCGGGTGGCAAGGCCAAAGGTCTGCAGCACAGACTGAAGGCCGTGGCGCACGTGCATGAAGAGGCAGCAGCAGGCTACGATGTAGAAGACGGAGCACAGGGGATCCTGGAATGCGGCAATGATGTGGTTGTAGCAATCGTGCGGGTCACCGTTGAATGTAAGCTGCCAGAGGTGGAATACGGCAAAGCAGAGAATCATGATGCCGGTAATCACCATGGTACGAGAAGAAAGAGTAGCCTTGAGGGTACCCTCTTTTTTGTAGTGTGTGCGGGCATTGTAGTTCTCATACTTGAGCACCAAAGTAAGCACAATGTGAACAAGAGCCACGGCCAGCAAGCCCAAACGAATGGACCACAGAAGCCAGGCGGGCATTGAGTGCAAACCTGTTGCGTAGGAGTTAATCCAGGAGGTACCACCCTCAGCAACATCACCACCGAAGATGGTCATGTTACCGGCAAGGTGCCCCACCAGGAAGAGGAGGAGACACGAACCTGTCAAAGCCACAAGAATCTTGCGACCAATGGAGGACGTGACGAATTTGCATGCTGTCGTGATAATGTCGTTCATAAGTGCAATAACGTCTTTGCGCCACATACTCTACCCCATTCCACCCGAAAAAGCAAGCACCAATACGCTATACAGGGCTATTTTTTCATTATTGCACAACCAAAAGCACAGCAAAAGCAGCCAACAAAACGGCAAAAACGGCATCTATCATCAAGGTATTTCGGCGGTAAAAGCCCTGCACGGGGCGCCATTGCAACAAGGCGCTCCACAGCGCCCAGCCCGCTAACCCGCTCAGCGTAAGAGCCACCACCAATACGGGGGCATACCAAACCAATGCACCGTGCGTTTGCAACGGCCCGGCGCTGAGGGTGAGTATAAACAACATGCACTTCGGGTTGAGTATGTTGCACAAAAAGCCCTGCCACAGCAAAGCGCGGCACGCCCCGCCCTGCTCTTTTTGGCTCAAATCAAGCGCCACTGCCTGCCAATGTTTCGGGAAAATCTTCCACGCCAAATAAAGCAGCCACGCCGCAGCCGCCCACAGCAGGTAATGGCTCCAGCTCTGCTGCATGGCCCATGCACCGGCAGTACACGCCACTACCGCCTGTATCAAAAAACCCAGGCTAATACCCGCCCCCACGGCCAACCCGGCACAAAAACCGCGTGCCAACGCCGTGCGAAACACAAAAAACACATCCGGCCCCGGGCTTAGCTGAGACACCACCAGCAAACCACACACCACGGCCATGCAGAGCAACGCATCCATCACTCTGCACTTTCTGCTTTAAAAGCGGGCAAAGGCAACACGGCGTTGCTCTCCAACCCGTACTTTCTGCGGCGTATACTCGGCGTAAGCGCCTCGGATGTTTCGTACGTTGAGCGGAACATCTCGAGCTTAGCATCAATATTATCCGCATGGTGCAGCACCAACGCCTCCGGCGTTTTGGGCACCACGGGCGAGCCGTACTCTAACACCCCGTGGTGAGAGGCAATAAGGTGCAACACATGCAGGCGCACCTGCTCCGTTGCGGGGGTAAGCCCTTTCCACGCCGCGCGCTGCTCTGCGGTACAAATGCCTTGCCACAGTTTATTGACCACCTCTATACTGACGGAGATATGGCCCAGCAGCTCGCCCATTTCTGAATACTCTACCGCAAACCCCTGCTCTGCACAGCCGGTCTCCCACATCTTGCCGCAGTCGTGGAAAAGCGCACCGGCCATCACCAAATCGCGGTTAATGTACGGGTAGGCCTTGCAAATGGCATCTGCCACACGCATCACCCCGGCCGTGTGCTCCACCAAGCCACCGCGGCGGGCGTGGTGCATGCCACGCGCCGCTGCCGCTCGGCGAAAACGCGCCTCATGCGCCTCCGTCAACGCTCGGCAAAGCGCCTGCAAGCGGGGGTCTTTCAGGCTGTCGATATAAGAGAGTATTTCTGCCCACGCTTGTTCTTGGGCAGCGCGCATATCTGCCCCGCCGCTCAGCAACACCTCTTCCTCTGCCGGGCTTAGCGGGCGATAATCCAAATTCTTGGCTTCCATGCCATATTGATTGCACGTCCAATCCGCCGTCACCGCCACAAATGCACCCTCGGGCATGGCTCGGCAGGCCGCATTCCACGCGGCATTATCCCACACCTTAATCACCATGCTGTCCCCGGCATCTGCCAAGGTTAGCTCCAAATACGGCGTGCCCGTTTTTGTGGTGCGGGTTTGCTTTTGCGTAAGCTGCACAAACACATCGCCTTGAGTCTCACCCCCGGCCGTTGCGCTTTTCAGTTGTATAACGGATTCGTAATGCACGCCACTCATTGTATCGCACCCGGCACACGCTGTCAACCCCACGTTTCACGCCTCTGCTAAAAATTCACCACGACATTCACTTATTAGTCCGACAAATGGTAATCTTTATCAGCACGCTTCTGTCTTCAGTTATCATATGATAGTAATTCTGCTCTTTTTCACATACGGCAGGCCTAAATATTCCATGGAAAAAGGAGTAGAAAAATCATCTACCCCCAAATCAACAAACAAAATCTGGTCCGTATCATGATTAATAATCACGTCTAACTCAGCTCGCAATGATGCTAACATAGTATTACTGAGAGCACTTTCAAAAACAGAAAATTGGATTCTTCGCCCATAAGACTCGCAAACCTTTGCCACATGCCTCAGACGCTTAGCATCTGCGATATCGTAGCACACCAAATATCTATGTCTTTTACTCATCTTGTTGTAAAAGAATGATACTCATTAATGTCCCCCCTGCAAAAACGCCAGAGTTGACGCATTTGAACCGATAACATACGCCGATAACTCATTTTGTAACCGAATTCCGGATGCGTTATTTCCGTATCCATGCGCCTGGTCCAAGCTCGCCAGAATTGACGGCGGGCGCTATCCCCCAGCATTACGCCTTTCGAAGAACAAATAAAATCAGATACCGTTATCTCTCCCCTATTTACCAATGTTAATACCGTTGAATCGGCTATCAACGGTCTGAACTCTTCCATCATATCCAATGCAAGAGCCGGGCGGCCATACCGAGGGGAATGAAAGAACCCCAAAAACGGATCTAAACCCACAGTGTAAGCTATACCCGTCAATTCTTTCGACAACACCGAATACGCCATCGACAATAATGCATTAATCGGGTCCTTAGGAGGGCGGCGATTTCTACCGTTAAAATCAAAATTTACCCCGGGTTTAAGCATACCGGCAAAATTCTCAAAATACAACGCAGCAGCAGCTCCTTCTATGCCTCTGAGTGCAGCCAATGATTTTGCTTCTAGACAAGAATCCCGCATTTCGGCCAACATTTTTAAAACGGCGGCATCGGGCTTTCCATTGCGCATCAGCATCACCCTTTGATTATGAATTTTTGCTTTGATTATACGAGTGGCAATCGCTAATCGTTTCTCGGGTGTAGTCCATAATTGACATTGCCCCAAGCGTGCATCCACTCCACTTAAAGGCAAACCATGGGCCATGCCGATAAAGCGACCGGCTGCACTAAACCATGATACGGGTATCCCCTCTTCCATCAAAGCATGCTGAGCCTGCGCAGATATCTGAATAGCACCATACAAACAAACAGCAGACAACTGATGAATAGGATGCTTACTCACTACCTCCCCATTTAGTTTAACTGCAATTTCACCACCTTGCAAAGATACGTATGCATCTTTAGTTTGCACAACTAAGAACTCACCATCGTCATTATCCGGCATAGGAGCCCGTGGTGGCGTCGTCTTTTCCGCAACATCACCTTCACTCCATGCGCGTGATTCAAATGGCAAGCAAACAGGATACGCAGAACAATATAAACAACGCACATCACACTTTGGTGGAGGGCACACGCAAGACGCGGCAACTTCCTTCGCTTCTTTTATATATCGCTTTACTTTAGAAAAAAGAGCTTCCGTTAATTCCACATAAACGCGCCTTTTTATTTCTGCATAATATATACCCGCAGCATCCACGTTGATGCCGACCTCAGCTAACAACATGGCATACGCAGCAAGCTGAACTGCATCATTTTCTTTTACCTTCCATTCCCCATACAAATCTTTGTCAGGCGCACCTTTTTTATAATCCAGCAAATAACGTTTCCCATCATCAGCATATTCCACAATATCAATGATACCCGTGATTCCCAATTCATCAGAACTTAGATGTACTGAACGTAAAGTTCCGCCCTCTTCCACTAAAGATGCCTCTTTAGTTTTAGTTGGTGAATCTACACGATGGTGCAACGAAGAACCTATTACGGTATCCTCGTTATGCACAAAAACATTTTCCACCCACTGCAAATAATATAAGCGAGGGCAATACACATAATTGTGCAGCCTCCGCACAGGCATATGCGGAGGCTGCTCTTCATAATCACATGGGAATGTCGTCATCGTCAAGCAGTGTTTCAAGAGGTTTTATAAACTCTTTTAACGGACTTGCCATTAGTGTCAATTTTTCCAAAACCCTATAATTGAACATGTGGCACATATTCCACCGATTTCGCTTCATATAGTGCCATAAATCACGGCCGTGAGCAATCTCATATGATGAGTTGTTTTCTGATTGATATGAAGCAAAAGAAAGCCCATCTGTTACACCCGGCATGAGACAGAACGCTGCGATAGATTGTTCCACATTCGACAAATCTCGGTGAACATTCAGCTCATATACGCCTTTGAGTGCTTTTTCTCGCTTGTTCCCTTCACATGGTTTAAGGACACCTTTCTTCTTTTCCAATCTCAAACGGTGCAACAAGTGCAACGATTCAGGCGCAGCAATACCACGCCATGCAATGTTTATGGCAGCGTTAATATCAGCATTGGTAACTCTTACACCTTGAGCAGCCGGAGAAACAAAAAACTCGCCACCATTTCGACTATCAGGCGCCAATAATTTGAGTCCTTCGTTTTGCTCTCTCTTCGGTAGATTCTCCAATATCTTGGAATATATTTCACCTATCCGCTTATCTTCCGGCTCTGAAGATTGCAGCAATCGCTTAACATACGCTTCATTCAATTCTTGCGCACGGAATCCGGGAGCAGACGTCAACGCATCAAACTTGGAGGTATATGCAGCATGGGTATACAATACCGGTATACCGAACACTTCCTCCAACAACTGTTTTACCTTAGCAACCAGCTGACGATGAGCCCAACGCATCAACGTTGTGTTTTCATCATAGCTTCTGTCAACAGAAGTTAAATAACGGCTGAGGTTTTCTAACACGACAAAGTCCACAGGTTTTCTCCCCGGTATCACTTCATATTCGCCGTGTATAACATCTCTGCCCCCCACATTTTTATCTTTTCTGGATGCAACCAATCTTACCCCCAAAGCTTGGGCTACAATCTCATGAGCAATCTTATTGACGCGTTCCTCCCTAACATTTTCTATTTTTTTCAGCAATTCCGGACAAGGGTCTTCAACAGGCATGCCTTTCAATTCTTTTCCAAACGGTACAGTAACTCCGGGTTCTAACCAAAGAACACGATTCAGCGATTGTAACACATGCCTTAAGTTCTCCAATTGAGTTAAACGGCGTACGGAAAGGCCACCTCTATGGTAAATGAAACGCTTGGTGGAATCATGGGGTAATAACTCTATCTTACCCGAGCATATACACCCCGGTTTAGAAGCTTCCACCCACTTCCATATACCCTTCTTTCTCGGCAAGATAAGATTTACCAAATCAGAGGCAACGCCGGGCAAAGTCGCACGTAATTCCAACAAAGCCCCCAGCAACAAATCTCGCACGGCAACAACATCGTTTTCTTCTATCTTGCGCAAGATTTGCGGAATAAATTGTCTGGTAGCTTCATTGTTTTCAAAAAAATCTCTTGCTTCTTGCATTGCAGCTTCCTGCTTTTCCGCATCCTTCAACTTTACCAAAATTGATTGATATCGGCGCAAACGCGAAATAAGCCGTTTAAGCGCTCTCAAGGCCGCATTGCCCAGTATCAATACATCGCTATCTGCGCGCTCCGGCATTGCCATTCCTACCTTACTCAGAATAGCCTTAGCCAAAACCTTATCATCTTCAGATGGTGCTGTAACACCGGCCGGTAACTGCGGGGCACTCTCACTTACCCTACTTTCCCAATGCTTTTTCTGACTTCCTTCTCCATCAATTTTGCAGAGTCCCTGTTTGATACTATAGCCATACCAGGACAAATCACCCGATGAACCCACATATCTACCCAGCAATTCGCTTCCTCGTTTTGTATACAGTTTATCTTCTTTCTGCACATGAGTCAACGACCATGCTGCGGCATAGCGCATGCCTAAATCGACACCCAATACATCAAACCCATTGTTTTGAATGGATTTATTCTCCCACCACGGCGCGTTTTTTCCCTCGTATGTAGCAGGCCAATGCAAATGGAGCTTTTCATCTTGCCCACCCAGCATTTGATTCTTCCACAACGCCGCCTTGCCCATATACTTATGCAAGGGCTCTAAATCTAATGTTACAGGAAAATTCAGATAACACACGTTACCATTCTTCACCTGCAAAGCAACGGCCGGTTCTTTCTTCAACCGTATCAAACTATCATCAATACGGAGAGCTTTCATCATGGGTTGCAACCACGGAACAGATGTATCAGCCCCCTTCTTCGGTTTCGTCCAGTTAGCAGAATCTACACCTAATTCGTCTCTCTCAAAACGCGGAGCAGAATAACGTGCCAGTACAGTAGCCCCGGTCAATCTGCCACGGGCATCGCGCACGGCAACTCTCAAACGTATCTTTCCTTTCTGACCACGTACATATTCATGACCGGGTTTCTTCTGTCCAAAATTACCTATATCAGAAAACAACAACTGCCGCGGTGAATACTCAGCCTCAGCGGCTGTAATACTCAACTCTTCACTGTACTGTGCTATTTCCTTTTCTAACTCCTGCACACGCCCATAATCTCTCAATATATTTGATGAACGTGGTATATTTTTATTTTTTTCATCCACCCAATCATGCCATATCGGACGATACTTTTCTTTACACAACGCTTCAAACAGAACCCCCGAACCAAAACGGCCACCACTACCTTGTATCTTACGCACTATACCGATTAAAGCGGCTTCATCTGTCACACCTTTTTTTTCGGCCAACAACCATTGTTCTTTTACCTCATCAAAGGCATTCAATGCTCGATGGCTGATTGTATATTTTCCATCACCGGAGTCCGGAGAAATCTCAAGCAGCAATTCTTCCAATAACGCCTTGCGAGGGTCATCTTTCAACACGGGCACAACATGGTCACCTTCTCCATTCAATGAAGGTGCTTTTCCTTCTCCTTTCAGCATGTAATTCAGCTCGGCAATCAATGTATCGGCATACGTCTTTCTCTCTTGCGTTTTCAATTCATATGAATGCAGAGCCTTCAACGCTTCTTTAAATGCCAATATATCCCACTCAGATGAATACATCAACGCCCCTTCCTGCTCCCAATCCGGCAATGCTGTAAAACCGCGGTATATGAACCCTCTTTCTCCACGCGCCAACAATATGGGGTCATTCTCCAAAGAAGAACAATCGTACACACTTCCCTCATTCTTTTCACTCTTATCTTTCCCCAATTTCACCTTGAGCAAATCGGCAGAAAAACGACAAGGATAATACATGAAAAACACAGCAGCCTGTTTCAAGGCCGGAGCGGCTTTATTATTTTTCGCCAACAAATGCGCGCTGTTAATCACCGGGCGTGTTGATATCGCTTTTTTAGCTTCGTCATGCAGGTTTACACCTTGCTCTCCGGCATATTTCTCCCACGCCGCATCACCCTTCTTTAATAAGCATTCAATCAACTCATCTATTATCTCGCGTACTTTTACCTGTGTCTCTTCTTGGCTATAGCACTGCGATGCACTATGATCCTCATTGGGCTGAGTTTTGATAGCAGCCCACGACAAATCCATTTCATCAGCCAGTTGTTCCAATTCTTCTTGCGAGATATCAGTTCTACCTAATTCATGTATCAACCTTTTATTACCGGCTGTAGCAATTTTTTCTTTCGTACTGAAATCATAATTACCACTAAAACCAACATCACACAATTTGGGCAACAAACTACGGCCTTCCTGTTGAATGGCACCATCGCCCTTCTTCGTTCGATCCATGATGAACTGTTGAACATACGGCAATATATCCTTACGCTCACAGCCCTCATAAATAGCATCTATTACTTCATCAAAGCTCGCATCCTCCCGCATATGCAGAGTCTCCGTCAATGACTGCTGCAGAGTTTTTGCAGCCACCTTATCCTTGGGATGTTTCTGCCATATGCTTCTAACCTTCCGTTTAAATCTTTGTCCTATCGTTTCTCCCCCATTCTCATCTGCCATACCGGCTAATGCGACTAAATGGTAATTCGTTGCATCTTGGAAAAGCTTAAAGGTGTATATGAGCGCTTCTTCTGCTCTCATTCCTCCCACGATATCTGCCGATTGCTCATATTCAACAGAAATTATTCGTCCTTGGTAGATTCTTGTTGCCATGGTAGTCTATTGAAATGTTGTTTGTGTCTATATAATAACAAATCGTACCGACTTGTCAACAAATTTATCATAAAATTTGATTTAATCGAAATTTTATCCGCCTAGTACTAGTACCCATTTACCGATGGCGATAGTAAATGTGTTTCGATGGATGATACCACCTCGAATCTATCACTTATTCTTATTCGTGTCAATTATATCCTGATTTTTTCATTCAATTCCTTCTTCTTCAACAAAAACTTTCAAGAATTGCGGCATTTGTTATATGGGTACTTTCTATAACACCAACATCAGCGAGTGCAACCGGCTGGGGCAACAGTAATGACATGTTCGGCATGCTGATCCGCCATTCAGTAACACCAACATCAGCGAGTGCAACTGACCTCGACCTGTTCGACGGGTGGAGCGACAAGCCGCCATTCAGTAACACCAACATCAGCGAGTGCAACAAAGATGGAACCGGGATTAGATAGTCTTTTGGACAACCGCCATTCAGTAACACCAACATCAGCGAGTGCAACCGCTACGACCGGCCTTCTCGGTCTGGCAGTTCGCCGCCCGCCATTCAGTAACACCAACATCAGCGAGTGCAACCCGGACGAGTGGCCGGACCTGATACGCCTCACCGTCCGCCATTCAGTAACACCAACATCAGCGAGTGCAACAGCTGCTTACTCTCACCGGAGTACTAGTAGCTCTGCCGCCATTCAGTAACACCAACATCAGCGAGTGCAACTAAGAGCAAGGTATGAGCATTAAGTATAACCGTGTACCGCCATTCAGTAACACCAACATCAGCGAGTGCAACCTTCGCTGTCCTTTTGAGACTGCACAACGCCCTCCCGCCATTCAGTAACACCAACATCAGCGAGTGCAACAAAAATGATTATAAAGGGCATACCCGTTCCGGACACCGCCATTCAGTAACACCAACATCAGCGAGTGCAACTCACGCTGAGTATTGGTCAAATGGTCATGAAACTCCGCCATTCAGTAACACCAACATCAGCGAGTGCAACTTTCTGACAGCATAGGAATGAGTGCATTTTTTATTTCCCGCCATTCAGTAACACCAACATCAGCGAGTGCAACAGAAAGAGTTGCCTATTGCCGGACGAATAGCAAAGGCCCGCCATTCAGTAACACCAACATCAGCGAGTGCAACGAAACTGATTGCATCGATACTCGCGTGCATACCACCGCCATTCAGTAACACCAACATCAGCGAGTGCAACCCATACCTTGCACGGCGGTTGAAATCCCCCATTGAGCCGCCATTCAGTAACACCAACATCAGCGAGTGCAACAACATCGTGGCACGCATGAAGCCGCTGATCGACGCCGCCATTCAGTAACACCAACATCAGCGAGTGCAACTCAAATTTATGCTAACCTGTACGGGGAAACACATCCGCCATTCAGTAACACCAACATCAGCGAGTGCAACAGCCGAGGTTTTGGGCGAGTTCATCCGAGCGTTCTTCCGCCATTCAGTAACACCAACATCAGCGAGTGCAACTTCTGTGTTGCCTTCTGCGTATTTCTTGTAGGTGGTCCGCCATTCAGTAACACCAACATCAGCGAGTGCAACTTTGCCCGAACGAGCCCGGCGCCACCAAGCTGTGGCCGCCATTCAGTAACACCAACATCAGCGAGTGCAACTAAGGAAGACATTGAGGGTAAGAAAATCCTTATTGTTCCGCCATTCAGTAACACCAACATCAGCGAGTGCAACCTGGAGGTAGCACCGTATGGTTCCTGCAAATGCGAGGCCCGCCATTCAGTAACACCAACATCAGCGAGTGCAACCAAAGGCGAGAGAATGGAACTCTAAGCATTAAAACCGCCATTCAGTAACACCAACATCAGCGAGTGCAACCAGACGCCGACGCTTCACAGCGTGAGCAAATAAACACCGCCATTCAGTAACACCAACATCAGCGAGTGCAACCAGACGCCGACGCTTCACAGCGTGAGCAAATAAACACCGCCATTCAGTAACACCAACATCAGCGAGTGCAACCTCGGTTTCAATGTGTACTTCCGACAACCCAGCCGGCCGCCATTCAGTAACACCAACATCAGCGAGTGCAACAATCTGGAACCCCGTTGTGAGAACCTGAGCCATGTACCGCCATTCAGTAACACCAACATCAGCGAGTGCAACAAAAGTACTTTTAACCGAAAAAAGCATGATAGTAGACCGCCATTCAGTAACACCAACATCAGCGAGTGCAACCCAGATTCGGTACTTGAAAAACAAGACCACCTACCTCCGCCATTCAGTAACACCAACATCAGCGAGTGCAACGATTCGTCAATGGATGCACTATTCTGAATGATACCTTCCGCCATTCAGTAACACCAACATCAGCGAGTGCAACATTAATGGTAATGCACCGTTTAATACTTCTCTTTTAACCGCCATTCAGTAACACCAACATCAGCGAGTGCAACCGGAGCCGTCAGCCTCGGCCGCCAAAAAGACTATGACTGCCGCCATTCAGTAACACCAACATCAGCGAGTGCAACACCTGAAATGAAGTTGCTGTACCGCTCCATTCTGGAACCGCCATTCAGTAACACCAACATCAGCGAGTGCAACGCAGCCGGGTTGAAATTGTGATTGATTTTATTCGTCCGCCATTCAGTAACACCAACATCAGCGAGTGCAACGTCAGCGGATTCGGTACACCCGCAATCATCGCCTCCCGCCATTCAGTAACACCAACATCAGCGAGTGCAACTGCCCTTAAACATTAAAGATGACCCCGTTTTCTTAAACCGCCATTCAGTAACACCAACATCAGCGAGTGCAACCAGTTCTTGGCAATCTCGCCTGTATGCTCAAGCTCCCGCCATTCAGTAACACCAACATCAGCGAGTGCAACCTATGAACTCGGCCTTGCTCAGTATGGTGCAGGTAAGGCCGCCATTCAGTAACACCAACATCAGCGAGTGCAACGGCCAAGACAACAAACTACATGTGCAACGAATGGCTTCCGCCATTCAGTAACACCAACATCAGCGAGTGCAACTATGAATGACTTAACGGCAGACGGAACGTGGGTTTATCCGCCATTCAGTAACACCAACATCAGCGAGTGCAACCGCCACAGACTGCATGCAACGTGAGAGCGTGCAGTGCCGCCATTCAGTAACACCAACATCAGCGAGTGCAACCGTGAGCTTAGCATGTCACTAAAACACAACGCATAATGCATACAATTGCGAGCATGATACCAAACAGCACAGCAACAAGCGTTCCGAGCACTCACGATTCGAGCACGTATAATCCTGAAAATCAATAGTCGCGAGCATCGTCTAGAAAAACTCGCAACAATCAGGCACTCGCAGATGTCAATATACCGAAGAATATCCGAAGGCGGGGGATAGTTCGAAAGATGGATGAAACCAAGAGGATATTAACAAGCTATCTTGTAACTGTCAAGAGCATAACAGAAAAAAAATATTAAATTTTCAATATTTTACACAGCTAACGCTCCACTCACACTAGGGATGAGGTATAACTTTAAGGGAAGGTTTAATATTTAAAGTAATCGCCCCCGCGCGGATTGCTCTGCATGGGGGCGATGGTGGTGAAACTTGCTACGCAAACGTTATTTTAGCGACGTCGGCGGCGGGCAAGCAGGCCGGCAAGGGAATTCAATGTTTAATGTTGGATTTTTTGATGTTTAAAGTGATATATATACAAGCATCGTCGCGGGTGGCGGGTGGGGTGGGGGAAGGCTCAGGGTGGTGGTAGCAAGGGGAGATGCTTTCTCTTTGTTTTTTATACTCGCTTGCGCTCGTAGTGAAGAGCGGCTGATGCCGCAGAGAAGATCGGCCGGTGGCGTAGTGAAGAATCCGCCTCAGTGCTGACGCACCGAGGCGTATAGTGAAGAACGGGGCGCGAAGGCGCCTCGTAGATGGATGGATGGGGGAAGGCTCAGGGTGGTGGTAGCAAGGGGAGAGGCTTCTCTTTGTTTTTATACTCGCTTGCGCTCGTAGTGAAGAGCGGCTGATGCCGCAGAGAAGATCGGCCGGTGGCGTAGATCGTGTAGGGGGCTTTCGCCCCCTCACACACCACCGTACGTGCCTTTTATGGCATACGGCGGTTTCTCGGCGTGTGTTTAGTCCCGGAACTACGGTTCCTGCCGCAACTCTTTATCTCTCCTCGTCAGATACCCTGACAACTCCTCCGCACCGTTACGTGGATTCGGACTTGCACCGCTTTCCATCCCTCGGTCGAGGCTTCGTACATTTCAGTACTTCTTGGCTCTGCTGCTGTATGTTCTGAGATTTGAGTGGTTGCCCACGCCGTGATTCAGCCCTTCCCACCGGGGTTGTTCGTTTTGGTGGTACTATGGCCTCTGCTGACTCCCTACAGACGGATTGCTCCGCAGCGCTTTCAC
>JAZNGY010000193.1:0-6033 GCA_045576695.1 Akkermansia sp.
TTCATCCTGTCTGTGTTTCGCCTCCGGCTTCCTTCCCACCCCACATTACTGTGACGCAGTTGCCTTTGGCTATTTGATTCCGCCCTGTCAGCGGCTCATTGGGGACTCTCACCCCAGTTACGTGTCATGCCTGACGTACAAGCAAAACGGCCCTGCGAACCGCATGGGGACGCAGGGCCGGGAAAATGTTGCACGGGGCAGGTTTATTCTACGGGGATGACATCAATCTCTGACACAGCGGCAAAGTCGCCATCGCTGTGAGAGGAGAGAGCCACCAAGCGAATATAACGAGCGCGGGCGGGGGCGAAGAAGAGAACGCGCTGAACATCGCTGCTCTTCTCGAAGGTACCGCGGGCAACGGGGTTGCCCCAAGAGTTGCCGTCATCGCTGACGTACACCTCGTAATCCTTCACATAGGCGCCCTCAACGGATGCACCGCGATAGGTGATACCCTTGATGTTAAGCTCGTCGCCGAGGTTGATGCGGATATCGTGCGGGTAACTGGCCACGGTAACACCGCGCATGGTGTGCCAGAAGGTATCGGGGTTGCCGTCAAGCACATTGCGGGCAGCGCCACCCTCCGGCAGGTCGGAGCTGGCATAAGCCACGGAGAAGAAGGCATTGGCGGGGTAAGAGCCCACCACACGTGTGATGTGGGGCTTGAGTTCGGCCACGGCGGCGTAGGGCTCGCCCTTGCTGATGGCCTCCAGGCACACCATCTTGATGTACTTGGTCACCACGGGTGTTTCCAGAACAACCGTCTGCTCGTCATCCGTGTCTGCCATTTGCAGTGTGCAATCGGGTTGGGCGCTCCAGGTCTTGCCATCTTTGCTGAAGTAGAAGGCCAGTTTGCCCACACGGGATGAGGAGCGACCTTGGCGCGGGGTGATGCTGATACCGCTGAGCTCGGAATCCACACCGAGGTTGACCACTACCTCATGCGGGTACTGGGCGCAATTCTCGCTCCAACGAGAGTGCCAGAAGGTATCGCGACGGCCATCGATGAGGCTCCAGGGGGATTCTGCCTTGCCGGAGTAGCTGGAGCAGGATTCTATGCGCAGCAGGTTGGCCGGGCGCCAGCTGGCGAACTGCTGCATGCACAGTACGGAGTTCATGCAACCGGGGGCAGAGGCGTATGCACGCACCACGCCGTTCTCGCGCAGCAAGAAGGGCTCGGTATAGATGCGCTCGGAGCCATCGGGCATGGTCATGTGAATGGTGGCATTACGTGTTGCTGAGGTGGCATGCACATAGCCCATCTCATCGCGAGAGATGGTAACGGCACCTGCCAGCGGCAAGCCCTTGCGGCCTACATCCTCAGCTTTGTCCACAGAAAGCAGCGGACGCAGCGAGAAGATGAAGGTGGTGGGGGCGGTGAGCGGGATATCGCGGTCAATGGGGCGCGGGCCGCAAGCGGCACCACCCAAGCCGAGGGTGAAGGCATCGATATTGAGCACGGTTTGGCCGGCACGCTGAATTTCCTCGGGGTGCGGGGCATGGAACAGCGCCTGCGGTGTGCAGGGAAGCGCGGAGAAGTTAAAATCCTCGCCGGCAACACTGGCCACCATGAGGCCAACGCCGTTGTCATCCGTTACGGCAACCCAGTGGGTATCCATGCGGTTACCCTGCTCCATGGGGAGGGGGTAGCGCTCTACCATATCGTTCACCTTGCCGGTGTAAATGCCCACGGGGGCGCCGGCTTTGCGGTCCGGGTAGTTCTCGCCGGGGCCTCGGCCATACCACTTCACATGGTTGAAGCGCTCGGGCAGCATCAGGCTGTAGCCGAGGCGGGGCAGCACAATATTGGACTCGCTGGGGATGATACCGGCCGCCACGCTGATATAACCATTGGGCAGAATGGTGTAAATCATCTGCGTGGTGTAATGGAAATCTTTCTCCGTAACGGGGCCGTTATCGGTAAGCTCAAACTTACCTTGGTCGTACTCACGGCTGTCGAGACTTTCTTTGCGAATACCGCGAGACACAATATCGCAAGAGATACGAACGGAGCCATCCTTAAGGCGCTCTACCAACAGCGGGGTGGCGGTATGGGTCATGTTGCGCATACCGCTGTTGAGCCACTGGTTCATGGCCCACTTATCGTTGGCAAGCGGGGCTCGGAAAGAATTGAGATGCAGCGTAGCCTTATCGCCGATAATCTCTTGACCGTTGACAATGAAGTTACGTACACCACCGGTAGCTTTATCGATGGAGACGGTGAAGTTACGGCCAAGCACAACCATACGGTCATCTTCGTTGCGCACGTCTACAGCCATTGTGCCGTCCAGCTGCATAATGGAGGGGGTGTAGCCATTAAACGCTGCGGGCAGCAGCATCTGCTCGGTAGCTACCACATAGCCCTTCTCTGCCCACTCGGTATTCTCGCGCAGGCTCAGGTTGACGGTGAGGTAGTACTTAGCATCTTTCAGCAGGGCGGCGGTATCCACGGAGTCGGTGGGGATGATTACCTCTACCGTCTCTAAGGGAGCGGCGGCAATATCAACAGACCCGGAGGCAACTACCTTGTTACCTTCCTCCATAATGGCCCAGTCTGCGCTGTACTCATTAAGGTTGGTGAAGAGGTGCTTATTGCGTACGCTTATGCGCAGACCGTTGCCGGCATCTGTAAGACCTACCAGCTTGAATGCGGCATTTTGCTGCACCTTGCGAATTTCGGCATACAGGGGGGTAACGGTGCGGTCGCTGTAAATTACACCCTTGATGCAGAAGATACCATCATGCGGGAACTCGCCGTGGTCGCCGCCATAGCTTTGGCGCACCACCTTGCGGCCATCGGGCAGTGTTACCTCTTGGTCGTAGCTTTGGTGAATCCACTCCCAAATACCACCACCGATGATGGAGTCGCTGGAGTCGATAGCCTCCCAATAGTCTGCCAGGTTACCCATGGAGTTGCAGAGAATGTGGGCATACTCAGAGATATACCAAGGTTTGACAAGCTTGCGGGCAGCAATCTCGCGGGTCCAGTTCACGCTGGGGTACTGGTTGGAGCACAGGTCTGCAAGGTCGTTGTTACGCTCGTACTGGGTGAGGCGAGAGGGGTCGCGCTGTTTAATCCAGTCGCGCACGGCGGCAAAGTTGTCGCCGGGGCCGGCCTCGTTACCGTAAGACCAGATAACAATACAGGGGTGGTTCTTGCTTTGCTCCACCATGTTGATGTTGCGCCATACGTGCTGGGCTTTCCACTCTTTGGGGTGAGAGAGGGAGAGCTCGCCGTAGTAGTAACCGTGGGACTCGATGTTGGCCTCGTCGCACACGTAGATACCCAGCTCGTCGCACATCTCGTAGAAGAAGGCAGGCTGCGGGTAGTGAGAGTTGCGGATGTGGTTGATGTTGCCGCGCTTCATGATGAGCAGCTCTTGGCGGCACTCTTCCTCGGTCACGGTGTGGCCGTTGGCGTGCTGGCTTTCGTGGCGGTTCACGCCCTTAAGCTTAACGGGCTGGCCATTCACCAAGAAACGGCCGTCTACCAGTTGCACATCGCGGAAGCCAATCTTGCGAGAGATGGTCTCCGTCACCTTACCCTCGGCATCCTTCAGGTAAATCATGAGGCGGTAGAGGTTCGGCTTCTCGGCGCTCCACAAGGCGGGGTTCTGCACGGTGGCGTTGACCGTGGTGCGCACATTCTGCCCGGCAGCAACTTTACCCGTAGCAGGGGTAAGGGTGGCCACGGTGTTGCCGTTCATATCAAGCAACTCGGCCTCTACGGTGTAGGCGCTCTCTGCCTGCGTACGGTTGTTAACATCTACCTCTACATGCAGGTGGCTCTTGCTGTAATCTTTTTTGCCGGGCTCGCCACTGAAGTCAGTGTGCACAAAGAAGTCGCGCACCAACACCTGCGGGGTGCTGTACATGATAACGTCGCGGAAAATACCGGACAAGCGCCACATATCCTGGCACTCCAGGTATGAGCCATCGCTGTAGCGGTATACCTCTGCTGCTACCACGTTTTTACCCGGTTTTACGTACGGGGTAATATCAAACACGGCAGCCGTGCGGCTATCTTTAGAGAAACCTACCTTTTGCCCGTTGACAAAGAGGTAGAAGAATGAATCCACACCGTCAAACTGAATGAACACACGGCGACCATCCCAGTCTGCGGGTATCTCCACATCTCTGCGGTAAGAACCGACGGCGTTGGGCTCGCTCTTGGGGGTGGAGTACTTCTCCTCCGTCTCATTGCGCGGCGGGGTCATCACGCGGGGCCAGTCGCGCACGAAGGTGTAGCGCTGGTTACTGTAAATGGGTATACCGTAGCCACGCATCTGCCAGTTGCTGGGTACATCTATCGTAGCCCAGGAGCTGACATCTGTCTCGGGTTTATAAAAATCAACCGGGCGTTGATCGGGAGACGGTGACCAGTGGAATTTCCAGTCCCCGTTCAGCGACATGACCAGTGATGAATCCTTACGCTTACCTTTCAGCGCCTCATCTCTGTTGGCAAAGGGAACAAAAAATGCGCGGGAATCTTCTCGCCCCTGCGAAAGATTCTCCGGGTTTTCCCAGTCCGGATGGGGTTGGTAAGCCTCTTGTCCTGCGGCTACGGCTCCGGCAAGAGCAATAGTAGCCGTGATGGTCTTGAGCATCTTCATACAGCCCTATCCTAGCATATTACATATGGCAAGGCAAGCAAAAAGCTTGCTTTCTAACTCAACATTTTTAACATAAAGCATTTACAAACAAAGTTACATTTTTTAACTTTTTACTTGTAAAACAAGCTGTAATAGGCATAATAAAGAGCGTATGAAAACAACCCACCTCTTCACTGCCCTGTTGCTGGCCGGCACACCGTGCATGGCTCAGCAAAACACCCCGCAAAATGCCGCCATTACAGCCACCGCAACAGATGAAGCCATCATCAAAGAAGCCAGCGACATTTTTATCTCCATTTGCCAGCAAATGGAGGCCGTGCATGATAAAGAATCTGCAGATGCCCTCGCTGCCGCCATGCAGGAGGCAAAGCCGCGTATTGCCCAACTCTTTGAGGAATGCCGCGCAATAGAAAACGGTGTAGAACTTGCGCAAACCTACGTCACGCAAAAAGGGTTCACAGAAGAACGATTCGAACAGGCCGAAAAGAGATTATGCGATGCGAAGGCGTACGGTTCTGTCGCATTGGCGGAAATGATTGGCATACCGATGAGCGAAATAATGGACCTGCAACCGGCCCCGCAAGAGCTTCTCAGCGAGGTGGAAAACCTCATCACGCAAACCATGGCCCAATTACACCCCGGCATGAAGGGTGGCCCCGGCACATCTGAAGAAACGGCATGGATTATGCCGGCCTCAGACGATGCAGTCAGCCTCCAATACCAACTCATCAGAGCTTTGGGCCCCGAAATCACCTCTGAAAGTCAAGCCCTCATATCCGGCTCGGACCTCAAAAAGTATGATATGCACCCCCTGCTCATCAGAACGGCAGATGGTATTTATACCGCAGAGTTGTGGTTTGATATCAGCGACTATTGGGGCAAGATGACGAGAGAGCTGGAGCAAGAATACGAAGAAGAGACACGGACCGCCCCGACGGAAGAAGAGCAAGCCTTGCTTGCAGAGGCCGCGCTCATCATGAAAGATATCTGTGACATATTGAGTACCGTACACGACAAAGAGTCTGCCGAGGAGGCCGCGCGTGCCATTATCATTCTGCATTCTTGCTGGGATGAATTGATGGAAGCCGGGCTTGATCATTGCAACATAGACGACTTTTTCAAAGCCTTCGAGGAAGTCGGCATTACTGAAGAAATGCTCGATGAAATCGATAACACGCTGAAGAAAGCCAATTTCTACGGTTCAGAAGCACTCCGCAACGCCGGCGGGTTCTTTTAATCCCAATTGCAGCAGTTTACGAGTGGGTACGATTAGAGAACATTAAAATATTCATCCCGTAAATTGTAATTTATCGGGGTGTTTGATGTGAGCGAAGCGAACCGAATTTTTGAGCCTCGCCGTATGGCGAGGCGGTATATGATAGCCCGGGGTACAGCCGCGTTAGCGGCGGAACCCCGGGTCCGG
>JAZNGY010000194.1:0-5429 GCA_045576695.1 Akkermansia sp.
ACGACCACTTGCATAGGTCGTGCGAGTACCCTTTTCTACAAAGCCAGCAACGACGGTTGTGGAAACATTGAGGACTTCGCGACCCTCTGCGTCATACTCGTATCGGGTATGGCTACCATTGGGGTGAAGTACTCGAATAACGCGCCCATAATCATTGCGCCCGGCGATTTCGCCGTAAATGTACTGAGTAATCTGCGCTTCATCGCCACTACCGGAAATAGTCTTATCGATCACCTGACCAAAGTTAGTATGGCGATACTGCGTGTGTTCAGCCGCAATCGTGTTACCATCCGCATCGGTGTAGGTGTTATCACCTGTCCATGCAGCGGGACTCAGCGCATCCTCAGTGCGAGTCTGCTGCTCATTAACAGATTCATCACCTTTCGTGAACGTCCAAACATTGCCGTTCTTGTTCCATCTGTATCGGGTCGGCATACCATCGGGGGTAGATTCGATAATGTTCAAAACAGAATCTGCCACACCGGAAATAGCAACGGATTTCACAGAAGAACCAGAAAGGGCATAGTAGCCATTTTCACCCTTACTACCGACTTGACTCAAGGGGTAAAGGTTCAGCATAAAGGCACTGGAACCGTAAGAAGTAACGGTCAACACGCCGGTAGAAGCAGCATAAATCTGACGAATCACACCGGAATCATCACGAATGACCTCATATGCGGTATGGAACTCGTCAGCGGAGAATGCAACATCCTCGCTGGTAACCATACGCACAGGAGTACCACCGGCAATCGGATAAATGAGAGACGAACCATCAGAGAAAGCCTCTTCAATGTAAGCGGCTTCGTTTTCTGTGTTGGCCGCAAAGTCTGCATCCAGTTTTCGAACTCGACCCGTGGACAAAGCCGCATTATCGAGAGGCTTGCCCGTAGTCAAACTATAGCGAACGGTTTCCCCAAACTGAGGTTTGACGGTGACTTTCTCGCCCTCGACAATGAGCTCATTAAGCATCGGGTGATTGACTCGCAGATTAGCGGGGCTGAGATCAGCCGCAGCAAGCTTATCAGAGAAGAAACCGACAGATGCAGACGGCATGCCTGCCATCATGGGGAACTGACCGAAAGCCATGTCCCAAGAAGCGCAGCTGCAAGAAGCAGAACAGCCACCTTCAGCTGAACAACCGCAAGGATTAGCAGTATGAGGTACTTTGGGGGGAACTGCGCCTTTCAGCAACACATAAAGCTCGATATTGGGAGCAGTTGAGAATGTGCGAGTATAGGTATTTGCCCCAGAATAATTACCATCCGGAATCTCAACTGTATCATGAGAAACTTTCAAAGCAATTGCATTGGGACCATTATAGTATGAATTGAACAGAGACAACTCCGAAACGCGATAGAATCCGGCTTGCGGGGCATGAGCAGAGGCTTTGGCAATGCCCAGTCGTCCGGAGGGCTTGGTTATGTCAATACCCAAGGAGGGGATGACGAGACGCCCCGAATCATCTGCTTCTACAGCGAAATACTGTGTACCCGGAGTGGTGATGCGTACATACAGGTCGTAGCGATTGTCCGTGTCCGGGGTAGAATCTGCCATGTTGATGGAACGGAATCCCGGAGTATTGTTGCTGAACGAAGCTACATACTTAAGCATTTTTGTGTTCGGCTCAGTTGTAATGTCTTGCAATAACCCACTGTGAACACAGTAAGCTGCACATTTATCCCCCAGTACACTCGGTTCGGGCAAAGCCGCACCGGAAGCGAGAATCATGACCTTATCAGCAGGGATAAAATCAGCGGGGTTTACGATGGTGACTGCACTTGCGTCGTCAGTCTGGACAGTAGCGGTGGTGTTGGATGTCGTATTCATGACGGTATTGGTGTTGGTTGTGGCAGCGAAATCGGTGCCGGAGTTGAGGTTTGCAGAAGCAATAGCTGCTGCGTCAGAGTTAGTGGAATCGGTGGAAACAGCGAACGGAGGCTCTGCCTAGGGGCTGGCAATCTGTTCGGTTTCACAGGGGGAAGCAGCGCATGCGTTGAGGTCAACGGAGGGCTGCACGGTCTGCTCGCAGGAGTTACCCTGGGCATCTTCCTCGGCTTTGCCAGAGGAAACTTTTTCGATTTGATTAGCATTCATCGCTTTAGTTTGATTTGAGTTTGTGGCAGCAGAGCTACCGAATTCAGCTTCAGCAGAGGGCTCCCCCTCAGCTGCGACAGGAAGGTTAACACCTTCGGGCTTGTTCTCAGACGTATTGCTGAGAGTTGACACGGGGCTGCCGGAAGCAACCTCGGGAGTACAGCCATTGAAAGATTGGGGCTGTACGCTAGGTGCGGAAACAGGCTTCTGCACCTCTTCCTCACTCGGGGTGAGGGCAGGATTTGAATCAGTTGTCATATTCTGAACAAGGTTAGATTCGGCAGGAATAAGAGTCCTGCCAGCTCTTGCTTCGAGTGAAGCGGTGATACCTTGCCCGGTGGGCGCGACCACGAGTTCGCAGTCGTGAGAACCTGCTTGCTCGTAGGTATGCTGCCCAGCCGGAGCTTCGGCACCAATCTCGCCGTTGGTGAGCCTGTCGGTGGCATCGGTAGACATAGTGGACTGCCTACTTTCTGCCGGGGTGGGCTCAATGCTAAGCCCGGATTCATCTTGCTGTGCTGCGTGAGATTCAGCACAGCTTGAGGAAAATTGTCGTGCAGCCTGGGGCTGCTCTGGAGAAAACTCGTTCATGACCGTAGTGCGTGTGTCAAAATCAGAGAACAATCCAAGGAGAATCCTCAAACACAGGCGGCTGTTCAGCCTTGTGCATGAACCAGCATCTGGGGGCGATGACCTTGCAGGGCTTACCCAGCCATGCAGCCCACCAAGAAAGCGCCGAGTTGGAAATAACCAGCTCCTGCATGGCGGTCATGTGGTACAGCTGCTCACAGCCCTTGTGGGTATCTGCACGGAACGAGTATTTGCTGAACTCCGGCATCTCAACCAGCATGGCCATGGCTTCGTTGGGCTTATCGCTGAACACCACCACCTCACGGATGTCTTTCGACAAACGTGCAGCTGCCTTTTGCAGGAACAGAGCCGTACTCAGGCGATACTTGCTGTACTTGAACGGATCGTTGCCAATGGTGATATGAATGCCGACCGTACCGGGAGTTTTATCAACTGCCGTGAGCGGGGCAAAGAGGTGGCGAATAATCGGCTCAATCTCGGCAAAGTAGTTGCCGCTCTGGAAATAGCCACACAGGCCACCGCTGGTCACCGTTTCAGGGATAGGCGTGTACAGGAACGACTCCTCCTCATAAGCCAGAGCCTCGTTAGCACCACAAAGCGTACTCGGCAGAGCGTTCATACCAAGAGCAGCATGAAGTTCTCGCGTCTCCTCGCTGTACGCCCAGGGTATGCGGCAATCCACATTGATACGGCGAGAGTGAGCCACTACCGCTGCGATGGTGAACAGGATGTCGCCAAGCTGCATGCCCGGGATAAAATACGGGGAGATGTGAAGTGCGTTGTGCATATTCGTTCCTTTAGCTGAGTTCTTGAAGTTCATGGAGAGGTTTTCCATTTTGCCCTCCAAAGTACTTTCTTGCTCTGCCCTGTCAGAATCCGTCACCTTTTTTGAGCGAGAGGTGAAAATATTGACGATGGGTAGGATGCTCAGCCCGGCAAGAATGCCGCTGCACTTACGTTCCGGCTTGGAGCCGCTGTCTGTGATGCTTGCTTTCTTCATAGCTTTATCTTTCTTGGTTGTTGAGGTCGAAGAATGCCCTCTATCCTTATCGGCCGTTTGCTTTGAAAAAAGTGGACTACTTTTTTCATTATTTTCTACTTTTCGTGCAGAGTGAGCATCTTCTTTACATTCTTTCTCGAAAAAGGCTGGCCGAATTGGCTGCTCTTTCTGAAAATTTTTGTGAGAAATCTGCTCTTTCGAGGTCTTGTGCATGGCGTGTACGTCCTTACTACTCGTCACGGCTGCCAAAAACGTGTTGTTGTTCTTGGAAGAATTTTTCAATTCTTCTCCGTGCTTCTGTTCGCCTACTTCCCCGGAGCGGTCGTTCGTCCGGGAAAAAGTGCCGATTTTCTGATTTTTCTGCTTCATAGCTTGTCTCCTGTTGTTCACCTAATCACCTGAGGGGTGCAACTGTCCTGAAAAACTTTTCTTTTTTTGCGAAGTGTTGCCTGTCCTCATTTCGGTTACTCGTGCTACTTGCTAAAAATAATCCAAAGTTTTTTGCAGAAAGTGCGAAACACGCATCCATGCTTACTTATCTCTTCCCCTGAACTGAAAGTTTTTCCGGTAAAAATATGAATTTATTGTGTCTCGAAGAGAATCGCCTCGATTTCAGCCGGAGGGAGGTTGAGCATGTTGAGCAACTGCGTCACATGCGGTTGGCTCACTCCTATAAGTCTGGCCATATTCGTTGCACTCCCATATTTTCCTGTCACCAGCAGCCGCTCCAGCATGATGGCGTTTGCCATGCGGATTGCCCGCTTAGTGGGGAACTTGTCGCATTGGCACACCGCATCCACGAGGTCATCCTCTGCGGTGCGCAGTCGCAGGACAGGAACCACCGAACTGTGGTCGATGATGTAGGGAATCGAGAAGTCGCAGCCCTGGGGAACATCCACCGCAGCCGGGCGGTCGTGCAACGGCAGCTCACCGGGAGGCGGGATTTTCTCAATCGAACTTTTCTTCTTCGCCCCGCGCTTGGTCGGTTCGAGGTGAAACGGAATGGAAAACGAAAGCGTCTTTTCGGCTGTACTCATGGCATCAGAGATCGTTGAGGGTTACATTCAGCTGGGAGGTTTCCGGGTCGATGGAGATGGATTTGAATGCTGCATGGAACACGCGATCCAATTCCTGTGGAGTAGCGTCTTGCAGAATCAGGTCGAGGCTATACAGGCAGTCGGCTACCCGGTGAGCATCGAACTCCGGCAACTGTCCAATGATGGCTGCGGAAAGATTGGGATTATCCCGCAGAGTGCCAAGCTGCTTCGCCACGAACCGCTCCATCTGGTCAGCATTGAATCGCGGACTCTCGCATTTCTCCTTGGAGCGGTACGCCTTGGTCTTGCAAACGTAGTAACGGCGCAAGATTCCCGTTCTCACATTGCATACCCCGATGTATTCATTTCCGCACAGGCTGCAACGGAGCAGCCCTTTGAGCGGGAACAGGACATCGTGCTTCTTTTGCGGCTTGTGGCGCACTGATTCCTCCAGCCGCTTAACGGCGGCGAAGTATTGTTTCTCGGCGATAAAGGGAACATGGATACCCTTAATGAGTTCATCGCCATCCCGCAGGAACCCGGCATAGACCGGGTGCATCAGGATGCGCTTCACCATCTGGCCGTGCCACTCCGATGCCGGCTTTTTACCGATGCTGCGGAACTGGTGCTTGGCTTCATTGAGGCGTACCGCGATATCACCCACATTCATTCCCTGCTCATGCAGGTCAAAGATGAGTCGAACCACA
>JAZNGY010000195.1:0-2852 GCA_045576695.1 Akkermansia sp.
CAACAGTATCAGAGGCACGTCCATCGTTGAGCGATGGGATTTCACCTCTAACTTACCAGGCCGCCTACGCACCCTTTAAACCCAATAAATCCGGATAACGCTTGGATCCTCCGTATTACCGCGGCTGCTGGCACGGAGTTAGCCGATCCTTATTCTTATGATACTTTCAGTCAGGTACACGTACCTGAGTTTACCCTCATATAAAAGCAGTTTACAACTCATAGAGCCGTCTTCCTGCACGCGGCATGGCTGGTTCAGACTTGCGTCCATTGACCAATATTCCTCACTGCTGCCTCCCGTAGGAGTCTGGTCCGTGTCTCAGTACCAGTGTGGGGGATTAACCTCTCAGTTCCCCTATGTATCGTAGCCTTGGTGAGCCGTTACCTCACCAACTAGCTAATACAACGCATGCCCATCCGTAACCATCGGAATTTTCAACATCAAGTGATGCCACTCAATGTGTTATGGGGTATTAGACCAAATTTCTCCGGATTATCCCCCAGTTACGGGTAGGTTGCATACGCGTTACGCACCCGTGCGCCGGTCGCCACCAAGAATAGCAAGCTATCCTTTATGCTGCCCCTCGACTTGCATGTGTTAGGCCTGCCGCTAGCGTTCATCCTGAGCCAGGATCAAACTCTCCATTGTAAAAAAAGTTTTAATATCTTGGCTTGTTTCTCAAAGGCATTGAATTCAAAAACCTTGAATATTTTTGAACGTATTTAGCTGCTTCAATACTTCAAAGAACATATTGTTCGTGTTAGACCTTTCCGTCGCCCACGCCACTTATCTTTCAAAGCGGACTGCAAAGGTAAGGACTTTTTTTGAACTTCCAAATTTTTCGCAAAAAAATTTTGAAAAATTTTTCGTTTCAAACTTTTTCTCAGAACAGTCGCCTTCGTTCGTTGTGTTTTGTTTAACTCTCGAAAGCGGATGCAAAGGTAGGCACTTTTTTCAATCCTGCAAATTTTCTGCAAAGTTTTTTTTGCTCTTTTTTGGCACCAAAATTGTACATTGCGGAAAATCTGCACATTGCGGTTTTTGCCAAAAATACGATTTAACATTGGCTTAACATTGCATCAAGGGCACTCACGCGCACACCACCCAAGCAGACCTCTCGCCTATTACGCAAATACGCGTATATAATATATAGGTACACCTCGGCAGCCGTTCTATTTATGTTCCATACAACAACTGCGGGACCGACTACAACTCCGTAATCGGTCCCGCAGGGATGCGTTTCACACCTCTCAATCCCTAAAAAAAGTAATTCACTGAGATGTTGGTGGAGGTGGTAAGGTTAAACCTGGCGTTGTTACCCTTGCCAAGATTATTCACCGACAAGCTACTAAAATTGGCTCCCAGCATCCAAGCGTCGTTTATCTTATAGTGGAAACTTCCCACTTGAAAGCCGAGGTCAAAGGAGGATGTCTTGTAGTTGGAACCATTGGTGTAGCTGGTGTGGCTAAATCCCAACGACAAACCGGGGGTATAAAACAGTTTATCGTTGATGGGAAGCCAATAGCGGCCAATGGCGGTCAATCCCACGCCGATGTTCGACGAGTTAAAGGCGAGGTTCAGTCTGCCCTCAACAGAGATGTCCTCGGTGAGGAAATAGCCAAAAGTGGGAACGAGGGAGAGCGAGGCGGAGCCACTTGCGCTCAAAGAACCCGTACCACCAATCCACATTTTCTGTGCAAAGGCTCCTGTTGTCATCGCAAGAGCCAACATAACCATCAAAAGTTTCTTCATAAACGTTGTCTTTTTAGTAGTTAAAAATACATTACTCTACACAAATATAATACTTTATTCTCAAAGCCACACCTCGTGTGGATGATTTTTTGCAAAAAACCAAAAACACAAATGTGCAAAAATCGCATTTTTCGTTTACCTTTGTATTCTACAAAAGAAGGATTAGGCACAATGGCAAACAACAAAAATATCTCGCTCCACGACATCAAAGCTCCGTTGGAGAGCGAAATGGGGGCTTACGAAAGTTTCCTGCGTGAGGCTCTACACTCCGATAGTCGCTACTTCGACGACATCCTCAAATACATTTTCGACACCCGAGGTAAGGGTGTGCGCCCAACGCTCGTGATGCTCTTTGCCGGCCTTCACAACAAGGGAGCCAAGTTTGGTAAGCGTGTACACCTGGCCGCTGCGCTCATCGAGCTTATCCACACCGCCTCGCTCGTACACGACGACGTGATTGACCGTGCCGAGTTGCGCCACGGACAGTCGTCCATCAACCAGAAGTGGGGCAAGCGTAACGCCATCCTCACGGGCGACTTCATCCTCTCGCGCATCTTTGAGATGGGTATGGAGAGTTTGGAGTTCGACATTCTCACCTATGTTTCGCACAGCATCAAGTGGCTCTGCGAGGGCGAGGTCATCCAGGACGAGCAGACCAAAACGCTCGGAATGACCCACGAAAAATACTACGATATCATCGACAAAAAGACCGCATCACTGCTGGCCATCAGTTGTGGTGTGGGCGCTCTGGCCGCAGGTGCGCCCGCAGTGGAGGTTGACAAAGCATACGAGTTTGGACGCAACATCGGTATGGCATTCCAAATCAAGGACGACATTCTCGACTATGCCGCAGCCGACCAGACGGGCAAGCCCACCTGTGCCGACCTCAGGGAGCACAAAATCACCCTTCCCCTCTTGGAGGCTATGCGTGGAATGAGCCCCGAGGAGGAGGCCGACACCCGTAGGCTTGTGGGCAGGGGCGACGAGGAGGCCATTGCCGAGATAAATGCCAAGATAGTGAAGTACAATGGCATTGAGTGTGCCGAGAGGATTATGGACGAATACCTCGTGGCAGCCAAAGAGGCACTCCTCCACTACCC
>JAZNGY010000196.1:0-15767 GCA_045576695.1 Akkermansia sp.
GTACGAGTTACGAGATTCAAAATACGAAGTAATAGTTAGGCATACAGCCGTAATGACAGCGGCAACTCATGCGCGGCTTTGCAACACTGCGCCGCAGGCGCCAGACTCTGAACTTCGTACCTCGTATATCGTAATTCGTACCTTCAAACACCGATTTATCAACCGAAATGTTTAACAGAGCGAATAAAATAAAGCCCTGTATAAATGCGGGGGTCTATCGATTTACCGGCAGCCATTTGCGCTGCCAGCCAGGCATCTATATCTGCCAAAGGGGCCTCATGCACAATGATATTTTCATTATCCACACCGCCACCGGCAGCAACCTTACGCAGCCCCGATGCCAAGTAAAAGGACAGGGTTTCAGAGGTAAGCCCGGGGGAAGAAGGCCCGGTGAAAAGATATCGCATTTCATCGGCCTCGTAACCGGTTTCTTCCAACAACTCACGGCGGGCAGCTATTTCATCAGACTCCGGGCCCTCATCACCGCTTAACCCGGCCGGGAAACACAAACTCTGCATGCCGATGGGCGGGCGGTATTCCTCTACCAACAACACCTTACCCTCCGGCGTGCAGGCAAATACCATCACGGCAGAAGTACGGTTAACGCGCTCGCAGTACTCCCACTGCCCCGCGCGCACCATGTTCAGAAATTTTCCTTTGTATAACGTTTCCATCATTTTTTATAAAGAAAGGGCGGCAGCCCGGGATTTATCACCCACACTGCCGCCGAGATTGATAAAATACGCAGCAATTACTCGCGAACCAAAGTGCGGAAACGAGCCAAGATGCGGTTGGTAACAGGGCCGGCCTGGCCAGTGCCGATGGTGCGGCCATCCAAAGACGTAGCAGCAATAACCTCTGCAGCTGTACCGGTCAAGAAACACTCATCTGCACTCAGCACATCAAAACGGTTCATCACCTTCTCAATGCAGGGGATGCCCAGCTCTGTGCAAATGTCAAATACGGCATGGCGAGTAATACCACCAAGGGCACCCTCCGTAAGCGGGGGGGTCATCACTACACCATTGCGCACAATGAAGATATTATCACCCGTGCACTCTGCAACATTGCCATGCTGGTTGAGCATAAGCGCCTCGCCGGCACCTTGCTGCACGGCCTCAATCTTAGCGGAAATACCGTTAAGGTAGTTGAGGCTCTTCACCTGCGGGCAAAGGATATCAGGGTTGGGGCGGCGGAAGGATGAGGTAATCATACTGAGGCCCTTCTCATACATCTCTGCGGGGTACAGGGCAATGTTCTGCACAATGATGAACATGCTGGGCTTGGGGCAGTTACGGGGATTAAGCCCCAAATCCCCCTTACCGCGGGTTACAACCAAGCGAATGTAGCCATCTTGCATACCGTTGGCAGCCACTGTCTCCTCCGTTGCGGCACATACCTCCTCGAAAGTCCAGGGAGACTCAATCATCAAATAGCGCATGGAATCAAAAAGGCGCACAATATGCTCTTGCAGGCGGAACACCTTGCCCGAGTAGAAGCGAATACCTTCAAAGACGCCATCACCGTATAACACACCGTGATCGAAAACAGAAACCGTAGCGGCCTCCGAGTCAACTAACTTGCCATCTAACCAGATTTTCATGGTAACTAATAATGTAAAAATTGAACGTCACCATTATACCCGCATTTTGATTCATGTGAAGCACAAAAAACGCTATCCGGGCATTTTTTACGATTTTCTGACATACAAAGCACTTGCAGAGCCGCCCGGGGCATGCTAGTATGCGCACATGTCCACACATACCCACCTTATCGCCCTGTTCAGCTTTGCAGCAGTTTCCGTTAGCCAAGCCACAGAGCCTGCAACACCGGCCACAGTAGCCGAACAAACTGAGCTTTCTGCTTACACCACACCTTTGGCAGCAATGTTCGGCATCATTGAGCAAATCAATACCCATCTGGCTGCCGCTACTGATGAAGACAGCGCAGAAGCAGCCGGTGAAGCTATCATGGAGCTATTGCCGGCCTTAGATGCTCAGGCAGCCCAATTCAGCAGCCTTCCCATCCCGTCACCGGAGGAGCAAGCCGAAATGGATGCTTGGTTCGCAGAGCGTGAACACATTATGGAGGCCATGGTGCAAGAAGTAGACCGCTTGACGGCGGAAGACCCGGCGTTCTACGGCTCTCAAACCTTAATTCAAGCCATCGTGCTACTGGGGGGTGTACTCGGCGGCGCCCAGTAATATTTTTTCAAAGTATCCCTTTCAATCAAGCCGTAGCCTGCATTGGCTGCGGCTTTTTTTACTCTGCAGGGGCATCCCACAAGCGGCGGGCCAAGGCATCTTTTGCAGCCGCCACTTGGGCACGGTGCTTACTCTGCCCTTGGCCACACCCTATCTCATTATCATGCCATAACACACGGGCATGGAACGGCCCGGCCGGCTGAGCTTCATCCACAGGGGTAACATCATATACAGGCCCGGTTCCATCTACAGCCTGCAAAACTTCTAACAAAGAGCCCTTGTAATTTACATCTTTAAGTGAATCTGCCTGCGCTAAACTGTCTTTTAACAAATGCATCACCACCTTTCTGGCCGCATTGTAATTAGAATCCATCATGACCGCGCCGATTACGGATTCAAAGGTGTTAGCCAAGGTTGAAACGGAATCTCTGCCACCGACTTTCAGCAACTGCGGGCTCATTTGCAAATAGTCGCACCAGCCCAATTCTCGGCATAAATCTGACAAATGCTTTCTGCTGACAATACCGGAGCGCAGCTTGGTAAGCTCCCCTTCATCTGCTTTAGGGTAAAGAGTCATCAGCTCCCGGCTTACTGCCAGCTCCAACACGGCATCCCCCAAGTACTCCAATCGCTCATAATTGAGATTAGTGCTCTTCTTCTGGTCTGCACTGGGGTGGGTAAGTGCTTGCTTCAGCCAAGCTGTGTCTGTAAACTTATAACCAAGGCTCTCTTCTACCGTTTCATACTGCATGCGCCTATTTTACCATCTGATACCGGATTTTTCCAGCATAAGAGACGAACTCAGCTGTGTCATGACAATATTTTCATAGTTTATGGCAAGAAAATGCGTTCACACAATCGTTTTTTTCATGTAGAATAGACAAAACATTAAATACAAACCAGCACAATGGCAGAGCAAAATCAAAACCCGAACGGGCGCCCGCCCGTACAACCACCGGCTCAAGGTCGCACCAACTGGGGACTTTGGATATTGATTGCAGTCATCACAGGCATACTTGCTCTCGCATTCATGTCCGATGACGGTTTCGGTGGTTCCACCAAGAAGATTACCCTCGAAGAGTTTGAAAACGACTGCAAAGCCGGTAGAATAATACTCAACGACCAAAACCACTTCCCGGTAGTCATAACCACCAACAACGGTAGCACCAAAGCAACACTCTCGGCGTATCGCACCAAGCAACAGCCGGAGCAGACGGTAGACTTATTCATCGCGCCTTACACCAACAGCGAGGAAATGAAAAACCTGCTCAATGAAGCAGGCATAACAAAAACAATCCCCATCAATCTTGATCAAGCACAGTCTGCCACCACTGTGCTCATGCCTGCCACCATCGGCGCAACGGAGCCGCAAGCAGAAGCTGCAGCTACCGAGGAGCAAAAAACAACGGAGCAAGACGAAGCAACCGTAAAGAAATTTGCCGAAGACGCCATACAGAAGAGCGGGGTCGCCATACAGCAGATTACTTTACCCCATTTGCTGAACATCATTTTACGGCACGGCCAGCATCTTACAGCCAAGGAGTTTGAAAAATACTACAGAGAAGGTCGCATCTACACAAGTGGCATCGGCACCAACGCGCAGGTTGTGGGCGCCCCCATCATTGTAACCGACACCAAGGATGATACCCGTCGCTATATCATCGGTCTGTACAACAAGCCCAAAACAATTACAAATATTGACCCCAAACAAAACGTTGAGCCCGTTGTAGTAAACTTCAGCACCGCACTCCAAGGCGACAAAGTGAAAGAGTTGCTGGATAACAAGTTTACTCACAAGATTGAAAGCAACACGTGGGAGGCCATTCTCATCAACTGCCTGCCCGTTGTCATCATCATCTTCATCCTCATCTTCCTCTTCCGCGCACAAAGCGGAGGCCCCGGCGGTGCCATGAAGTTTGCCCGCAGCCGCGCCCGCTTGCTCGACCCCGCCAGCAACAACATCACCTTCAAAGATGTTGCCGGCATTTCTGAAGCCAAAGAAGAGCTTTGGGAGATTGTTGAGTTCTTGCGCAATCCCAAGAAGTTCCGCAACCTTGGCGGCACCATTCCCAAGGGCGTGCTCATGGTAGGGCCTCCCGGCACGGGTAAAACCCTGCTTGCCAAGGCCATTGCCGGCGAGGCAGATGTACCGTTCTACACCATTTCCGGTTCCGACTTTGTAGAGATGTTCGTGGGTGTGGGTGCCAGCCGCGTACGCGACATGTTTGCCGAGGCCAAGAAGAACTCCCCCTGCCTCATCTTCATTGATGAGATTGATGCCGTGGGGCGTCACCGTGGCCATGGCGTTGGCGGTGGCCACGATGAGCGAGAGCAAACCCTCAACGCCATGTTGGTGGAGATGGATGGCTTCACCCCCAATGAAAACGTCATCGTCATTGCAGCTACCAACCGTGTAGACGTGCTAGACCCCGCCTTGCTGCGCCCCGGCCGCTTTGACCGCCAAGTGATGGTCAACCTGCCCGATGCCGCAGGCCGCGAGCAGATTCTGCGAGTACACGTACGCAAGGTGAAGCTTGACCCGTCCGTCAATCTCACCCCCATAGCAAAAGCAACCACCGGCTTCTCCGGCGCAGAGCTTGCCAACCTGGTAAACGAGGCAGCGCTTATTGCCGCCCGCAAAAACCAAAACACCGTGATGCAGGCAGACCTCGAAGAAGCCCGCGAAAAAGTACGCTGGGGCCGCGAGCGCCGCTCTCTTGAGATTACTGACAAAGAGAAGTACAACACCGCCGTGCATGAGGCAGGCCACGCCCTGTGCTTGCTTAAGACAGACTTGGCAAAGACCCTGCCCCTGCACAAGGTCACCATCATACCGCGAGGCCCGGCACTGGGTGTCACCATGATGTTGCCCGATGAAGACAAGCACAGCGAATACAAGAGCGAGCTGTTGGACTACATCGTCATGGCCATGGGCGGGCGTTGCGCAGAGCAAGTAGTATTCGGCGATGTTTCCGGCGGTGCCCGCGGGGATATTCAGCAAGCCACAGCCATTGCCCGCAAGATGGTATGCGTATACGGCATGAGCGACAAGCTCGGCCCCATCGAATACGGCTCCAACCACAGCGAGGTATTCTTGGCTAGAGATATATCCCAAACCACGCGCAATTACTCCGAGCGCACCGCTCAAATCATCGATGAAGAAATTCAGCGCATCGTTACGGAAAACTATCAGCGTGCCATCAACATCTTGACCGAGAATAAGGATAAACTTCTTCTTGTGGCAGATAAACTCATTGAGTACGAAACCCTCAGTGGCGAGCATATTACAGAGCTTGTTGAAACCGGCATGATGCTCAACCCGCCTACTCGAGAATTGCCCCCGCCCATGCCCGAGGAGGCCGATGCTCCTACCGATCTTCAAACACCGGATGACAATCCCCCCACCCCGGAGGAGATTGAAGAAGAAGAAAAAGAAACACCCAGAATCTGATTAGTTTTACAACAAAATACTTATGACCAGCAAAGAATTAGCATTGGCCTGCGCCGCCGCAGCAGATGAAACCAAGGCAACGGATATCGCTGTGTATGATTTGCGTGGCACCTCTTCCATCACAGATTTTGCCATCGTCTGCACCGCCACCTCCACCCCTCACCTGCGCGCCGTTCTCGGCGGTGTTGATAAAGAGGTGTGGGAGAAATACCAAATCTCTCCCGTTTACGCAGAGCGCACACCGAACGCCCTTTGGTCTGTGCTTGACTACATTGACGTCATGGTTCACATCATGGCTGCCGAGGTGCGCGATTTCTACGGCTTGGAAAAGTTCTGGAAAGAGGAAAACCGCATAGACTGGCAACCCGCCGCACAATAAAGGCCATACACACCCTATTTCCCATCCCGCGCTTCTCTCAAGTAGCGCGGGATTTTTTTCACATATCCGCCCTGCCCACGCCCTCCGCAATAACAGACAATGGCCGGTAAACAGTGGTGCAACATAATCATTATTTAGTACGAGCGATAGCGAGTCGAATTCCTAAGCCCCGGTTAGGGGCGATAAGATTCTTGCCGCCCCGCGTACGCGGGGCTCTTGAATTCGCCTCACTTACGCTCGGGGATTACTCTTTCGGGGTTGACTTTTGGTCAGAGCTATGATTGAATCAACGGCGAGAGGATGAGAAGCCCGTATCGAGCAAGCTCCGCATTACAGGAGAAAGCCTGTATATCCTCTCCTTTTTTCCTTTATCAAACTGAGGTAGTGGTAGAGTTTTCGGTCGGGGAGGATTTTGTGGCAGAATCTGTATTTTGCGGATTAGGAGTAGCAGGGGCCGACTCCGGCAACGGCTCCGTGGTAGGGGGCGCAACGGTTGCTTCTTCGGTTGAGGCTTCCGTTGATTCTTTGGTAGAAGCCTCAGCAGCAGCTGCTGCATCTGCAGCCTTTTGCGCGGCGGTTTTTTCGTTTTGAACCAAGGGAGAATCTACCCCGACAAAGGCCTGCGGGAAAAAGAGGCGCGCGGGGGTCTCTGCATTATTGATGGCAACAATAGTAGCATCCACCCCATCTTTACCGTCAAAATTAACAGCACGACGGAAGATAGCAGTATCTATACCAAACACCATGTAGCGGTTCACTTGGTATGGCGTGACATCAAACGTTACCTTTTTTTCAATCACCGTGAAGGCGGCTTGGTAATGCGCTAATTTAAGAGACGCGCGCATGGGGGCTGTATGGTACCCCCCGGGGTAACAATAGGTGCTGCAACGGCCGAACCACTCTACCAATTTTTCACGAGATTCAATAATCTCTGTTTGCAGCTGTGCCGCATATTCTACGGACGTTTGCTGATAGCGTTTCCATTTACTGGGGTAAAGATGATTCCATGAATGGCTGCCGATGGTAGCACCGTGCGCACGCATTTCGTCCAACTGCGCGCGCGTCATTGAAGCCCCCTGCACCCCTATGTAACGCACATAAACAAAGAGCGTAAAGGGGTAACCATATGCTTTAAGCACGGGGTAAGCATCGGTATACACGCTTTTCCAACCATCGTCAATGGTAATGAGCACACAACGAGCCGGTAGGCAACGTGTGCCGAAACGCCATTCCAAGAAATCCTGCATGGAGATGACGCAAATGTCGGAATCTTTCAGAAACTGCATTTGGCGGCAAAACTCTGCCGTTTTCATGCGCATTTCAGTGGTGGATTTCGTGTTACTGAAATCATGGTACCCCAGCACGGCTACTTGGGTCCGGTCTCGTGGGACGAGTGGTTGCTTAAATTGGCAAGTTACCCAATCGCCATCCGGGGTGCGCTTAGAAAGCGCCGCATAGATGGGTTCCAAGTAACTTTCAATAGGAGCCATGCCCTCCGGGGGTATCATGACATCGGGGGTGGCTTCCGGTTTTTCAGACTCCAGCGCAGCAAGCTCATCCGGGGGCATATCACGCGCGACCACATCCGGCACAGGGGGGGGCTCGGGCGTTACAGACGGCGGAGCAGCCGGCGCAGGGGGCGGTTCTTCAACAACCGGCTCTACAACGGTTGGCTCCGGCATAGGTTGCTCCGCACTTTCGACAGATGCAGCTTCTACTTCTGCCGGTGCAGCATCTTCCGGAATTTCGACCACCTCGGCGTAATCACCATCTACAAACAAGTCTGCCGAATTAGGCAGTACCACTGCAGACTCTGCCCCCCACACAGGGGCAGATATCAGGCACAGTACATAAAATGAGACTCGCATGTTGACAAACCAATGCTTAACGGCCGGGCACTAACTCAAAGGTAAAGCCTTTGAGGTACTCCGTCTCAGGGATATTGAGCAGAATAGGATGATCCGGGCTCTGACCATGAGATGCCATAAGGCGAAGCGTGCAATGGCCATCCACTGCGGCATCGGCAATCACCTCGCGGAACATGGACGTGCTGGCATGGTGAGAGCAGCAGAAGGTGGAGAGCACACCACCCACAGGCAGCATTTGCATGGCGCGCAGGTGAATCTCCTTATACCCACGCATGGCGCCGTTTATGCTCTTCTTATTGCGGGTAAAGCTGGGCGGGTCAAGTATAATGAGGTCCCACTTGGGGTCTGCACCATTGCGCACGGCATCACTCTCTCGCTTCAAGAAGTCGAAAGCATTCTCTGCAACGGCATCCACCTTCACCCCGTTAAGCTCAGCATTGCGTTGAACGGCGGCAATAGCGTCTTCAGAAATATCTACAGCGGTTACACTTGCGGCACCGGCCTTGGCACATGCCAACGCAAAGCCACCTTGGTTACTGAAGCAGTCAAGCACACGGCGCCCACGGGCAAAGCGGGCAACCTCTTGGTAATTCTGCATTTGGTCCAAATACAAGCCGGTTTTCTGCCCGGTGGCAAGGTCAACCATAAACTTAAGGCCTCTGTTGGTAGCCTCGAACGGCTCGGGCATTTCGCCGGCTGCCACATAAGTAGAGGGTTCTATACCCTCTGCTATCAGCATGGGTGAATCATTGCGCACAATAATGGCGCGCGGCTCCAACAAATCACCCAAAATGTCGCGGATTAAGCCCAAGCGCTGGTACATTGCCAGCGTAAGCGTTTGCACAACCAGCACATCTTTGTAACGGTCTATTATCAAACCGGGCAAGCCATCACTCTCGCTCCATACTAAGCGGTTGAGTTCTTCACCCGGTAACCAGCGCTCGCGCAGCATCATGGCCTGCGATATGCGGCGTGCAAAAAAGTCACGATCCAAGTCTTGCTTACGGCGAGAAAAACGGCGAGCCACTATTTGAGAGTGCGGATTATACATGGCCGAGCCCAAATAATGGTCTCGCTGGTCTTTCAGCGCCACCACATCGCCCGGTGCCGGATTTCCGAACACCGTTCGCACCTCTGTACCATACACCCAATCGTGCCCATGGAATATGCGCGCCTTCGGCGCGATGATTAAGCCTGCCATAACGCGCGCACAATACCATAAAATTGCATTTTTGTCAATTCTCAATAATTTAACTTTACTTTAGTATTGACAAAAGAGAACTTTTAAGAGAAAATGAGCACATGAAAAACGCCTTCACCCAACTCTGCGTAGCGTTGGCGGCCGGCATTCTGGCCGCAGGCAGTTTACAGGCTGCAAACAAGGTAGTTGTGCAAGATGCACACTGCAACAAGACGGCTGTTACCTACCCTCTGCCCAAAGGCTGGAAAGGTAATGGGGATGTCAAATGGAATGAAAACGCAGAGCAGCAAGGCACCATGTGTGTACGTACCATGCAAATAGTAGATGCAGGTAAGGACATGACCGTGCACTACATCTCTGCGTATGAAGCACCGCTGCGCCGTGGTAACCCCACAGCAGATGAACTGGCGCAAATGCTCATGCACACCGTGACCAGAATGCCCGGCAAGGAAAGCACGGAGCTGACCCACGCCACCCTCTACTCCGTTCCGCAAGAGCTGGTAGATTTTCGCATGGGGCGAGACCTTTTAAGCCGCAAACTCGGCAAAAAGATTGACGGCAAAGTATATGCCGTAGCAGCCGTGTGCAGCGATGGCACTGTGATAGGGGCTGTCGTGTATGAGCGCAGCGAACGCAAGTTCTTGGGTGCTACCCGTACTGCGACCTTCCACGACATTTGCATTTTGAGCAGCGAAAACGGCAGCACCGCTACTGATTTGGCTCAACTGAAGGCCTCTGCAGAAAAAGCAGAGTACAACCTTGAGTGGATAAGCGACCAAATACGTATTACCGCCAACAACGTAGACGGCATGCCCAAGCTTGATGAAAAAGCCCTGCCGGCCATGGCAAACAAGGCAGAGGCACGCATTAAGCTCGGCCTGCCCACGGTGATTGATTGCATGTACGACACCTATTACAAACACGGGGCTCCCCGTAAAATGGTGCAGAACTAACGCAATTACCGCAACGTATTTCAAACAAGAGAGGCCCGATTCCCCGCGCCTCTCTTTTTAATTACGGGCATTCCTCCAACAAACTGAGCAATTCATGCACAAGGGCGCGAGATTCAGAGGCCATATCAGCTAAAGTTCGCCTTGCATTAGCATTATGAGTAGACTCCGCCAAGCGCTCAAACAAAACGCTTGTTTCAGCCTGAGCAATCATCATGGCGTGAAGCGCGTGTTTCCATTCGGCGCATGCAGAAGTTTGATTATCAACAGGGGTAGCGCCCAAATTGCAATATTCAACAGACATACCGAAAATGAGACAGCCCACGCACCCTACCATTTCAAAAACATATACGCCAATACGGTTAACTCTGAGCTTGCCAAGAGAGATAAAATATGCTAGAAAATAGCCCACGTGCAAAAAGAACTACCATGGGAGCAACCGAATGAAGGCGAGCTTGAAAAGTACGCCGAGCACACGCGCCGTAGTTTGATAGCACGGCTGCATGATTGGCAAGACCAGCGGAGTTGGGACGATTTTTACCGCACATACTGGCGGCTTATTTATGCCGTGGCCAAGCAGGCGGGGCTGCACGATGATGAAGCATGGGACACCGTGCAAGAAACCATCCTTACCATTGCAAAACAGAGCCGCACAGGGGGGTATGACCCACAAAAAGGGTCTTTCAAAAAGTGGCTTTGGCACATTACCTTATGGCGTATCAAAGACAGGTTTAAGCAAAGGTCTTCAGAAAGCGGATTGACTAATGCAGAGGATACACAATATCTGCCCGACACCGATGCCATACCGGACTTGAGCAGCGAGGGCTTTGAGCAGGTGTGGGAGCGCGAATGGCAGCGCAATATCATCAAGGCTGCAACAGAGCGAGTCAAAATGCAGGTAGCCCCGAAACAATTTCAAATTTTTGATTACTATGTTATGCGGGGAATGAGCGCGGGCGAGGTGCGGCGCAAGCTTGGTGTAAGTTTGGCCCAAGTTTATTTGGCACGGCACCGCGTGGGAGCCCTGCTCCGTAAAGAAATTGAGGAGCTACGCAAAAACGAGGTATGATATAAACACCGCCGCGACAGAATCAATGCAATTGGCGGCGGTGGGGATTCATATCGCGAGCGTGGTCCTCGCGGTCCTCGCGGTTGCGGAGCTTGTGGCGTTTTTCTCGTTTGGTCACGCGCTCGAGCGTCATTTGGCGTTTGGCGGAGCGGCGCTCGAGCTCAGCGATTTCGTTTTCGAGGTTAAGGAAATGCTCATAGCGCTCTGCGGAGAGAGCGCCGTTCTCTAACGCAGCGCGGATGGCACAACCGGCATCTTTGCGGTGAGAGCAGTCAGCAAATCGGCATTCGTATGCCAGTTGAGTCAGGTCGTCAAACCGGGCACGCAGGGAGGCGACATCCGTCCACATTTGGATTTCTCGCATACCGGGGTTATCAATAAGCACACCGCCACCGGGCAGCACCACGAGCTCGCGAGCCACCGTTGTATGGCGGCCTTTGCCCGTTACCTCGTTAACACCGCCGGTCTCAAGCCATTCATCACCCAAGAGAGAGTTAACAAAGGTGCTCTTCCCCACGCCGGATGAACCAACCACAGTGATGGTAACGCCTTTGGGCACACGGCGCAGGTATTTGGGGTAGCCTTTTTTCCACCGTGCTACAATGGGGTACACCTCTACACCCAAGGCGGCAACTTCATCGCACGCGCGCTGCATCAGCTCGGGGGCAACGATGTCTTCTTTATTGATAAGAACCACGGGTTTGGCACCGCACTTGTGAATAAGGGTAAGATAACGCTCGATACGGCGCAGATTGTAGTCGCTATCGGCATCTGTCACCAGCACCACCATATCCACATTGCAACCGATGACCTGCTCTGCGCAGCTCTTGCCGGGGGCTTTGCGGGAAAAGCGATTACGCCTGGGCAACAAGGCACGGATAACGGGTAAATCTTTGCCGGTGCCGGGGTCAACGGCAACCCAATCGCCCACGGTAGGCAAGTCTGCATCGCTTTGGGCATCATGCCAAACTTTACCGCACAATACCACCTCATGGTCTCCCTTTCCCTTGGCTATTACCGTGAAGTTGTGGCGCGTTTCGCGAATAATGCGGGCAGGATACCAGGTCGGTTGCTCCAGAGCGGCAAAGGCTGCGGCAAAATCGGCGTTCCAGCCGAGCATCTCCATGGTTACAGTCATGAGGGAATAGCGGTGGCGTGTTCTACAATTTGCAAGGCTATGTGCTCTTTGGTGTCCAGAGGCAACGGCACCTCGCGGTCGGGGTATATAAGCACAACTTCATTCTCGCGAGCATCAAACCCGATACCGGGTTTAGATACATCATTAGCCACAATAATATCACACTGTTTGCGTTGCAATTTATCGCGGCCGTAAGCAATAACATCGTTCGTTTCTGCAGCAAAACCTATCAGTTTGCCCGTGAAACCGAAAACAGAGCGCATGCTACCCAAGATATCGGGGGTGCGCTCCAGCTCCAACACCAGTTTTTCAGCGTTCTTTTTAATTTTGTGGTCTGCGCATGCAACGGGCCGATAATCTGCCACGGCAGCGCAAAGAATGGCAACATCTACCCCTTTAATCATATCGCGCACGGCATCATACATCTGCTGCGCCGTTTCAACGGGGATAAAATCAACCCCGGCAGGCACGTCCAACGTAGTGGGGCCGGAGATGAGCAACACCTCATGCCCCTCATGCCGCGCAGCACCGGCCAACGCATACCCCATGCGCCCCGAAGAGCGGTTAGTCAGATAGCGAACGGGGTCCAGCGGCTCTCTCGTAGGCCCGGCGGTGATAAGAAATTTCATGACAATAGCGGGAGATTATTTATTTTGCGCTTGTTCTCGAAGCTTGGCTTGAATACCGCGGATGAAGACAGACTCAAGAGAATTGCGGGCAGATGCAACCCCTTGCCAAGAATCCCCGGCCAGTGCCCGTATCTGCTCCAACAATTCGGGGGAGGGATTTTTCAACGAGACTTCGGTAAGGGAGCGGTTGCAGGTGATGCTTTCTATTGAACCATCTGCAATCATACAACCGCGGTACAAAATACCCACGTTGTCACACACCTCTTGCACTTGTTCCAAGAGGTGAGAGCAAAGGAACACGGTCATTCCCTGTTCTTTAAGATTAACAATGATATCTCTAATGGCACGCGAGCCGATAGGGTCCACCCCGGCTGTGGGTTCATCAAGCACGAGCAGGCGCGGGCGCTGTACCAGGGCTTGAGCCAAGCCAACGCGCTGCAACATACCCTTAGAATAGCCCCCCAAACGGCGTTTTGCAGCCTCCGTAAGGCCGGCAAGCTCCAGCATCTCCGCCGTACGCATACGCAATTCTTTACCGCGCAGCCCGCACAAACGGCCGTAAAAGCGCACCGTTTCTTCGCCGGTCAAAAACTTATAAAAGTAAGGGTTTTCGGGCAAGAACCCTATTTCCTTACGGTTGGCAGCGGCAGTGGCGGGCTGGCCGAATACTCGGCAGCTACCTTCATCGGGAGCAAGCAGCCCTACCAAAGCCTTCATAACCGTACTTTTGCCGGAACCGTTGGGGCCGATGAGCCCATACACAGAGCCCTGAGGGATATGCAGGCTCACCCCTTTTACAGCATACACACCGCCTTTTCCGAAGTGCGCAGGAAAAGTCTTGTGAATGTTCTCGATTTCAACGGCATTCATACGGCGCTACCATTACTGAGCATTAGCCATAAGGCGCAGCATATTAGCCGCCATGGTGATACCCTTCTCGAAAATCTCTACGCGCATATTTTCGTTGGGAGAATGGATGCGGGCATCGGGCAAATCCATACCGAGGAAGAGGGCATCTTTACCCAGCTGCTTAGAAATCTCTGCAATAATGGGGATGGAACCACCCTCACGCACCAGAACGGGGGGATTGCCGAAGGTGTCTTCAAGAGCCTTCTGAGCGGCTTTACCCCAAGAGGAGTGCGGGTCGCAAATGTAAGCCTCGCCACCGTGTTGGCGAGTAAACTTCATGCGAACGCTCGGCGGGCACACCTTGCGGAAGTGGGCCTCTACCTTATCGAGAATATCGTCGGGATTCTGCCCGGGCACCAAACGGCAGCTCATCTTGGCAAGAGCTTTGGTGGGGATAACCGTCTTGGAGCCCTCGCCCTCATAACCGCCGGAGATGCCGTTGAGCTCAAATGTGGGGCGGGCATACACGCACTCTGCGCCGGTGTAACCGGTTTCCGTACGCAGGCAGGGCACGCCGGTCAGCTCGGCAAGCTCATCATCGCTCATGCCGGGCACGCGCTTCCAGCTGTCTTTCTCCCACTGTGCGATATCGCTCACGCCATCGTAGAAGCCCTCTACGGTAATGTGGTTATCGGCATCGTGCGTGGTGGCAATCATCTCGCAGAGCGTGGTAATGGGGTTGGCAACGGAGCCACCGAAAACGCCGGAGTGCAAATCCATGCAGGGGGCAGAAACCTCCAACTCGAAGCAGCACAAGCCCTTGAGGCCGTATGAGAAAGAGGGAATATCGGGTGCAGCCATGCCGGTATCGCTAACCACGATAACATCGCATGCAAGCTCTTGCTTCACCTCGGGTTTCTGAATAAACTCAAACAAGCTGGTGCTGCCGCGCTCTTCTTCACCCTCAAGCAAGAAGATAACATTAAGAGGCAAAGCTCCGTCCTCTTTGATAACCTGCTCTACACCAAGGATGTGGGCCATGATTTCGCCCTTATCATCAGATGCGCCGCGGGCATACACGCGGCCATCTCTCACCGTGGGGGTAAAGGGGTCGCTGTGCCACTCGTTCAGCGGGTCCACCGGCATCACGTCGTAGTGACCGTAGATGAGAATAGTGGGCTTACCCTCCACCTTGGGGCTATGTGCCACCACAATGGGGTGAATATCTGTAAGATGCTTCTTGGCATCGAACCCGAGGGAAGAAAGCTTGTTTACCAAGAAATCAGCGCAGCGCTCCACATCCGCAGCGTGCTCTGCCACGGCAGATACACTCGGGATACTCAAAAAGGCAAAAAGGTCATCAAGTTTGCTCATACCCATATTGTACCCTACCCTACCCTATCACGCAAGACTTAATTAAGTATGCGTCTTAAGGAAGAAGCAAAAACCGCAAGATTCGGCGGGTGGCATCTATACAGACAACTGCTGCGGGGCAATAAAAGCGGTTCGCAGGAACAGGCTTTGTACATACCATTACCGGGACTGCTGCTAATGAGCATGACTCGCTGCAAATAAGCGAATGAATTCGCAAAGATGATGAAGTGGTTTACGGGGACTCCGGTTACTTGGGCGCACCTGAACAGGATTCTATAAAGTCAAATGAAAGTTTTTCAAAAATAAAGTTTCGCATTACCCCCAGCCGTGATCAAATGATATGCGTGTGCCGCCCAAAGCCACTATGGCTCCTACACCCAACATGCTGATGCAACGCAAAATTATGCCCTACTGATTATCATATTTCCGATAATAGAACAAGAGGAAAAATTACCCTCCCACCCCAAAAACACAACCACACATCTCATTATGATTGCAAAACGCCCACTATTTAATCGTATTGCCTCAAAAAAAACAGTCACCGAAAAGTGGATGCCTCAAAATTGCGGTCACCGAAATTCTAGCGGATAATTGACTAAAAAACAAGGCAAATCCACCATTTTTCTGCCCCAAAATGACAGCGAGCGTAGCGAGT
>JAZNGY010000197.1:0-2293 GCA_045576695.1 Akkermansia sp.
CGTTTGATAGAAGCCAAGGCAGATGTAAACTTGGCCAACAAAGCCGGTGAATCACCCGTTATGGCGGCAGCCGCCTACGGCACGGCAGATGCCTTGCACCGCCTGATTGCAGCCGATGCTCGCGTAGATGATGTGAACCCCTACCGCTGTACCCCCTTGATGCTTGCCGCTCGTGAGGGTAACCTTGAGACGCTTGAGGTGCTTATCAAAAAAGGCGCAAAATTGGATGCAGCGGACAAACGCGGCATGACTCCGCTGATATATGCCGCAGAACAAGACCACGCCGCCGTTGTTAAAGCCCTGCTGGCCGACGGTGCGAAGTTGGATGCCGTGAATGCCGATGGCATGAATGCGCTGCTGGTTGCCACGCACTACGGCAATGCAGATGTGGTGGAGCTGATTCTCAAAAGCGGTGTAGATGTCAATGCCGTTTATCGTGAAGTTTTTGCGCTTACCGCCATTCATACCGTGTTAAGTCAATCGCAAGCATATTACGGAAGCTCCTTTTCGCAATCGGATGCTGAAGAATTCTGTGCTTGTACGGCTTTGATGTATGCGGCCTATCAAGGGCAAAGTGAAGTTGTAGACCTGCTCCTTAAACGTGGCGCAGAAGTGGATAAAACGGATGATACCGGTGTTACACCGCTGATGCTTGCGGCCTTTAACGGCCATGATGACGTTGTTACGATGCTGCTTAATGCCGGGGCTAACCCGAATGCTCTTACAGAAGATCATAATTTTAATGCCCTTATGTTTGCCGCCCTCCTCGGCTATAGTGAAGTTGTAAAAATCCTCTTGGATAAGGGGGTGGATTCTGATGTTGCTGATAAAGAGGGGCATACAGCCTTGACTCTTGCAGTGGCTGCGGGCCGAGTAGAAGTCGCAAAAATGCTTTTAGAGCATGGCGCCAAGCATGATGTTACCGATAATGACGGCGTTACGCCGTTGATTTTAGCCGCTGCATCGGGGCGTGCCGAAGTCGTGAAGGAGCTTTTGACGTGTGGCGCTAATTCTGATGTTGCAGATAACAACGGCAGGACGGCGTTGATGCATGCCGTAGATAAGGATCACCTCGATGTGGTGAAAGCGCTTCTGGAGCATAGAGCCAAGCTTGATGCTACCGATACAGACGGCAGGACGGCGTTGATGTGGGCTGCTGCAAAGGGGCACATCGAAGTCGTGAAGGAGCTTTTGAAGCGTGGCGCTAATCCTGATATTGCAGATAACAAAGGCAGGACGGCGTTGATGTGGGCTGCTGTAAAGGGGCACATCGAAGTCGTGAAGGAGCTTTTGACGTGTGGCGCTAATCCTGATATTGCAGATAACAAAGGCATGACGGCGTTGATGTGGGCCGTAGATAAGGACCACCATGATGTGGTGAAAGCGCTTCTGGAGCATAGAGCTAAGCTTGATGTTACCGATAAAGACGGTGTTACGCCGTTGATTTTAGCCGCTGCATCGGGGCGTGTAGAAGTCGTGAAGGAGCTTTTGACGTGTGGCGCTAATTCTGATGTTGCAGATAAAGACGGCTGGACAGCGTTGATGTATGCAGCAGCAGCGGGCCAAGTAGAAGCGATGAAGGTGCTTCTGGAGCAAGGCGCTGCACTTGAAGTTGCAGATAAAGACGGCTGGACGCCGTTGATGGCAGCCGCAGCATTGGGCCATGTTGAAGTCGCAAAGCTGCTCATTGCCGCCGGGGCAAATGTTAATGCGGTAGACAAAGCCGGCAAAACAGCGCTGCTACATGCCCGAGAAAAAGGGCATGCTGCTGTGGTGGAGCTGCTCCTCAGCGCCGGTGCCACAGAGCCTGCTACCCCCCAAGAAGTGGCGCCTGCAGCACCGGCAGAGTCATAATACCTGACATCATTACATCATGAACGAGGAAGAAGACGAGGTGGTTAACCTTTCTGTTAACAAAAAAACACTGCGCACCATTGGTACATATGCCGCATTGGGTGGTATTGCTTTTGGCGCAGGGTATTATTTCAATGGTGGCGCTCAACAAAATGAGGCCGCAGCGCCCGAGCAGATGTTGCGGGCTGCCTATGCCCCCGCAACGCTGCTTTCTGCCGTAAAAAATATGAATATGGCAGATATTAAGCGCCTTATTGCCACTGGGGTAGAGGTGAATGAGACCGACTCCAAGGGCAATACCCCGCTTATTCTGGCCATAAAAAGCAAATCTGATGATGCCGTGCGCCGTTTGATAGAAGCCAAGGCAGATGTAAACTTGGCCAACAAAGCCGGTGAATCACCCGTTATGGCGGCAGCCGCCTACGGCACGGCAGATGCC
>JAZNGY010000198.1:0-2614 GCA_045576695.1 Akkermansia sp.
GATGAACCGTTATCCTCGCCGCATCTTTGAAGGAAAATCTGCACGCCTCATGGCACGTGCAGAAAAGCTCCATTTTATCAAATTTGCAGTCTAAATAGAAGAAAAATCACTTACTGTCGCATTTGGTCTTGCAATTCAGCTCTCCCAACAAGCTTTACTCATACGTATCCCAAATTTTGAAAAACAACCTTTATACACTAAAATTCGCAACATTTTATCAAATCTCCACCGGAATGGGTATCATGCCGTCTTTTCATTATCGTAACCCTTCATTCCTTTCATAATCGGCGCACCCCCCTTACTTTTAATTTGTAAATTGTAAATTGTCATTTGTAAATCCACGTCTATCCCCCGGATGGAGTATCATGCCGTCTTTTCATTATCGTACCTCCTTCATTCCTTTCATAATCGGCGCAAGCCGCTTACTTTTAATTTGTAAATTGTAAATTGTCATTTGTAAATCCACGTCTATCCCCCGAATGGAGTATCATGCCGTTTTTTCATTATCGGAAGCCTTCATTCCTTTCATAATCGGCGCAAGTCCCTTACTTTTAATTTGTAAATTGTAAATTGTCATTTGTAAATCCACTTGTCTCTCCTCTTTGGGACACGTCTGTGCTTTACCGTCATGCAAACAGATAGTACTTGTCAGGAGCATCTTTTGGTGGTAGAATGCGCGCCATGCGTATTTTGGCTCTCATTTCGTGCGTCTGTTCCCTTTTCATGATGTGTAACTGCCAGACCTCCTATGCAGGCAGCCCATACCGATACAATGGAGCGCCCGTTGTCCATAGCCAAACCCCTATCCCTCAAACTAATAACTACAGTTATACCAACACTCGCAACAAGTTGGTACCCTCTCGTCCTTTGGCACAACCGGCCAAACAAGCCCCTGTTCCCAAATGGGCTAAGGCCATTTGCGTAATGGACCCCTACACCGGCCGTGTCCTTTTTGCCCATAATGCAGATGAAAAACGCCAAGTTGCCAGCACGCAAAAAATCATGACGGCCTTGTGCATATGCGATGCGGGGGATATGAACCACTTGGTCACCATTGATGCAGATGACCGTAAAAAGGGCTATTCCACCGGGCTTCCCGTGCGCCCCGGACAACAATTCACCCGCGGAGCCATGCTGCAGGCCATGCTCACCGGCAGCTACAACAACGTAGCATACGCCTTGGCTCGCGATGCCGCCGGTAGCGAAGAAGCATTCGTAGCACGCATGAACGCCCGCGCCCGCCGCATGAAAATGCGTAACAGCCACTTTGCCAACCCCCATGGGCTTCCCGGCGCGCAATACTCCACCGCCAGAGACATGGCCATTGCCGGTTGCCATGCTTATGTCAACCCCACGATTCGATACATCGTCGGCACGAAAAGCTGCTCCTTTACCATGGCAGACGGCACACAACGCCCCATGAACAACACCAACAAATTGCTGGCCAAATATTCTTGGATTAACGGCATGAAAACCGGTTATACGGATGCCGCAGGGCACTGCCTCATTTCCTCCGGGTCCATGAATGGGCAAGCGGTAGTCGTTGTTGTGCTGGGGTGCCCCAACCGTAAAACTCTGTGGTCAGAGTCTGAGCGCTACCTCAAATGGGCCATGCGTGTAGAATAACAAGCCCGCAGCCCCTCCCCGGCTACCATGTTTAAATTCTTGAAATACGCCGTCTTATCTTTTCTGGCAACAGTCACGGCCGCTGCCGAAAACGTTCCGGCGCCACCCATGCCTACACAGACCATCGGGCAAGTAAACTTCCCGGAGCGCACCCCACTTTGCCATGCGGTGTGTGTGGTGGATGCCTACAACGGCGAGGTGCTGTACGCCTACAACGAGACGGAGCGCCGCCAAGTCGCCAGCCTGCAAAAAATAGTCACCGCCCTGTGCATATGCGACACCGGCGACCTTGAGCACCCGGTCACCATCTCTGCCGAGGACCGCAAAATGAGCGCTCCCACAGTTTTGAGGACCATTAAACCCGGCGAATCGTATAGCAGAAGAGTGTTGTTGCAGCTCATGCTCATGGGCAGCTACAACAACGTAGCCCATACGCTGGCGCGCGATGCTGCCGGAAGCGAAGCGAATTTCGCCGACCTCATGAACCGCAAAGCGGCCGAGTTGGGCATGGCTAACTCTCATTTTGCCAACTGCAACGGGCTGCCCGCAGAGCAATACTCCACCGCTCGCGATATGGCCATTGCAGCCCTGCAGGCATACCGCACCCCAGCTATACGAGAGTGCATTGCCTGTGGCGTTTGGGATTTTCATACAGCTAACGGCGCCTCCTCTCGCATTCAGAACAAAAACAAATTGCTCTACAAATTCCCTTGGGTAAACGGCATGAAAACCGGCCACACTAACGCTGCCGGCCATTGCATCATCACCACCGGCACCCACGAAGGCAAAGCGGTTATTGTTGTTATTCTGGGCGCGCCCACCCGTAAATGCTTATGGCAAGAAGCCGAATTATACATGCGCCGCGCCTTGGGCATATGAGCCACCGATAAATTGTAATTTATCGGGCAGTTTGATGTGATACTGTGAGCGTAGCGAACCAAATTTAAGAGCCCCGTGATAGCGGGGCGACGGACCGGTAGCCACGTGG
>JAZNGY010000199.1:0-2776 GCA_045576695.1 Akkermansia sp.
GACAGGGTATCCGGCGAGGAGAGATAAAAGAGTTGCGGCAGGAACATTAGTTCCGGGACCAATCACACGCCGAGAAACCGCCGTATGCCATAAATGGCACGTACGGTGGTGTGTGAGGGGGCGAAAGCCCCCTACACGATCACACAGCTCAGATGGAGGGTAAACTAACACCCCGCAAGCGGAAAAAGCTTGCGGGGTGCAACGGTGACATCGCCTAATGAATAAAAGCGGACTCAATACCGTGTTTAGTTACGACGGCGGCGGCGCTTGCCACGCCAAAGTCGCTTTAGCGACGACGGCGGCGAGCCGCAAGGGCAGCCAGAGCCAGCATACTCAGAGTAGCAGTAGTGGGCTCGGGCACGGGGCTGACGGTAGCCGAACCGGAGAGGTACAGGTCATTATCCTTAACGGTGTATTGAGCACCGGTCACGGTCAGCTCATAATCATCTGCAGCAATAGCAAATGTGGTGATTTGCCCGGCAAGAGAGAATGTGGTATTGCTCAACAGTTCTGCCAAATCGCCGTAATCACTGCCTTCACCGCCATCAATCAATTTAAGCTCGAAATCGATGCCGGACTCTAAGCCATCCATGGTATCGGAGAATACAATCTCAATACCTGCACCGCTGAGAATCTTCACATCGGTGCCATAAATGGCAGAGTGCAACCCGGAGCCCCAAGTAGCGGTTTCGCCGACTTGAGCGGCCGTGTCACCATCTACATTGAATACGGTTAAGGATGCTTCTTGCAGGGTAAAGGTGGTGGCCTCTACACCATAAATGGGCGTTACATCATCACCCACCACATAAGAGGTATCTGACCCGATGGAAACATCACCGAGGGTACCGGTGCCCTGCACCGTACCTTTACCGCTGATTTGCCCACTGAGGGTACCCTCATTATTAATGGTAGCACCTTCTGACAAGGAGATACCGGACTCACCACCATCTGCAATCATGGAGCCTGTATTGGTCAACTCAGCACCGGCTTCTACATAAATATCTTTAGCCTTTATGATGCCGTTGTTGGTGGTAGAGCTACCGGCATACAAAGTAATAAAGCTGCCGGTAGACTCAAGAGTGGCACCGCTTTCATTGGTAAAGCTTGAACCGTCTGCAATGTAGATAGCTCCGGTGGCAGAGATAGAGCCACTGTTGGTAGCAACAGTACCATCTGTCAAGTAAAGATACCCACCGATGTTCACTTCACCGGAGTTAGAGAGGCTATTGGAGAAGCCGTCATTTGCGGTATCATACAAGGTGACGTTCTTGGCTACGGACAAAGCGGCCCCTTCTCCGATATTCAGGCTGCCTTTGGCTGCACTCCAGCCAACATACACATTGTCGGCAGAAAGAGAGGCACCATTACCGTTTACATTGACAACGCCCGAGCCGTTAGCGTAGCCGACATACAAGGCACCACCGGAATGGTTGACCTGAGAGCCGCTTTCTACATTAAGCGTGGCCGTGCCTCGGTAGCCAACAAGCGTAGTGCCATTGAAATTGCTCTTGCCGCTGTTAGAGACGTTAAAAGTAGCAGTAGAGCCGGTGCCATCAGCCAAGATGATTTGGGTAGCCCCTGCATCTTTTGTACCAAGTGTCATCGTGGCACCATCAGTCACGGTAACAACACCGTTACCTTTATTACCGGAGCCGATGGTGACATAGGACAAATGCGTGCTTTGGCCCGAGCCGTCTTGCGGAGGGAGAGCGGAGCTTTCCATCACAAATTCACTACCTTCGCCACTTACTACAATGCTGCCGGTGCCGGTTGTGCTGTTACCGACAAGCAGTTGATTGTAGTAACTGTTGATTTTATCAGGCTCTGCCTTAAGATATACCTTACCGCCGTTTTTAATTTCCAAGAGGCCGGAATTATCATCGGGGGTTGCCGTAGAGGTGGAGACGCCGATAAATGCACGAGAAGTCAGCGTACCGCCATCAACAATAACAGAGCCTTTACCACCGTGACCAATGTATATTTGAGCTCCGCCGAGGGCATTGGTACCGGTGCCGGTATCAAGAGTGGAGCCTTTATTGATAACAATGGTACCCTCGTGCGCCTCGAAGGGGATTTCCCCGCGCGTATTGCTGTTGAGCACGGCATTGGTACGCCAGCCGGAGGTATTATGCCAACCATAACCGCCTACAAAAAGGCTGTTTTCGGTATAGACACGCACCGGGGTCTGCTCTGTGCCGATGGCGAGGCAGGAATCGCCGGTGAAACCACCCACTGTTACCGTATGCCCACTGCCGTATGAAAGCGATATATCTGCGGCGTTGGCATGGGTATCATCTGCCTCGCTTATGTAATATGGGTTTTCTTTAGTACCGGCAGCCAAGAATGCTACATTGTTATTATCTGAGTAGAACATACCATTGCCGGCGGCAGTCTCGGTAAAGGATTCACCGGAAATCTTATCACTGTTAAGCGTGATAGTTTCTACAACGGGCGAGTCACCTTCTGCTTGGGCTATTCCCCCGCAGAACGACAAGCATAAAGTTGACAGAAAGAGAGTCTTTTTCATTGTATTTAATGGTCAGGTTAAGCGTAAAAAACGCAAATTATTCTTCACAGAACGTTTTGTATGATACGCAATTCAACGAGAGGTGTCAACCAGAAAATCGAAAAATAACAATCGTGTAGGGGGCTTTCGCCCCCTCACACACCACCGTACGTGCCTTTTATGGCATACGGCGGTTTCTCGGCGTGTGTTTAGTCCCGGAACTACGGTTCCTGCCGCAACTCTTTATCTCTCCTCGTCAGATACCCTGAC
>JAZNGY010000200.1:0-2703 GCA_045576695.1 Akkermansia sp.
GAACAAGCCTGACATTAGCTCCAAAACCCCGCAGAATCGCGCGATGGGGCCATTTGGCTATATCCTACCGCCCTGCCCATTACAATGAGCAGCAAAAGCAATTTAACGGCTTGTATGCTCCATACCTCTGCATCAAGCCACATTAAACATTAAAAATTCAACATTCAACTTTGTTTATACTCACGTTGCTCGTAGTGAAGAATACGTCTTGCGACGTATAGTGAAGAGCTCGCAGAGCGAGCAGTGAAGAACGCCTCTGGTGAGGCGTAGTGAAGAACTCGCTGCGCTCGTTGAGGGAAATAGTTAGGCATACAGCCGTAATGACAGCGGCAACTCATGCGCGGCTTTGCAACACTGCGCCGCAGGCGTCTGACTCTGAACTTCGTACCTCGTATATCGTCATTCGTACATTCAAACTCCGCTTTATCAACCGCAACGTTTAACGGCGCGTATATTTTTCTTCATGCTCACGCGAAACATGCTTGCCATGAGTGGCCTTGGGGGGTAATATAGGGAGTATGAGTAACACCGTGGGCACAGCGATGGAGGTGAATGAGAAACAGGCCACAGCACCGTTAATGCAGGCGGTCATCTTCATGGGGGCAAGTTCAGTCTCTATGATGGTGGCAGAAGAGCAGGGGGAAGAACTGCGGGTGTTGGATGTGTTGTCTCAACCGCTGGCGCTGGCAGAGGATATCTTCCGCAACGGGCGTATATCTCGCGAAACGATGGACCGCTGCGTGCAGATAGTGCAGGGGTTCAACAGCTTGTTGCAAGAGTACCGCAGCAGCGGCGAGGTTTTGGTGCGCTTGTTGGCTACCAATGTGTTGCTTAATATCAACAATATGGATGGCGTTACCAACCGCTTGCAAACGGCCTGCGGCTTGCGTATGGAGGTGCTTGACGACGGCGAGATGGCGCGCCTGCTGTACATCAATACCAGAGATTTGCTGGAGCAGCACGCCGAGCTTGAAAAACAGCGCGTGTTGGTGCTGCATGTGGGGCCCGGCAATACCCGCCTGTTGTTGTTTGACCGCGGGCGTATTACCTACTATGCGGGGTACCGCATGGGGGCTCACCGCACGGCCATGTCGATAAGAGACTCTCATTTAAGCAGTGCCGGGCATGAGTGCTCGCTCATTCGCGAGCAAATTCGCGGCGTGGTAGAGCAAATTTTGCATGATTCGGAGGGAGCCATCTCCACAGAGCCCGATGCCCTCATCATCTTCGGGCCCGATTTCACGCATATTCAATCGCCCATGTTAGATGAGTATGCGGTAGATATTGAAACGCTGGAAAAACTGGTGGAAGAGATAGCCAACACCCCGCATGCCCAGCGTATGGCCAAGTACAATGTGGATTACGCCTCTGTCAATGCGCTGTTGCCCGCCGCCGTAACCTACCAGACCCTAGCCGGTGCGTACGAGGCACGCAGCATCATGCTGCCGCAAGAGGAATACTCGCACGCCTTTTTGCGCAGTTTGCTGCCCAGCCGCAAAGATGCCCATGGCTTGGACCGCGAGGTGATTCACTTTGCCCGCCTTTTGGCCAACCGCTACAAGATTGACCGCGCCCACAGCCAACAGGTGCGCAAACTTTGCTCAGACCTCTTTGACCAGTTGCAAGAGCTGCACGGCCTGTCTCGCCACGACCGCTTGTTGCTCAATGTGGCGGCCGTGTTGCACGAAATCGGTACCTTCATCAGCCCCAAAAACCACCACCGCCACGGGCAATACATCATCCTGAATTCGGAAATCTTCGGCCTCTCTCGCTTAGATGTTGAGATTATTGGTCTTATGGCCCGCTACCACCGCCACGGTGTGCCTACGGATAAAGACAGCTCTTACGCCGAGCTTGACCTGCCCACCCGTCTGCGCGTGCAAAAATTGGCGGCCTTGTTGCGCGTGGCAGATGCCATGGAGAGCGCGCATTCTCACCGCATTGTCTCGTTCACTACGCGTTTTAACGGCCGCCGCCTGGAGCTGCTGGTGCCCGGCGTGCATGACCTGACCATCGAGAATATTGTCATGAACAAAAAGGCGGACCTTTTTACGGAGGTTTTCGGGTTTGATGTTCGCCTGGTAACCGCAGAGTAAGGCTGTTGAGCGCTGCATTTGTTGTGCGCTTGAATCCATTAGGATACAAGCGCTTCAGCTATTGTGTCTATTTGTTTTTTCTTTACACGCAGGGGGGATTTTTGTTACACTGTTTGCGGGTTTTTCGGCAGGGAATCCGTGCGCGCACCACCTCGTTTAAAATGATGCATACAAACTGTGGCCACTTATGAGTGATAATAACAATAATACGGTTAGTTTTACCGCACGCAAAAAAACACTGCACACCATTGGTACGTGTGCTGCATTGGGTGGTATTGCTTTTGGCGCAGGGTATTATTTCAATGGTGGCGCTCAACAAAATGAGGCCGCAGCGCCCGAGCAGATGTTGCGGGCTGCCTATGCCCCCGCCACGCTGCTTTCTGCCGTAAAAAATATGAATATGGCAGATATTAAGCGCCTTATTGCTGCCGGGGCAGATGTGAATGAGACCGACTCCAAGGGCAACACCCCGCTTATTCTGGCCATAAAAAGCAAATCTGATGATGCCGTGCGCCGTTTGATAGAAGCCAAGGCAGATGTAAACTTGGCCAACAAAGCCGGTGAATCACCCGTTATGGCGGCAGCCGCCTACGGCACGGCAGATGCC
>JAZNGY010000201.1:0-4709 GCA_045576695.1 Akkermansia sp.
ATAAAGGAAAAATAGCGCGAAAATAGGTCAATTTTATCCACAATTCCCCAAATAAACCGAAAAATTGTTGCACCGAGCTCAAAATAATGCTATTCTGAGCTCAGTTAAATAAATATCACTACTAATTAGAAGTTCCCTTATATAAAATAAGGATGTCAAGGAAATAGCGCAGGGAGACCGAGCCTAAGTTTACGTATATCATCTTAATATCCCTTTTAAAGGTTGCTTTAAAGGGCTGCATGCAGCCCTAGGCCTATGAGAAGAACACCTGCCGTGGTTTCGAGCCATTTTGTCGGCAGGTGGTGCAAGAGGCGGGCAGAGTGGAAGGTAGCCAAGGAGCAGCTGAAGGTAACCGCCCCGATGACACTGACCTCTGCCAGCAGCATGAAGAACGAGCAGACGGTGCCGCCGATATTGCCCAGAGCCATGCCGGCGCCCACGGCCAAGGCATCAATAGCCGTGGCAATGCCCACCAGCATCAGCGCAATAAAACCGAGGGGCGCGGCGTTGTCTGAGGCTTCTTCCTCCTTTCCCGTCCAAGCTTCGTAGATAATATAGCCACCCAAAATTGAGAATACCAACAGCACCAGGAAAGGTGCAAAACCTTCCACGTACACTTTCAGCTCATGCCCGAACAGGTAGCCCAATAGCGGCATGCCGGCTTGGTAAAGTCCAACCGTAAGCGCCAACCACAGGGATGAAATGGTGCGCCTTTGCTTTAAAATAAGGCCGTAAGAGAACGAATATACGGTGGCATCTACCGCCAGTGCAAAGCTGATGATGAGAAGTTCTACCCAATTCATCTGCAAATCAGGAGAGGAGTAACAAGCGCACAGGATTATACAGCATGGCGTGCAGGTTGGCCGCTACGCCGTTGGCCTCTGCCTCGGGGATGGAGGTGTGCACGTAGAATGTGTAAGAGAGAATGTAATCTGCCATGCCGGCTGCCCCGGCTCTTACCTTTTCTTTGGGGGTGTTACCGCGGTCCACAAATGCAAAGAGCGGGCGGCAGCCCGGCTCTACATGGGCAGCAACGCAGGCGCGGGAGGTGTGTGCATCGCACACGATAAACATCGGGTTGTAGTTGGCCGGAATCGGTGCCCCGGACGCTGCCTCTCGTGATATTTTGAAGATATTCTTTTTAGCCGCATTCGTGACGGCTGCGCGTTTCTCCCCGCTGTTTTCAAAAATAAGCACGTCTGCAGGCTCCGTATATTGTTGCAGAGAGGGGGCAGAAAGCCCGGCTTTGATGACGGCGCGTGTAATGTAGTCAATGACCGAGTAGCGGTTCTCGAGCAATTTTTCGCACTGCACGGCAATCGGCAGGCTGATGTCGCCTAAGGCCGCCATGTCTACGGACATATCGTAGACGTAATAATTATCTTTTTGCGGGCGGGTGGGCAACAGGGCAAACTCTGCAATGGCGGTGCCGCCACGCTGTTTTGTCGGCGCATTTTCTTTTACATCTGCCGCCATGATGCGCCCCCCGGGGCCGGTGCCGATGAGGCCGGCTGGGTCAATTCCTTTGGCTTTGCATATTTTTGCTGCAAGAGGAGATATTTTCATATTCGGCAGGTATATTTGATATTTTTAAGTCGTAAAATACTCTCGGCGCGCAAGATTCGCGCCGAGAGCAGGGTGGGGGATAGGGGCTTATGCCTCGTAGCGAACCTCGCCATCGATGATGGTTTTCACCACATCGTATTCGGCGTCAAGCAGAACGAGGTCGGCGGTGTAGCCGGGGGCTACTTTGCCGAGGTCGTAGAGCCCGAGGGATTGAGCTTGGTTCCAAGAGGTGGCTTTCACCAGCTCGCAGAGGGGCTTGCCGGTAAGCTCTTGCACATTCTTGAGGCCCTTGGCAAAGCGCAGGGTAGAGCCGGCGAGGTTGCCGGACTCCAAGCGGGCCACGCCGCCCTTCACAATGATGGGCAGGCCACCGAGAGAGCCGGGACCATCGGGCATCCAAGAGCAAGCCAAGGAGTCCGTGATCATCATCATCTGGGAGATGTCCTTGTTGGTGAAGGTGAGCTTGAGCATGTCTTCGCACAGGTGAATCTTGTCGCAAATGATTTCAATCTTCACGTCTTTGTCCAACATACCGGAGCCAACAAGGCCGATTTCGCGGTGGTGCTGCGGGCTCATCTGGTTGCAGAAGTGGGTGAGGTGCTTAAGACCGGCGGCCTTAGCCTTCTTGAAGTCGGCATAAGAGGCAGCGGAGTGGCCGGCAGAGCAGGTGATGCCGGCGGCACTGGCCTTGGCAATGAAATCCACTGCGCCGGGCATTTCCGGAGCCATGGAGATAAGGAGTACGGGGTAGATGTTGTGCAGCATCTCTACCTCTTCAAAATCAGCAGGGCGTACAAAGGCGGGGTTCTGGGCACCGCACTGTTTGGGGTTGATGTAGGGCCCTTCCAGGTGTACACCGGGGGTCTTGGAGCCATTGGGGGAGGCTGCGTATTCTTTAACAACCTCGCAAACATCCATGAGGGTCTTGGTGCCCAAGGTCAGGGTGGTGGGCAACCAGGTGGTAACACCCTCTTTCATCTTGCAGTCGGCAATGGTGCGGATGCTTTCGACCTTGCAGTCGCAGGTGTCGCAGCCGCCGGCGCCGTGAGAGTGGATGTCGATAAAGCCCGGCATCAGCATGTTGCCGCAGGCGTCGATGACCTTATCGGCCTCGGCGGTTTCACCGGGGGTGAGAACGGCGGCAATCTTGCTGCCGTCAATCAGGACGGAACCTCCCACGATGTCGATGCCCGGGGAGATGATGTGCGCATTGGTGATGAGCGTTTTCATGATGTTGTATGATACCGGGGGTGTTGCCCCCCCCTTTCTGCCCATATTCTACCTGCTTACGCCTGCCGAATCAATCAAAAAAAAGATGATGTCGACATTTTTCAGCTGCCGACGGTTATGAAAAAAACTGTTTGAACGCTCGTTTGTTTGTTTCGTTCATGTTTTGTTATGTTGAAAATAGCGTATTCCTATCTTTGTTGTGGTGTATAAAAGACTGAATTTTAAGGCATAAAACAATTAAATCGGCTTGACAGGAGGAATGAGAAGAGTAGGATAGGTGCGTAATAGGCTTTTTTATATTATGAAACTGCATCTTCCCCTTTCTCTTCGTTCCGCTTTGTTGGCTTGTTTGGCATTGATTCCGACTTCCTATGCTTCCACTTATGTGGCTACGGGTGTTAACCCTGATAAGATTACTGATTCTAACCGATTCTATGATAATGGCCTGGGTGTGTACTGGACGGCAGCAGGTGAGCAGCCGTTCACGGGTGTGCAGACTCTGTATGGACAGACCGGCAGTACAGAGTTCTTGGGTAATCTGAATAACTACATTCCCGCCGGCGAGCTCAGCTCCGAATCCTTTAGCGGTTTGAGCAATGACAGCAAGACTTCTTGGCTGAGCGCCACAGCGAATGTGGTGCAGTATTGGCAGTCCTATTACGGCGTATTCAGCCAGAAGGCCGGGGAGATGCCCTATGGCTACACTTACGCACCGGAGAATCAGAGTATCCTCGGCGGCACGCAGTCTACGAATGTGGGCATGTACTTCTACGACAACTGGACCAACTCCGGCGGTGATTTTGCCATGGCCGCCCGCTGGTACCTGACCAATGACCACACCTACACCAACAGGGGGGATGATGGTGTATCTGAACTCAAAAATAAGAATGCCGCAGCCGGGTACTTCTCCCCGTTCTTTGCCGGCCACGATTCCTCTGTCGTGGTGACGGATCCCTCCGATCAGGAAGCGCTGGATGCCGCAGTGGTGGCGGCTTTCGGTCTCACCGCCACGGAGAATGAGCACGAGTACCGCCAATCCAAGCCCGGCCAGATTGCCTTCCTCGGCATCAGCTCCGGTGCGAACTCGGATGCCCTTACTTGCTACGGCTTTGAGACGGATGCCAACGGCAATGTAAAATCCCTTCTGCTGGCTTCTGCTACTGATGCAGAGTATACCACCACAAAGCTCTATGTGAAGGATGGCGAGGACGGCGCCCGCATGCGTCTGTATACGGATGCCGCCTGCACCCAGCTCTGGCAGCACGGCGGTGAGTCCGACTGGTACATCGATGCGCTCTCCTACATCGAGACGCCCGAGGTTCTGGTGAATATGTACAATGAGTACAGCGACTCCACCCTCACCTGGACTGGTGCCACGAACACATGGAAACAGGAGGCTGATGATAAGGCTCTCTCCATCCTGCCCGATGCCACCTCCGGTTGGACCGCCCACGCCGGCACCGGTACCGAATTTGTCGGCGACTACGCAGCCTACTACACCGAAGGCCGCGATGTCCTCTTCACCTCCACCGGCGCCGGAACCATTGAACTCGTTGGCGATATCGAGCCCAGCTCCGTCACGGTCAATAATGACCTTGGCGCGGACTACATCTTCACCGGCGAGGGCAAGCTCACCGGCATCACCAACCTCACCAAACAGGGTGAAGGTACCCTCACCATCGCTACCGCTAACAACTACAGTGGTGGTACCCGCCTGGAGGGTGGTACGCTTGTTGCCGGTAATGCCGCTTCCCTCGGTTCTGGCGGGGTTGAAATTGTCAATGGTACTTTAGACCTTTCAGGAAACGTTATATCCAATAATATTACTGTAGCCAAGGACGCTGAAATTGTTCTGAAGAACGGTAGGACGACAGGCACATTCCAAACATCAGGAATCAGCTCCTTTATAGTAG
>JAZNGY010000202.1:0-5927 GCA_045576695.1 Akkermansia sp.
TTCTACCACTACCACGGGTTCCGCTGCTGACGCAGCTACACCACGTGGCTACCGGTCCGTCGCCCCGCTATCACGGGGCTCTTAAATTTGGTTCGCTACGCTCACAGTATCACATCAAACTGCCCGATAAATTACAATTTACAGGGTTGATGCATCTATCAACAGAAAACTCTAACCGCGCATTTTGCAAAAACTGATTGCAGTCCTGAACCCCGTTTTCCGGGGGGGTGTCATCACTTTTTTACCTCATTTTTGCCCTTTTGGTGGCGTTTCTGCACGGTCGCTCGCTTTTTACCCACCGATTTACCCTGTTTTTTGTGCCCTCTACAGGCCTTATCCGGGCTTTTTTTGAGCATTTTTGGCCCAAATTTGCCCATTTCTGACAGCACCCCCCTCTTTTTGCTACTTATGGACTGAAATCAGTTTTTTTATCATTTATAGAGCACCTTTTTATAAATAATTTATGGTAAATATATTATGTTATCTAACAAATCAAAATCAAACTTCACCCTCTCGTCTCGTATCTTGACAACTCATTGATTTTCTGCTATCGTAAACACGCATTCAGCCGAAAGGCATTTGCGACTCGACCAGCTCAATGCTAATGAGATTGTCGATCTTGAATCGTAAACACGCATTCAGCCGAAAGGCAGAGAAACTGCGTTACATCTAAAGCCCCGGAGGCGGTGCGTATGGCATCGCCATGGGGGTAGTGGTATGAGGTTGTCAACCCATGCCACGCCGGCGATCGCAACAAAAAAAGGTCCGATAAATTTCAAAATTTATCAGGTTAATGATAACAAGGGTATTGCCGGTGCAGCAGATAATGTTTGATGTTGAATCTTTAATGTTTAAAGTTTAACGCACATTCACGCTGAAGAACGCAACATTAGTTTTTACCGGTGCCGCGGGGCAGTTACCACGGCACCGCTTTTTTTGGGGGGAATGCTGCTTGATTAAAGTGAAAAAATGTGTTATTTTTCCTCATAGCTGATAATTTTTTTGATATTCTTATACAAACAAACATTAAAAATATGATGAAACGCACATTACTTCTTCTTTCCCTCCTCGCTGTGCCGGGTATACTCACTTCTTGCAAGGATGATCATACCACCGCACCAAACACTGAAATCGCTGCGCCCGACACCTCTACAGCCACGGTATCTACTCTTGATAAGTTATGCGAGCTTATCAAGATGATGAATGCCAATGATGCCACAATAAAAATTTTCCGAGCCGGGTACACGGGTGATACTGCTACTTTGGAAAATCTGAAAAACCGTTCTCACATGGATATCTATTGCACCGGTGCTGCTGCCGCCGGTAACAAAGAGCTGGTTCTGAAATGCCTTGACAAAGGCTCAAATCCGAACAAGGGGCTTTATGGCGCTGCATTGGGTGGGCAAAAGGAACTCGCACTACTGATGCTCTCCAAAGGCGCTGACCCGGACTTGGGGCTTTTTAGCGCTGCTGCAGGTGGCCATATGGACACCGTGCAGTTGATGCTCTCCAAAGGCTCTACTGACTACAACAGGGGGCTTATTGGCGCTGCAAAGGGTGGTCATTTGGGCATCGTACAGTTGATGCTCTCTAAAGGCGCTACTGACTACAACAACGGGCTTATTGGCGCTGCTCAAGGCGGCCATATGGACATCGTTCTGTTGATGCTCTCCAAAGGGGCTACTTACTACGACTTGGGGCTTAAGGACGCTGCCCAGGGTGGCCATATGGACATCGTAGAGTTGCTGCTCGACAAAGGCGCTAACCCGGACTGGGGGCTTGAGGGCGCTGCATGGGGTGGCCATTTGGACATCGTAGAGTTGCTGCTCGAGAAAGGAGCTGACCCGGACAAGGGGCTTAGGTACGCTGCCCAGGGTGGCCATTTGGAGATTGTAAAGTTACTGCTCGACAAAGGCGCTACTGACCTTTATTCAGCCCTTTTGGCAGCCGAGATCAACCGCCATACCGAGTGCGCAGAGCTTATCCGCGCAGCAATAAAGTAATATTTGATGTTGAATCTTTAATGTTTAACACGCATTCACGCTGAAGAACGCAACAGGTGTTTTTTACCGGTGCCGCGGGGCAATTGTCGCGGCACCGGTTTTTGTACGCCATGTTAAAGATTGATGTTGATAATTTTGTTTATGAACGATGCTTATTCTTCATTTTGTACCGAAGCCGCGCTTCATCATTTATAACGCGTGGGAACAATTAGTGGAAGTTGAAATATTCATCCCGTAAATTTCAATTTATCGGGCAGTTTGATGTGATGCTGTGAGCGAAGCGAACCGAATTCAAGAGCCCCGTGATAGCGGGGCGACGGACCGGTAGCCATGTGGTGTAGCTGCGTCAGCAGCGGAACCCGTGGTAGTGGTAGAAAAGAATCTCGGAGCCCGAAGCAGCGCAGCTGCTGAGGCCGACAGCAGGGTGGCATCCCCCCATAAGTATTGTTTATTCATTTTTTATAATGTGTTGTTATTTAATAATAATACGGTTTTTATCTGAGCTTGCTAACGCAAAAACAGGAGCGGGGGCGTGCTGTCGGCCTCGTCGCCTTCGCTACGCTTAGGCATCTCGGGCTCCGATTTTATTTTCATCTTACCCCGGGTTCCGCCGCTGACGCGGCTCCACGCCGTGGCTAGTGGTCCGCCGCCCAGCTGTCACGGGGCTCTTGAATTTGACTCGCTCTCGCTCCCGTCTTCGCCCGTCGGGCTTCGCCGAGGCAGGCGTGTTAAATACCCCGCTAAACACCGATTTATCAACCGAAATGTTTAACACCGCTTTTTTTGTTTGAACGGTTGTAGTAGCCGTGTTATATTAAACATAGATTTTTAATATGATGAAACGTGCTTTACTTCTTCTTTCCCTCCTCGCGGTGCCCTGTGTACTTACTTCCTGCAAGGATGATAATACCACCGCACAAAACACTAATACCGCCGCACCCGGTACCTCTACAGCCACGGTATCTACTCTCGAGAAGTTATGCGAACTTTTCAAGATAAGGAATATCCCGGATGAGAAAATAAAAATTTTACGCGCCGGGTATACGGGTGATACTGCCACTTTGAATAAGCTGAAAGACTCATTAAGCATTAACTTCTATTGTACGGGTGCTGCTGCCGCCGGAAACAAAGAGCTGGTTCTGCAATGCCTTGACAAAGGCGCTGACTCGGACAATGGGCTTGGTGGCGCTGCTCATGGTGGTCATATGGACATCGTACAGCTGATGCTCAAGAAAGGCGCTGACCCCGACGATGGACTTGCAGGCGCTGCAGGGGGTGGTCATATGGATATCGTACAGTTGATGCTCGACAAGGGCGGTAACCCGAACGCGGGGCTTGAGGGCGCTGCATGGGGTGGCCATATGGATATCGTACAGTTGATGCTCGACAAAGGCGCTACTGACTACAACGAGGGGCTTGAGGGCGCTGCAATGGGCGGCCATATGGACATTGTGCAGCTGAAGCTCGACAAAGGCGCTACTGACCTTGATTCAGCCCTTAATGCAGCCGAGCGCAAAGGCCATACCGAGTGCGCAGAGCTTATCCGCGCGGCAATGAAGAAGTAATGTTTGATGTTGAATCTTTAATGTTTTACGCACATTCACGCTGAAGAACGCAACATGAGTTTTTTACCGGTGCCGCGGGGCAGTTACCGTGGCATTGTTTTTTTTGTTTGAACGGTTATAATTTTCGGTTGATAAATAGGAGTTTGTAGAGCAGAATCCTCCGAGCGATAGCGAGCGGAATTTTGAGCCCCGGCGAGGGGTGACATAATGCGTGGCGTTAATATTCACGCTGATTTTGCAATTACGCAATGCACAAAAAATAAAGTCTTACGCCATTAAGAATAAACAATACTTATGGGGGGATGCCACCCTGCTGTCGGCCTCAGCAGCGCAGCTGCTTCGGGCTCCGAGATTCTTTTCTACCACTACCACGGGTTCCGCTGCTGACGCAGCTACACCACGTGGCTACTGATCCGTCGCCCCGCTATCACGGGGCTCTTAAATTTGGTTCGCTACGCTCACAGCATCACATCAAACAGCCTGATAAATTACAATTTACGGGATAAATATTTCAATTTCTCTAATTGTTCCCACGCGTAGTGTTTATAAATTTGCAAAAAATGCGTTTTTATGACACTGCGTATTCTTAGCATGACATTCAATGACTTAACTTCATTGAATCGGGTCAACCCAGAAATAAACACCAGCAAATCCGAAACAGACCCACTTTTTGCCTTTTCAAAAAGAATTTGCTTGATACCCCCCAATTGGTAGGATATAAATATCGATAATATATCCTCATCATGAAATACCATCATCTCCTCACGCTGCTTACCGCTGCGGGCATTCTGCTGCCCGCACAACAGGCTACCGCCTTCACTTCTCCCCTCCCGGAGCTAGCAGGTGGGATCTCCCTCGCCCCCAAAAAGAATAAGAAAGTCAAGAAGGGTAAGAAAAAGACAGCCGACAAATCAGTGAAAGCCTTGGCTAAAAAGATTTTCAATGCTACTGATGAACAAAAACAAAAAGCAAAAGCGTTCCTCGAACAACAAGGCAACCCTGACCTTGAAACGGCAGTACGAGAAGGCAATAATAAAATAATCTATGCAATTTTGATGACCATAACTAATGAAGAGGGTGAGTACAATAAATATCAAAGTGCCTGCAATCTATTCATCGCCCTCAACGCGGCGGATTACGTTGAATTATTAATGGAATCCGGAAAAATTGATGTAAGCTTGGCTCTCTGTGATGCCTCAAGAGAAGGCAACGCAAAAATTGTTAAGTTGTTACTTACAAGTCCCCATATAGATATCAACAATACGGATAATTTTGAACGTCGCACTCCCCTCATATACGCAGTATACCAGAACTATTTAGAATGCGTCAAATTATTACTAGACACTCCCGGAATCGACGTTAACAAAGCAGATAGGTATGGAAAGACGCCTCTCCACTATGCACCCACGGCAGAATGCGTCAAATTGTTACTTGCGGCTTCCGGAATCGATGTCAACAAGACAGGAAATGACGGCCAAGCACCTCTTCACGATACGAGAAAAACGGAAATAGTCAAACAACTGCTCGCAGTACCCGGTATTGATGTCAATATCACAGATGAGGATGGTAAGACACCTCTACACTACGCAGCATCCGGAAATTACCCGGAAAGCGTCGAGGTGTTACTCTCTGCTCCCGGCATTGATATTAATAAGGCAGACGCGAAGGGCACAACAGCACTTCAATATGCCCAAAAGTACAATTACACAAAATGCATTGAGCTTCTCAAAGCCGCCGGGGCTAAGTAAAAGCGTTTTTTAGCTCTGACAATCATTAGCCGACACCGGTTCCTTGATACGGTGCCGGCTTTTTAGTACGTCAGGCATGACACGTAACTGGGGTGAGAGTCCCCAATGAGCCGCTGACAGGGCGGAATCAAATAGCCAAAGGCAACTGCGTCACAGTAATGTGGGGTGGGAAGGAAGCCGGAGGCGAAACACAGACAGGATGAACAAGAACCGAATAGAAGGCCAAAGTGCACGAGGTGAGGCAGCAATGGATGCTTACGCCCGATACTCTGTCAAGAGTGCGCATGGTAAATTCGGCTTGCACTGTGTGAAAGCTGCGTGCCTTATCCTGAGAGGCCCTACTAAAGCGTGAAAGCGCTGCGGAGCAATCCGTCTGTAGGGAGTCAGCAGAGGCCATAGTACCACCAAAACGAACAACCCCGGTGGGAAGGGCTGAATCACGGCGTGGGCAACCACTCAAATCTCAGAACCTATAGCAGCAGAGCCAAGAAGTACTGAAATGTACGAAGCCTCGACTGAAAGATGGAAAGCGGTGCAAGTCCGAATCCACGTAACAGTGCGGAGGAGTTGACAGGGTATCCGGCGAGGAGAGATAAAAGAGTTGCGGCAGG
>JAZNGY010000203.1:0-30678 GCA_045576695.1 Akkermansia sp.
AACTCTATTATTGCTTGTTTGCTCATTTTGAGTGACATGTGTATATGTTAATACCTGATTTATGAGGCATCCAGCTTTTCACGTGTCAGCCAAACTCGTGGGAAGTGTCAGTTCGGTGACTGTTTTTTTGAGGCAATGCGAAGAGCCAATTTATTTTTTATTGCAAAGTTTGCGCTTGATAAATGGCTGATATTTTGGCAGAATAGCGCGCATGGCGTATCGTACAATAATTGCTTTTTTTACCCTGACTCTGGCATGCATGCTCGGTTGTCAGCAGCAGGGTGTTAACAGCTACCGCAGGCCGCCCGTTTATAAGTTCAAGCAGGATAGTACACCGCTGGTTCAACGCTCCATTACCCGTTTAGCAAAAGAGGCTAATATCAAAATACGCATGATGCCGTCAAACTCTCGTCAGCGTCGTGGTTCCAAGCGTTTGCGCCCCTCTTTCATTACCATTCACAGCACGGCCAACCATTCCTCAACATCTACTGCCATGCAGCATTCCCGTGCATTGTGCCGCGGGGCTTTTACCAACAGAAGTTGGCATTTTACCGTAGACCAGTTCATGGTTGTGCAAAATCTTCCCTTGACCGAAACCGGTTGGCATGCCGGCAACAATGCCGGTAACAACAACTCAATCGGTATCGAAATGTGCGAGTGCGAGAGCCGTGGGCATAATCACTTCCGTACCTGGGATCGCGCCGCAAAACTTACGGCAGTGTTGATGAAGCGCTACAATATACGCCTGCGTTATGTAGTGCCGCATTACCATTGGACTCGCAAGAATTGCCCGGCTCCGCTTATGGATAACGGCAAACCCGGGCCCAAGTGGATGTGGTTCCTTTCTCGCATCGACTATTATTACCGTTGCATCAATCAAGGTGTATCCAACCGATAACGCCCATGAATGGCAGAATTAGCTTGGCGACTTCTCTGAATAGTCTGCCATTCATCAATGCAAGAGAACTCAAAACTCTGCAAGCCGCTTCTTTCGAGACCGTAGAAGATGTGCTCATGCGGGTTCCCCGTCGTTATGAGGACCGCCGTACAACAAAGCCTATAGCCTCATTAATAAACGGTGAAACCGTCAGTTTGATGCTGCATGTATACAGTGCCGGTTGGCGGTTTTCATATAAGCGTTATTTTGAGGTAAATGCCGGCGCAGAGGGCGACCCGTACGGTGCGCGCATTTACCTGCGTTGGTTTAATATGCCGTATGTGGCAAAACTGCTGGCTATGGGGATGAATCTTTCCGTTTATGGAAAGGTGAAAGAATATGCCGGCAAGCTCACTATATCTAATCCGGATTTTGAAATTTTGGAAGATGAAGATGCCGGACACCGTCTGGTTGCGGTTGCGATGGGTGGGATAGCCGAGCCTTCGCATGATGTTGCTGAGACGGAATTGATTCATACTGCTCGCATTGTGCCGATATATCGTGGTGTTTCCGGCATGACGGCGCGAGGCTTCCGCGCTTTGGTGTGGCGTCTGTTGCAGAAATTACCCGCCGATACCCCGCAGCCCGGGTATGATGTGGCGCCTCTTTATCCGTTTCGCGAGGCGTTGCAAGACATTCATTTTCCGGCAACCCCTGAGGTATCACATAAGGCGCGTATGCGTTTTGCTCTTGCAGAGTGTTTTCGCCAGCAATTTACAGTGGCGTGGAAACGCCGCCGCACGCAGAGGCGAGTAGGGCAAATAACAGCCACAAGTGATGGTTATTTGCAAGAGCTGTTGGCAGCGTTGCCCTTTCAACTGACGCAGGCGCAGCAACGATGTGTTGCTGAGATTCGTGCTGATATGCAGCAACCGCAGCAGATGAACAGACTGCTGCAAGGCGATGTTGGTAGCGGCAAAACCCTGGTAGCCCTTTGTGCTATGTTGCTGGCCGTAGAGAGTGGCAAAACGGCTGCCATGATTGCCCCTACTCAGATTTTAGCAGAGCAGCACTACAATAACTTCCGGCGCTTGCTCAAAGATATGGATGTGCGCCTGTCTTTGCGCACCTCTGACCGTGCTGACGACTCTGACCTGATACCCGAGGCCGGGTATGGAGATGCCTCGCCGCGTATTATCGTGGGTACCCATGCCTTGTTATACAAAAAGAACCGCCCTGTTAATCTCGGGCTTGCTGTCATTGATGAGCAACACAAGTTCGGTGTGGCACAGCGAGAAAAGTTTATTAACTGCGGAGATAACCCGGATGTTTTGGTGATGACGGCAACGCCTATCCCCCGTACTCTTACACTTACCCTTTACGGTGATTTGGATGTATCTGTTATCGATGAATTACCTGCTAATCGCGGAGAAATCATCACCGCGTTGCGTACCCCCGCGCAAATAAAGAAGATTATTTCTTTTATGCAGGCAGAGCTGGACGCCGGCAGACAAATTTACATTGTTTCACCCTTGATTGAGGAAAGTGAAACGCGCCAACAAGCATCAGCTATCAGTGAGTTGGAAAAATGGCGCGGTGTTTTCCCACATGTTAATATAGGCCTGTTGCATGGCCGTTTGTCGGCTGAAGATAAAGATGCCGTAATGGCTGAATTTCGTTCTGCCGAGACCAAAATTCTGGTTGCAACCACGGTTGTTGAAGTAGGGGTGGATGTGCCGAATGCGACGGTTATGATGATTAATGATGCAGATTCTTTCGGCCTTTCTCAGCTGCATCAATTACGAGGGCGCATCGGCCGTGGGCAATTCAAGAGCTATTGTATCTTACTGTCAAAGGCCAAGCCGGGTGAACCGGGGCGCGATAAATTAGAGGTGCTGTGCCGTACTCTCAACGGGTTTGAGATAGCCGAAGAAGATTTCCGCTTGCGTGGCCCGGGCGATGTGCTCGGCACGGCTCAAAGTGGGCTCGGTGCCGTGCGCTTTGCTGAGTGGCTCAGCGATATGCGCCTTATACACCGAGCCAATCGAGATGCCTCCGCCATTTTGGATGCCGACCCTGATTTGCAGCGCCCCGAGCATGCCCCCCTCCGCGAGTTGATTCAATTTGAAGAGGAGCAGGGTATTGTGGGGTAACGGGCAAGTTAGCCACATTCGGGCTCTTCCGGGTATTCTGCATTATCATATTCCGCTCGCTCGTATTCTCCTAAATCAAGAGAAACATCATCACACACCGGTTCCGGTTTTTCCATCAATACATCGTTGGCGTAAAAGCCCGGTATGCATTCTACTTTATTATCAAGCTTTCTGTCGCGCTGGATGATGTAGGGATAATCAAAACTGATGGCATGAAAAGCCTCATTACAGCAATCATAATCGCAATAGGTGCCACTATCCCCTTGTATGGGTTGCAGCATTGTTACGCTTAACTGTTGTTCTTCTCCTTTCTTTAAGGGAATTTCTATCTCGTTGTGCCCTTCTTTGATTGATATCGTTTGTGTTCTGCTGCCTTGCTTGCTTTGAATCAAGAGCAAACCCGCGCCGGAATAACGCGCATAAAACTGCACTTTGCAATTGCCATTTGAGAGCTGATGGCGCAGCGAACTTTTCTTGGCGGCTCTGATTCCCCCCGGCTCTACATAACCTCCGAATATGAAGTTTTGGCCGGATGCCGCTTTAACTGTAACTATCATTTGGTACATAGGACGCTGCACGTGGTTGGGGGTAAAAGAATTGATACCTTTTTTGTACTCATATTCTCTGATAATCGGCATCATTAATGAGTCAATCCCTATAGGCGAATCTGCCGGGATGGTTATATTCTTTCGGCAAATAAACTCTTCACCCCCGCGAGAGCAAATGGTAACACCATTCCCAAAGTCTTTCTCTACGTTTTCATGTACAAAACGATACAGCTCAACGGTGACATCTTGGTTCTGATGCCAAGGGGCTTTGGTGATGGGGTCTCGCAGCGCTATGTAACCTTTTTCGCTGATGCCGCATTCTACCTCGGTGGCATATACATCTTTTGAATGATAAAAGGTTTCTTTCTTGTGTTTTTTGTTGCGGGGAATTTCCAGTTTCACCAAGTGTTGGCCATACATCGCGACAACATTGGATTCGTTCGGCACGGGGATGTTGTTAAAAGTGCAAGAGATGTTGCCATCTTTATCTGTTGCGAGTTGTCGGGTTTCAGAAAAGTAGGTAGGAGCCCCTGCGTAGATGACACCGGGCGTTTGATTATAGCCACTTGAAAATTCGATATTTACAGGGCCGCTGTAAGGCATGCCGTTTGTGGAGGTAATACGGGCATGTACTTTGCAGGAATCGGGGCGTATGGTCGGGGATTCCATGGATATTTCTGCGTGGAGTTTGTGCTTGGGCACAGGCTGGTCATCCATGCAATTAAAGCGTTCTCTTTCTTTGTGTTTGTAAACCGGGGAAAAGTGATAATCTTCACCATATTCGACCAAACAAAAACCTTTGTTCACGGCAAGCGGGGCAAAACCGTTGACTAATGGTACACTTTTGCTTTTGTCTTTTCCGCCGAAGTAATGCACCATGGCTTCGGGAAGCGGTGTCGCGTCCGAACGCTTGGTGGCTATAATACCGGAGGAAGAGAATGAGGCATTGATATCCGTAATCAGTACAGTGTACCAATTGGTGGGGTTGAGCGCATCCGGGGATTCTCCCGCTTGCGTTAAATAATTTTTAACGTTGTCATTAGCTTTGCCATTCACACGAATCAAATATAATCCGGGTTTCTGAATCCCCAGAGCGGTTTTGGTAAGAACTAACTCGCCGGATTTTGATACGGGTAACGATGTCTGCCGGCTACCCAATAATGCTGCGTATTGAGCTAAATGCGGTGTAGCATAGGCGCCGTCTTCAAAATAGCCTGATATGGGGCCGTCATCATAGCCATACAAGTCATTTGCGTGGCGTTTTTGCATCAATCGGTATACATAATTGACTCGCTGCTCGTACATATTGGTGGTGAGCCTGTCGTTTTGCTCATCGCCATCGTAATCAGCCTGCCTGTACATAGTGGGCAGTAATTTCATGACCTGTTGCGGGGAAAGCCGCACACAGCAAATGTCGGCTTCTTGCAAATTGGTGCAGGGGATTCGGAGGAGCTCTTCCTCTTGAATGCCCACAATGCGAGGTGTACACAATGGTTGTCCTTCTGCCAGTTGTGGCCATACAGGCAGAAGAACAGACTTTAGCACTTGCTTGTCATTAGCCACAGGTTGGCCATTAATGGTTTTTGCTTTTCCTCCGGTTTTGCATTTCAAGACTGCATTACAGTAATCTCCCTCAATATCTATGTAAATAGTCTTGGTGACAGATGTAGGACGATATACCAGATATTCATTACTGGCTTTTCCTGTGAATGCTTTATCGAAGCCTTCTTCTGATACCGCGCTATAGTCTTCTGTTCCTGCATATCTTAACCGGATTTCTTTACCACCTGACGTAACGGCATAACAAGTGCCATCCGGTAACAAGGTTGCTGCGTTGTCATTGATGCTTAACGCTAAATCGCGGAATATCCGTGGCGCATCCGCTACCGAGATAGGAGCAGAAAATTGCAGCGCAACCCTCATTTTGATGCCGGCGGGTGTTTTCACCGGTGCGGTGTTCAATTTTTTATGAACCGCTGATTTATCAAAAAAGTAAAACGTGCCGATTTCTCCGGATTTGACAGTGGATGTCTTCGGGGCTTCCACATAGAGCCGGTACCCGTCATAACTCAATTGATTGTGAAAACGTATTTTACAATAACCCGGTATGATACTTTGCGGGGTAAGCTCGGCGTAATTGAGCCCAAGCAGATGTTTCAGGCTCACATGCTCCTCCAAATCTTCTAATTTAACCGGCTCTACGGTGAGACCATCACTGATTTTCGGTGCTTTTTGGTTATCTTCATCCCGAAATGAAAACGTCAGGGTTTCATCTGCGTGAAAATTCTGAGCAATATCACCATTTGCGTTAACGGCTTTGAGTATAATGGTGCTGCCTTGATATGCATTAGGATGCATGACGAGAGTCTCCAGTCGTATATCTTGCGAGGCTATCCCCCAAGAGTTCAGAAGCAGTAAGGGAAGGAATAGAGTAGAGCTGTGAGGATTCATGACTCTTCAATCTTAACAAAACAAGTATTCATAGGCAAGATAAAATTCATAATTCTTATGGATTACGTGGCAAAATCTTGTCAACTCTGCCGAACTATGCTAAAATCGCCTCGTTACAAATGACATTTTGCCGCCCCATAGATACGCATGGCCACCCCATCATCCTGATAGGTATGATGGGTAGTGGTAAGACGACTGTGGGTAAAGAGCTCAGCCGTCTCAGTGGTTTGCCTCTTCTGGATATGGACTCCATTATTGAGGAGCAAATCGGTAAGAGTATTCCGGATATTTTCAGAGATTACGGCGAAGCTCATTTTCGCGCTCTGGAAACGGCTCTTTTGCGATATATTGAAGAGTCCCCTACAGCACCGCGCAGCCCTGCCATCATATCTACCGGCGGGGGAGTTGTGCTCAACCCGGTTAACCGCAGTATTCTCAAGAGAATTGGTTTTGTCGCGTGGTTAGATGTTAATGCTGACGTCGTCATAGAGCGTACATCTCGGTCTTCTAACAGACCGCTTCTTCACACGGAAAATCCGCGCGCAGTCATCGAGCAGCTGATTGCCAAACGCGCTCCCCTGTATGCAGATGCTTGTCATTTAAAAGTTGAAACGGGCAATTTATCCGTTCTGGAAGTCGTAGAAGTTGTACATAAGGCAGCCACAGAGTTTTTTTCCGGCATAGAATTTTCCTCATTATGAATCTTGTTAACAGACCCCGCCGTAACCGTAAATCTGCCGCCGTTCGCGGTTTAATGCGCGAAACGACACTTGCCGCATCTCATCTTATATATCCCATGTTTGTTCAAGAGGGTGAGGAAAATACCCCCATCCCATCCTTGCCGGGCTGTACCCGTTGGTGTGTGGATGATATAGCCTCCGAATGCGCTCGCCTTTTCGCGCTGGGTATTCACTGTGTGGACCTTTTCGCCGTGGTGCCCGAAGAGAAGAAAGATGCCGCCGGAAGTGAGGCCCGGAACCCCGACGGCGTTGTGCCGCGAGCCATTAAAGCCATCAAAGCGCTTGTACCGCAAATGTGTGTGATGACGGATGTTGCTCTCGACCCGTTCAACACATATGGTCAAGATGGTATCGTACGTGAGTACGAGAATGGCGATTACGAAATTCTTAACGATGAAACAGTGGAGGCGTTATGCCGCCAAGCCTTATGTCATGCGCAAGCCGGGGCTGATATTATCTCGCCCAGCGATATGATGGACGGTCGCGTGGCCGCTATTCGAGCCGCTCTTGACGCTGAAGGATTTATCAATGTATCTATACTCAGTTATACGGCAAAGTATGCATCTGCCTTTTATGGCCCGTTCCGTGGTGCTTTAGGGAGCGCCCCCAAGTTCGGGGATAAAAAGACATATCAGATGGACCCGGCAAACCGCCGCGAAGCACTGAGAGAAGCCATGCTGGATGCTCAAGAAGGTGCAGATATGCTGATGGTAAAACCCGCTACAATGTATTTGGATGTAATTGCGGAATTGCGACGAAACACAGATTTACCGATAGCCGCCTACCATGTGAGTGGCGAGTATTTGATGATCAAAGCAGCAGCGGCTTCCGGCTGGTTAGATGAGCGCAACAGCATGTTAGAATCGTTAATTTCCATTCGTCGCGCCGGGGCTGATATGATATTGACCTATGCCGCCCCCCAAGTGGCCGAATGGTTAGCTGATGAGCCTGTGAATTAAACTCTTGTCATTCGTCTCTTAAAAGTGTAATATACACAATATGATTTCCGTAGAATTTCTGAGAGGTTGTTTTGAAATAATCGTTTTATGGCTGGTGTTTTACCAGTTGTATCGCGCTTTCAGAGAATCTCGTGCAGCTGCCATTTTGGCCGGCTTGGTTACCATTGTTGCATTGGGTGGCTTTATTTTGCGTATAACGGGTGCTACTGTATTGCAGAGTATTGTAGGCGCCATACTCGGGCCCGGTACACTTTTGGTTATTCTTTTCCAACCGGAATTACGCACGGCTCTTGCCAAGCTCGGTTCACACCGTGTGCTGGGTAAGTTGTGGAAACAAGAGGAAAATAAAGATTTGGTAGCACGCATTTGTGATTCTGTTTCTTATTTGGTCAGCAAGCGCTACGGGGCCCTGATTGCCATTTCTCGCAGCAATAAATTGTCAGAGTTTGTTAAAACCGGCACCAAGCTTGATGCTGTATGTTCTCGCGAGCTGTTGGGCTCTATCTTTCATCCCAAGACCTTGTTGCATGATGGTGCTGTAATTATTAACAGCGAGCGTGTTGTGGCTGCCGGTTGTATTTTTCCCGTCACCGCAAAAGAGCTTAAAGACCGCTCGTTGGGGCTGCGCCATCGCGCCGGTATAGGCGTAGCCGAAGTGTCGGATGCCGTAGTTATTATCGTATCTGAAGAAACCGGCACGGTATCTCTTGTGGTTGGTAATATGATGCAGCGAGATGTATCCGTCTCGATGCTCTCTTCGCGTTTAACGGAACTTGTTTATCATTATGCATCGCATGAACAGGAACAGAAATCAGATGTTGCGTAAAGTGCAGCGCCTTGTAGGTAAGCTGTCCCGTAATTGGAAACCCAAACTTATTACGCTTGGCCTTGCCATAATTGTTTGGTGTTTGGTTAGTTATAGTAATTCTGATAATTCGGATGAATGGGATGCGCACGATACTCGAATCGTTGTGCCGGAATAAGGTGAATTACAACATAATATGAAACATCATTTTTTTATAGCCGGAACAGATGCCGGTGTTGGTAAAACTTACGTTATTACTGAATTGTTGCGTAGTTTACAAGCTGCCGGTAGCAGCGCTGTGGGGTTTAAGCCGATAACCTGCGGAGACCGTGCAGAAGTTCGTAACATGAGAGAAGCCATAGGCCTGCCAAATCTGAGTCTGGATGCTATCAACCCTGTCTATTTGCGGACGGCAACAGATCCTCAGATGGCGGCTTCGCTGGAGCGTAAAGATATTGAGCCGGAGGCCATTTATAATGCTTGGTTAAAATTAGGTGAGCAATTTGACATAGTGCTTACTGAGGGTGTATATGGTTGGTTAACCCCCATAGCCCCGGGGATTACTGTTGCCGATTTGGCAAAAAAGATGAACTCTCCCGTCATACTCGTAACAAATAACAGCAAGGGTGCAGCAGGGCAAGTTGCATTGGTTGCCAAAGCAATAGCAGAATGCGGCCTTCAATGTGCCGGGGTTATTTTAAACCACCCCGGTGAAGAATGGGATACCGCTGCTGTTACGAATGCTGATTTAATAGAGAGAACAACGGGGCTGCCCGTATTGGCATCTTTGATTCGGGATGATATGATAGATGCAGCTATTCTCAATATTTAGTCTTGTTTATTGCCCATTGAGTAAACGTTGCAATTCTGTCATTTCGCGGAATAAATCGGCGATGGCTTCCTGCGATATGTTGCCGCTGCGAATGGTTGTTTTGAGGGTATCAATGCGGGCTTTGACCGCGTCTCTGGCGGCGTGTTCACATGCTTGCTCCATAAAAGCCTCAGCATCCGGCAATTCGATAGCGGCATTGTCAATGTTGCGGAGTGCCGCAGCTTGCTCCGGTGGCAATTGAGCCAAGAAGTTTGTCCATGATTCTGAGTTGTCGGGAGCCGGCAATACTTCCAGCAGCCGTTGCAGAATGAGGCCACCGGATAAGGTGTTGATGGGCTCTTGCAGTTCTTCTATTCTGTCTACCAAAGCTTTTTGCGCCTCTTTATTTTGAGCTGCGTAGCTGATGAGGTTGCGAATAGTGGGGTGCAGGCGAACAGGGGCTACGCGTGCAGGTTGAGCAGAGAGAGCGGTCGGTACATGGGGTAACTGCTCGTTTTCTTCTTCATACAGCTCTTCGCTATACTCTGTGCTGTGTGTTTCTGCTGTGCGTGGTGCGTCTTTTCGGTTACGGATAATATCATTAACCGTAGCACGAAAATCATCCAGGCCGGTATTAAGGCGAACTGCCAAATCTGCAACCATGATGTCACGCCGAATGGGGTCTGTTACCTCTGCTGCCAAATCTGCCATACGGGGTACGAGCGCGGCTCTTGCGTTGGCATCTTGCCCGGCGGCTTGTTGTTCAATTTCAGTGCGTACCTCCAGATAAGGGCGAGCTTGCTCTATGGCAGACCGCAACGCCTCGGCTCCGCAGGTGCGTATAAGTGAGTCCGGGTCTTCACCGGGGGGCAGGGTAGCCATGGCCACCTCCATGCCAACGGCTGCAAGTTTCCTATATGTCTTTTCGCTGGCTTTAATGCCTGCATTGTCGCCATCGTAGCACAGTATGGCTTTTTTGGCATACTTGCGCAAGGTGGCCGCGTGTTCATCCGTAAATGCTGTACCCAAGCCCGCCACGGCGTTTCTGATATCAGCTTTTTCGTGGCAAGCAATCACATCCAGCTGTCCTTCACATATTACCACGCTCATGCCGGCGCGGGCGATGTGTGCTGTTGCTTTGTAAAGCCCGAAGAGCAACTCGCCTTTATGAAATGCTACGGTATCACCCGTATTGACGTATTTTCGCGGGTCTTGCCCCTCTGCCATAATGCGCCCGGAAAAGCCGACGATTTCTCCGCGTACATTGTGGATGGGAAACATCAGGCGGTCTCTGAATACAGGGTAGGTGCCTTTACTGCCGTTTTGCAGCAAATAGGCATCTGTGAGTAATTGCCGGTCTATGCGTTGAGTGGCTGCCAATTGGCTGAATTGTCTGAAATCCGGCGGTGCCCAGCCGAGTTGCCAAGCTTTGGCTACTTCTATATTGAACTCTCTTTGTTTGAGATATTCTCGCACATGGCCGGCCTCCCGATTCCTGCACAACTGACGGTGAAAATAGTCGGAGGCCAGTTGATTGGCCTCAATTATGCGGCCTCTCAGCCTGCGGAGGCGCTGCATCTCGGGGTTTTCATCTTCTTCGATAACGGCTACTCCGTTCTTGTCTGCCACACGGCGCAGGGCCGTAGGGTAGTCCAAGTTCTCAAACATCATGAGAAATTTAATGGCATCTCCCCCCACACCACAGCCGAAACAATGAAACGTTTGACGTGCCGGGTTTACATGAAAGGACGGTGTCTTCTCGTTATGAAACGGGCAACACGCTTTCCAAGAATTACCGGCACGGCGCAGTTGTATGCATCCGCCCACGATATCAACAATATCAGCAGAGTCTTTGATGCGGGCTACGCATTCTTCGGTAATTCTGGCCATGTAAAATTAAGCTTTCGTCAGCGTGTTTAAATGTTCTTCAAAGCCGGGGTATGAGGTGTTGATGTTTTCACAGTTCAGAAGGGTGGTTTCGCCGTCTGCCTGCAACCCGGCTATCAAGAAGCTCATGGCAATACGGTGGTCGCCGAAGCTGTCGATAATAGCCCCGTGTAAGGGAGTACCACCTGTTATAACCATGCCGTCTTCAAACTCTTGTACCATGGCACCCATCGCACGCAAGTTGCCGACCGTTGTGGAGATGCGATCACTCTCTTTAACTCTCAGTTCATGAGCATTGCGTATACTTGTTATGCCTTGTGCATTTGCGGCGGCTATGCTCAAAATAGGAATCTCATCTATCAGATTGGGAATCTCATGGGGGTAGATCTCTGTACCATGCAGTTGTGCTGAGTAGCGCACGGTAATGTCACCAAAGGGCTCTCCGTCGGTGCTTATCGGTTTAATCTCAATATCTGCTCCCATGCGTTTGAGTACAGTGATAATGGCATCTCGCGTGGGGTTTAGTCCCACGTTTTTAAGTGTAAGCTCGCTATCGGGAATAATGGAGGCTGCAACAATCCAGAACGCGGCAGATGAAATATCGCTTGGCACCGTGATGTCTTTTGCCGTAATGGTAGCCGGCCCGTTTACGCTGATATGCAAACCATCTGCCGATACGGTGCAGGGGATGCCGAAGTGGGCGAAGAGGCGTTCCGTGTGGTCGCGGGTAATAGCCGGTTGTTGTACGGAGGTACGGCCTTGTGTCAGCATGCCTGCCAGCAGAATGGCGCTTTTCACCTGTGCACTTGCCATTGGTAATGTGTAATCAATGGGGTGCAGTGTCGTACCCGTTATGCTGAGCGGTGCGCAGCCCGGCTTTTCCCCGCAGGCCGTAATGTTTGCGCCCATGAGCTTAAGCGGGTCAATGATGCGTTTCATGGGGCGCTTGCTCAGCGATTCATCGCCGTACATTTTTGATTCAAATGGCAAGGCCGCCAATACACCTGCCATTAAACGCATGCCTGTGCCGGAATTGCCACAATCTATATCTTGTTGAGGGGCCGTTATGTGAGCGCCTGCGCCAATCAGTGTGAAGTTTTCGGGCGTGCCGGATGCGATGACGGAGGCGCCCAGTTGTTGCATGGCTTTAAGTGTATTGAGGCAATCTTCGCTGCAAAGATAGTTTTTTATCTTCATGCTGCCGTGAGATAATGCACCCAGTATTGCAACTCTGTGAGATATGCTTTTATCCCCGGGCACGGTTATGCTGCCGCATAATCCGTGTGTGGCACGCTGTACGGAAATGGTCTTATTCGGCATAGCTTTGAATTTTGTTCTTCTTGTCAGCTTCGTCTTTATTGACTTGAAGCCAGGTGGTAACTTCGTTATCCGTTTTGTATGAAGTAATGGCTGTGCTTATGCTTTCTCGATATTCTTCCGGCGTCAATGGCCGTGGGGGCTGAATCTCACCGGCGCATATGATGTGCCAGCCCCATTTACTGCGCACAAGTGTGGGAACCCCGGATTTGATATGCTTTGCATCGAAAATATTAATTTCCTTCAGCGGTGTTTGATAATGAGCATAAATGACACCTAAGTCACCACCGAGGTGCGCAGTACGGGCATCTTCACTATGCTGCTTGGCCAAATCTGCGAATGATGCGGGGTTTGCCTCAAGTTGCCGCAGTAATTCTTCCGCATGGGTTTTGACTGCCTCTTCTTCTTTATTGAGCGTGGATAAGAAAATGTGGCTTACCTGGCGATGGCTCGGTAAAACTAACTGGTCTTCCATTTGAGCTACGATGTTAGAGATATCCACATCTGTAGCAGGAGTTTTATCTTTGATGCCGATGTTTTCCAAATAGTGTAGCTGGCGTTTTACTGCTGCCAATTTGTGTGCAAAAGTCTCTCTGCTGTACCCTTGGCTCGCCAGCCATTCATCTGCCTCATTTACATCTTTTGCTCTTGAAAGTACTGACTCAAGAGCTGCGTGGGCCTCTGCCATGTAATCCGGAAGTTTTTTATCGTTATAACGTGCTCTGATTCTCAAAAGCCCGTTGTTGATAAGCTCTTGTTCGGTTTTGAATATTAAAGCGTTTTTGTCAACTCCCAACTTTTCCAGCTCGGCAGCTCGTCTGTCTCTTTGCTGTGCAGAGATTTTTTCACCGTATATTTTGAGAACGGTTGGGGACGCCGTTTCGGTACTGCTGATTTCGTCTTTCTTATTGTTGAGTATTCCCCACAACGGTCCATGCCATAAGAACAAATCAATAGCCAGATAAAGCAGGCCACTTGTATACAGGGCCAGCTTTATTGCGTATATTTTCAGAGCGCTAAACTTCACGCGCGCCATTATACTCCTTATCTGCTCTTTTTGCAAACAAAAATCTCATTGCGTACACTGCGTATGTTCTTTTTTTGTTTTTGCTTTGCTTACGGATATTTTGCTTGCATTCATCTGCCCCAGAATGCTATTATCGGCGCATGACTCCGGTAATAGCAAATCTGGGTTCGCCCATGCATTGGTTTATATTCTTTCTATTGGTGCTGATTGTGTTCGGCGCCAAACGCATTCCGGATATAGCCCGTAACCTCGGTAAAGCCATGTCTGAATTCAAAAAGGCTCGTAAAGAGTTTGAAAAAGGGCTGAACGAAGAGGATGCTGCTGACAAATCCGAAAAATCAGAAACTCCTAAAAAAGATTAACGCTGCTGTATATCGGCTTTATTCTTCTGCTTATTCAGCACACAAAAAGGCGCACATTTGTGCGCCTTTTTGTGTGCTGTGAGTTAATTCTAGTCGCAGGCTTGCGGGTAAGAACCTTCTCGCAACAGGGATTCTAAGGTGAAGTTTTGTAAATACTCTGTTACTACATTGTTGAGCCCTTTCCACATGGGCAAGGTGGGGCAGGCTTCTTGCAGCGGGCAATCATTTATTGCTGTGGCAAGACATTGCACCGGTGCCAAGTTGCCTTCGGCCGCATGCAAAATCTCATATACGCTGTAATCTTTGGGGGCTCTTGTCAATTTATACCCCCCCGATTTACCTCGTGAGCTGATAACTAATTCTTCTCTTAATAACAGAGACATGATACTCTCCATATACTTGAGAGTAACTTTTTGACGTTGGGCCACTGCGCGGAGAGAAACCGCCCCATCTTCTACGTGATGAGCAAGATCTATCATGATACGAAGCGCATATCGGCCTTTTGTAGATATCTTTAACATAGGCTTGACCCACTTATATCACATATTTTGTTAATAAGTCAAGTGAAAAGACCACTTTCTAGGTAGGAAAAGTGGTCTTTTTAGGAAAATGTGGTTTTTTTTGAAGAATCAGGCGAATTGGGAGGATAACCTGTTAATGACTTCGGACAGTGAGACGTCTTGGCTCATTTTTTCTTCGATTGTCTTGGTTGCATGAATCACGGTGCCGTGGTCTCTGCCACCGAATGCCACACCGATATCTTGGAGCGAGCTTTGCGTATGTTTACGAGCCAAATACATGGCGATTTGGCGCGGGTGAGCAACGTTGGCCGTGCGTCTGCGCCCATTGATATCGGCAACGCGAATCTTGAACTCTTGCGCAACGAGATTCTGGATGTCTGCAATGGAGACCTCTGTCACGGTCTTCTCTTCTTGCATCATGTCACGCAACTGCATGCGAGCTTCCAGAACAGTCGGCTTTTTCTGTGAGAAAGAGGCAAAGGTAGCCAAACGAATGAGCGCACCTTCTAAGCGACGCACAGACTTAGTGATGTTCTTAGCGAGGTACTCGAGGACTTCATCGCTGATGAGCGCACCTTTCCACATGCGGCGTTTTTGGCGAAGAATGGCAATACGCGTCTCTAAATCCGGTACGCTGAGTGCCACTGTCAAACCTTGCTCGAAACGAGAGGTCAGGCGGTCGTCCAGTCGAGAAATGTCTGCAGCCGGGCAGTCAGATGCCAATACAATCTGTTTACCACTTGCAAAAAGGGCATTGAAAGTATGGAAGAACTCTTCTTGGGTTTTGTCTTTCTGGGAGAGGAACTGAATGTCGTCAATCAGCAGAACATCTGCCTTGCGGTATTTGCTGCGGAAATTGCTCAGCGCATCACCCTTGCGAGAGATTGCTTCAATGTAGGTGTTTGTAAAGTCTTCGCTGGTGACGTACTGTACACGGACATTCTCATTCTTCTCGCGCATAGCGTTGCCAATGGCGCACAAAAGGTGGGTTTTGCCTAACCCGGAGGCGCCGTGAATGAAAAGCGGGTTGTACATGGAGCTCGGGGCATTTACCACGGCATGTGCTGCTGCTACGGCAAATTCGCTGTTGGAGCCCACGACAAAGTTGTCAAAGGTTAAATCGGCATTCAAGCCGCTATCGTATTTAACTTTTCTATTGGGTGTCTTGCGTTGCTGGGGCTTTGTGTTACTTACAACCGGGGTGGAGAGAGTTTGCGGTATCTCCGGGGCGGGGGAGTGTTGCTCTTCTGCCTCTGTTACTGCTTGTACGAATTCCAGCTCACGTGCAGCTTTCAGTACACGAGATGCAGACATGGTGATGTCTGCGGCATAGTATGATTCTACCCACTCTACCAACATGCCGGCAGGATATTCTAATATAAGCTTGGTGCCGGTATCTTTCTTCAGTGTAAGTTGAGAGATATAAGTCTCGAACCCGTACGCCGCCACATTGCCCTGCACACGGAGATCCTCCATGATCTCCTCCCAAAGGGCCTTTTCCTTTTCCTGATGGTTCATTGCTTCGTATCTCGTTCGTGTGTTTCTTTTCGTTTCCCCCCCGTTTTGTTCCGGGGGTGCGTTGCGGACGGTACTATGCCATGCGCCGGTGTTTAAAAAAAGTTTTTTTTATTTTTTCGGTCGCGTCAAAGCCCCTCTTTCTGTTGTTCCATGGGCGTTCCACGCGCTGGCATTTTTTTTGTCATTATCATTCGGTTAGTTAACTATTCTTGATAATTATATTTGGATTCGTTTGGAGCAGGTGATGCGCTGTGGAACAATGGCTTAATGTGCCGCAAAGCGCTAAACATAAACAAGTTAACTAAATGTAAGTATTGTTCCGAAGGTGCAAAAATGTTAGAAAGAGTAATTGGTAGGTGATTGAAAAAAAGTAAGTTATGAAAGCTGCAAAGAGAGTAAAATAGTGGGATGTTTCTCAGCTTTTTTCTCTGTAGAAAGAGAAAATATCCTAAACATTGAGCCTGCGTAGCAAGGGTGCGGAAAGGTGTTGTAGCTCGGTATAGAACACCCGGGCAAGAAGCAGTGAGCGCTATGAGGATAAGGGGGGAATCAGGCTTTAAAGTGTTGCCAACCTCCGCAAGTAGCCCGATGTGTTGTCTGTGTTAATTTACCGATGGGGTAAAGAGTGACGCCCTCGAGTTGTCGGATGCGCTGTGCATCTGCAGACGAAAGGGTGAGCAGCAGCTCGTAGTCTTCACCATCGTTGATAGCTTGAGCGGTTGTACAACCGGGGTTGCAGGGGATAATTTGCTCTGTTAATTCATACCCGCAGCCGGACGCTTGCGCCAGGCGAGGCAGGTCTGCCCCAAGCCCGTCAGAGAGGTCCATCATGGCGGTGGGGGTGAATCCCTGTTGCAAGAGGGCACGCGCTTCGTTTACGCGTGGTACGAAGTCTAAATGGTGCCCGGAGGGGAAACTGCCCCCCAATGGGCCGGTGACAAAAAGAATATCATCAACTTTACCGCCGCTGCGCAGCAAGGCTTGCCCTCGTTCTACGCGCCCTGTAAGTGCAACATTGATGATGAGCCCATCGTAGGGGATAGAAGAGGTTTCTCCCCCGCAAATGGAGATATTGAATAAATTTGCCATCTCGTCTATGCCTCTATAAATGCCTTCCAGCAGTTCTACAGGGCGGTTTTTGTGGGTGAGTATGGTAACGAGCGCGTGCTCGGGTATGCCACCCATCGCGGCAATATCTGACACTGCCCTGCCGAGCGCTTTGCGTCCTATGCGTCGCGGTTCCGTGTCCGGCGTAAAGTGAACATTCTCGACAACCACATCTGTTTTCAGCAGGGTGTCCCACTCATTATTGCGGGCAACAACGGCGCAATCGTCCCCGGGCCCCTCAGGTGCAGCCGGTGCAGTGCTTACGCAAGAAAGTATGCGTTTAAGAACTGCGTTTTCGCCTAAACTTTGAAGCGGGGTGTGGTGCATAGACGCCGAATTAGGTTATAAAGTCATTAAAACTCCGATGACGTTAAATGCCATGTGCAGCATCATGGGGTATATGATAGACTGTGTTTTATTATATAAATAACACTGGAAGAGCGCAAAAATGGTTAAGGCCGGTGTTTGTGCCAAAGATAAGTGAATGGAGCTGAAAAGAACCGAAGATAGAATTGCAGCCGCTATTAACCCTATTTTGTAACTGATAACTCTGAAAAAAAAGCCTCTGAATACTATCTCCTCTACAAAGGGGGCAATAATGGTAGCACTGATGGTCAGTATAATGAAATCTTGAAACGAGGCGTCTTTTAAATTTTGCACGGCCTTCTGCGTTTCGGGGGTGCCGGTTACTTCTATAATCCACTCCTGAAAGCCACTGAGCCCCACAAATACTATAATGCTCAGGTATATGCCCGTCAGGCATAACAAGGTATAGCCGCAATGCCTCTTTGAGAGTCCTTTCAGTGGGTAGAAAACTATCATATATCGAGCAATAAGGGGCAAGTATATGATGATAGGCAATAAGATGCTGATAATAGACCCAATGAAGGTATACTCTTGTTGGCTGTTTTCTGCCACCGAGTCTGCTGTGCCGATAGAGGCATATAACAGTGCTGTAAACGCGAGATAGGACAGCGTTAGTACATTATCAAATATGCGAGGGCGCTGAAGCGGAAAAACACCCGAAAGTAACGGTAGACTGTACGTGGCACCCTCTACTCTTATGCGCTTTTTCAGTTGTAAGGGGATACAACAGCACATAAGAAGAATACCGGCACTGGCGAGAATCAGCCAGAAATTAATCTGTATGTATAAGGGGGCGTCTGTCATTGTTGCACTGTATTTATATATTAATTTGTCTCATTTTCAGGCGAATGGAGGTAAGCTATGGCACCGTAATATTCCGGCTGAGGTTGTATGAGTTGTATCGTGATATTGTTTTCAAAAGACAAATTGACTCGATTATTCTTGAAAACAAACGGATAATTCTTGGCATTCCATATGCTTGTGCCGTGAAGTTTGACAAGGGCTTCTGTTATTGCCCAACAATAATAGAAATCCTGAATGCGTTTGCCACTGTCATTAAATTGCTCGAATTGGTCCGGGCTCATAATACGAGACGCGAGGCGGGCAATATTTGCTGCCTGCCGGCTTTTTTGAATATCTATACCGATATTCATGTGATGAAATGCCATACATAGCAGATTATCTGAGTGGCTGATATTAAAGTGAATACCCTCTGTGTACGGCTTTCCGTGCTCGTTTGTGAAGAACTGTATGTCTTGAGCCGATTTACCGGTTCTCCTCGCTATTTCATGTCTGAGCAACGCTTTGGCTAATCTTCTTTTGTAACTGAACTGTTGCTCATCAGCGGACAAAACGGAGCAGTCAACCTTGCTTTCCGTTAATTCTGCAAAGTTATAACAAAGATACTCCATATATTAAATCTTGTAAAAGGTGATAGTGTTGGTTGCCGTTTCATAGACAGCGAATTGAGGTGACCTTCTCACGCCGCCAACTTCTCCGGGGTTTGCTATCAGTGTACCCATGTGGGTGATGCTTTCCGCAACGTGCGTGTGTCCGTAAAATACAGCGTGGTACTTACCGCTTTCTGCTTTGTTTGCTATTTGATAGGGTAAATGCGTAAAGTAAATATTGCGCCCATCGATGCAGAGCTCGGCTTCATAACCGTGGTGTTTGGCTTCCCGGAACTGCTTTGTTATTTGTTGGTGAGTTGCCTTGTCATATTCGTTATTGCCGAATATGATGTCAGCGGGTAATTGCCATTCGTCTAGCAAGAGATGGAGGGTGGGTATTTCAACAATATCTCCCAAGTAAAAGAGCCGGCAACAGCCTGCTTCTTTGGCCTTGTGCAGTGCCGGTAACAGATTAACTGTGTTGTCATGTACATCTGACAAAAGAGCTATTTTCATGGCTTGTTATTTCATTTTAAATATGGGAGACAACGGCAAGGCTTTCTCTTGCTCGGTGCAGAGACCTTCTGCTGAAAGGTAGTAGAGCTGCTCTTCGTTTTCTACGGGGTAGATGAGTACCTGTGTGCCCTCGGTATCAATATACCCGCAATAAGCTGCCGTGTGTGAATATTCTTTACGAAAATTCTCAGCCATTTCCTCAGCATAATCATGCCCCTTGTGTGCTTTAAACCATTCTGCAAAAGCCGCTTCTGCCTTTAATACGGCAGGGTCTGAGCTGAGCCAACAACCGGGAGCCAGTGTGATTTTGTGTTGTTTCAATACGCGGGTAAAAGATTCTGCATGCTTTTTGAGTGTAGGAGAGAATCTTACTCCGTTGAGAATCGGGTACGGATGTTCTGATGTTAATTGTAATAAACACTGATAAAGGTATGCCCTGGCCAGTGCCGGGTGGTTGTTTTTGGGGTAATTTAAAACTTGTGTCAATAAGTTTGGTATATTCTTTTGTACAAAGAAAGAGCTTTTCTCTATATCCAAATCTCGTAATAACCTTGAGGCATCTATCTCCGTCACTTGATACGTGTCGTCATTTTGAAACTCAATATAGCTGTTTTCCGGCGTATAGTTCGGGTCTACGCTGCTTCTGCGGAAGGTGATAAAGTTAGACGGGAGTAGCTCCGGTTTTGTTGTGCTGTACCATTTCTCGTCTTTCGAGAACTCCAATACATAAACTTTATATTGGTATGCCGGTGCTGAAAATAAGCTTTTCGGTATACTCAGAATAGTTAAATCTACAGGAAACTCAGGCGGAAAACTTGGGGCGCCATTTAAAATTACATTTTTTGCCGCTAAAAAGAGGGGCGTGGTGCAGCCTGCTTTTTGTGAAGATATATCATTGGTTATATTTTGTATGGGGCAGAGCTGCTCTTTAATCACCAAAACGGGGGCAAACTCTGCATAGTGAGGTGCTGAAAGTTTGTTGATTACATCGCAGTACGCGCCGTAACTGCGGCACGTTTTTAATTGGTCCAGGCGGGTAAGTAATTGTTTTATCGTATATAGAGTAAGAGAATATCGCTCGATTTCCCGTTCTAAGAAGCCTACCGTGTCAGAGCTGAGACCGTAGATTCTTAATGCGTTATTGGTTTCGTACAAACGCGTTTTAAGGGTGTTAATATATTCGTCTACCGCCTGAAAATCGTGCTGTACATTACCGTTTAATTTGGGGTGAGCAGGCAGAGCTTGGTCAATCTGGCGTTGAAGTTGTTCACGATGCGCCAGCATCTCCGAATGGTCTCGTTGGCATAATTTTTGCCAGCGTGTGTTGAGATTATCGCGTTCGATTTGGCTGTTATTTATCTGGGTGATAATGTTGCCCAATTCTTTCGGCGAGAAATCAGTGATGGATTTTTCTCTGTTTTCTATTTGTTGTAACAGAGCATCTATAGCTTTGAAGTTTTTTTCCTGCTGTAAAATCCAGTTATCTGCCTGAGAGACATGAAACGCAATTTGCGGGCAGAAAAAAAGATTAATCTTGGTGTTTGCATTGTGTTGCGCCTCTAAGAGCTTGGTATACGTAGGTTCCGCTAATGCTTCTTCCAATTGTTTACATTGTTCAATCGCATTGAGCTTCATGGCATATCTGGTGCCGATTACCATGGCGCATAAACAGACGGTAAGTATGATTTTACCGGTATGTTTGCGTCTTACTCGTCTTGATAATTCCTTAATTCTGCGTTGAACGGCACGTTTGTATAGATGCTCGGCCTCAGATAAATGAATCTTGGCGTCTTTCATGCAGAGCTCATGCCGGTGGAATGTTTGATAGATGCGGCGCAGCTCTTCTATGTTGCTCAGCCTCAGCTCATCCATGGGGTGGTCATCCATAAGCCAAGCTAGCGTTTTGGCTGAATCTTGGGCAATGGTTTTTTTTCGTTCTGCAGCCGGGAGCATTAAACGGAGCGTCTCTCCGTTGTTTAGTCTACGGAGCTCACTTGTCGCGTCCGTGTCATCTGGATTTTCTGCAACATATTCTTGCAGCAATACACGCAATTCATCCCAACGCTCGGCAAGTGCGAGCCTTTTAAGATGTCTCTGTGTTTGTTTATTCATGACGCTTAGAGAGGTGTTTTGCCCTACGTTGTGTGCATGAATAGGGGCTTAATCGTCAGTCAACAGAGATTCATCGCTTTGCGATAATGCCCAGAGAACGGGGTCTGTTACATGCGCCGGGGTAAGTTTGCCCCCGGTGGGCGCTATGTATGTTTCTCCTGTTAATTCATCTTCTATTTGCTCCGGGGTGGAGCCGAACGAAGTAACGGCGAAATAACTTACTTTGTCAGATATGGTCTCTGCGCTGGTGCAAATCTCAGGGGTAAGACTGAATAAGAAATCTCGCAGACGCTTCGAATTTGATTGAATGTTATTATGCTTTAACGTGTTGTTGCGTACAACGGGGTGTAAAGGCTCCGGCCCCAGGAGGTCTTGCCACAAATCACTTTTCGTAACAATAATGGCCAAGGGTATGTCGGTTTTTGTGCCGGGTGGCAGGTTTAGTGTTTTGCGCAGGTGAAGTTCTATATCTGTTAAAATAAGAGATTGTTTGCACAGATTGCGGGTGCAGAATTTGGCCGCATCGGGGTGAGACGTTTTGATGATTTCTGCAAAGGCGGGCTCTTGCGTGGGGTCTAACAGATAAAAAATAGCTTCTGCATGTTGAAGTACGTTTTTATCATCTTGACCATCGCACGTGGCATTTGTGTGATACAGTACTAAGGAGTGAGAGGCAGAGTCTCTGTTAAAAGCGTAAATAAACGGCCTGGGCAGGTCTGCGTAAGAATCTTGTCGCCATACTTTGCTTCTTAATCTGGCTGCAAGCAACTTGTGGCCTTCATTGAAATCTTGAGGTGTGTTAGAGTAGAAAACTCGTATTCTCATGTTATTGAGAGCCGCGTTTTGTTCCGGGTCTGCATCTCTGAACGGTATGCCGAAGTAGCGTGGCAACTCTCTTTCCAGTTGTTGCACCAAGGATGTCATATAATAGGTTTTGCCGGCAGTGGCAGGGCCTACTATGGCGATGCGATGGTGCTTAGTTCTTTCGTAGAAGGGGGGAAGTTTGTGGTGACATACCGGGCAAGCGTACTCATGGCTTACAGAGCCCATTTCATCCATCGGCTTACCGTCTGCCGTGTATTCGGTCGGTATGTATCGTTTCATGCAGCGCTCGCCGAGAATGGGGTCGCCCAGTAATGAAGAATGGGTGGCTATGGCTTTTGCTTGCTCCGGGGTGAATTGATGATAACAGAAGGCACAGCAGAAACCGGAGTTCTTAAGCTTGTTGGCTACTGCCGGTGTTTTGAGGTTGTCGCCTTCATTCTTCAATAAGAAATCTGCCACCTCTGCCAAATCTACGGCGCGGAAGGCATTGCGGTCTATGCCGTAGAAGGTGGCAAGCACGTTCTCATCGTATTTTTTGCAGATTTTCAGAAGTGAGCAAAAATCCATTTCCTCGCTCCATTCTCCCGTGCCGGGATTGTATATATACCAACTGTCGGCATCAAAGGTTGCAAAATCAGGTCGGGAGTCTTCATCACCGTACCATGCTACAAAACAACCGCCGCTTAATACGAATAGGTAAAAACGCTCCGGTTTGATAAGGGCAATTCCGTTGCTATGGTTGCCGTTTATAGAGTAATCCGTTATTTTGTTATGAGGAAAAAACTTGCAGATTCCATTTCTTTGAGCGAACACACCGGCGTTATCCGCTTCTGTTTTGATACGGAATGTATTTTGCTTACCGGAGCCCACAGCCATGAAGTCTCCGTTGGAAACACGCAGTTTGCCGGTAAGACAATCATAAATGTAAAGTTGATCTTTCATATAACGGCGGTGTTCTTTCAGAGCTTATATCATAAGCGTTATCTTTAGTCAAGTTCATAGGCCGCCATAAAAAGGCATCTCACCGGCCGGCGGAGAGATGCCTTTTTATGGTAATTTTGCGGGCGTTTTTTATTTATGAATGGTCATCGCCTTTGAGTTTGGCATATGCTATCACTTCATCGGGGTCTTCACCATGCTGCGCTTTTTCTACTTTACTGCGGAAAAGCTTCATGATGAATACGAACGAGCAGGGGATGAAGAATACACCTATCAGCGAGGCAACGCTCATGCCCATGACCACTACCACACCGATGGCATTGCGGGCAAGCGCGCCGGCGCCCTCTGCCGTCAGCAACGGTACGCAGCCGAGAATGAAGGCGAACGAGGTCATGAGAATGGGCCTAAGTCGCATACGTGCGGCGGTTACCGCTGCATCGATTAGCGACATGCCTCGCTCCATTTGCAGTACTGCAAACTCTACAATCAAAATGGCGTTCTTGGCGGCAAGACCCACCAACATCACCAAACCGATCTGGGCGTATATATCCAGGGTAAGATCGAACAGCCACAACCCTACGAATGCACCCAATACTGCAACGGGTACCGAAAGGAAAATGGCTAACGGCAGGGTCCACTTCTCGTAAAGTGCGGCCATAATCAAGAATGCAAACACGCCGGAAAGCGTGAAGATTGCACCCAATCCGAGACCGTCTTGTACCTTCTTTTCCTGGAAGCTCATATCCACATAGCTCATGGAGAACTTGGTAACGTCCATTGTCCGGGCGAACACCTCGTCAATGGCTGCCATAGCTTGAGCGGAAGAGTAGCCGTCTGCCGGTTTCACCGTGATTTTGCCGGCGTTGTAGTTATTGTTGTGCAATACGAACTCTGTATCAGCAATATCCGAAATGGTTACCAAGGTGTCCATCGGTACTTTTTCACCTTTATCGTTTGTTACATAGAAGTTTGCAATTTGGTCTGTATTGACGCGGTGTTCGCCGTCGGCCTGCATATATACCTGCCACTGCTGACCGAATTGCGTGTAGTAGTTCACGAATCGTGACCCGTTGAAGCATTGCAGCAGCGAGTTTGCTGCGGAATAGTCAACTCCTTGCGCCAAGCACTTTTCTTTGTCTATCACAATGCTCTTTTGAGGCACGGCCGGCAGCATCATGTCTGTGGCAGAAGCAATAGCCGGGTGTGCGTTGAGTGCGGCTTCCAGTTTCTTTACCTGAGTATAGAGTGTTGCTACACCTTGTCCTTCTTTGTCCTCAAGCACAAAGGCGATATCGTTACCCGTACCTACGCCGGGAATGGCGGGCGGGCTTACCATGAATACCATGCCGTCTACACCGGCGGCGGACAATGCCGGCATCATTCGCTTGAGCATATCATTTGCCGTGGGCTTCTTGCCGTTTTCCATCTCTGCGCGGTCCTCAAAATCCTTGAGCTTCACAAAGTAGGTCATGGCGTTGGTGGTTTGCACACCAATCACCATATTCATACCCACTACGGATACCACGATGTCTACACCGGGGTCTTGAAGAAGCACATTTTCCACAATCGGACTTTGTTCTACAAGACGCTGTAAGGAAACACCCGGGGTCATGACAACGCCGGCAATAAGGAATCCTTGGTCTTCATCCGGCAAGAAGCCGCCGGGGACTTGCTTGGCTGAGGGAATAATCAGCACTGCCAAGCAGGCGAGTGCAGACATGGAAAGAACAAGATTACGGCACAGGAAACCGCAGCAGGCAGCAAATCCATTTGCTATCATGTCGTACACCTTATTAAATCCGTTGTAGAAAGGTGTTAAGAAGGATTTATGGTCTTTCTTCGGCTTAAGCATCAATGCAGACAACGCAGGTGAAAGCGTGAGTGCATTAAATGCAGAGATTAGCATTGAAATAGCAATGGTTACTGCAAATTGCTGGAAGAGCGTACCGGTAATGCCGGGCAGCAATACGGAGGGCAAGAATACTGCGGCCAGCACGAGAGCGATAGCTACTACCGGGCCACTCACCTCTTTCATGGCGGCGAAGGTAGCCTGGCGGGGTGTCATCCCGTTTTCCATGTGAGACTCAACGGCCTCTACCACCACAATGGCGTCGTCTACCACCAGACCGATGGCCAGCACCATACCGAGAAGACAGATGGTGTTGAGGGAGAAGCCGAGAATCGGGAAGAAGCAGAAGGTAGTTACAAGTGATACAGGTACTGCAATGAGGGGAATCAATGTAGCGCGCCACCCTTGTAGGAAGAGGAAGACCACGATGGCTACCAAAACAAGAGCCTCGAAGAGGGTGTGAATAATCTCATTGATGGAGTCGCTGACGGTAGTGGTAGTGTCAAGAGCCACGAACCCACGCATACCTTCCGGCATAACGGCTGATTTTTCCTTGAATAATTTTTCCAACTCTGCAACCGTTTCCAACGCATTGGCTTCTGCTGCCTGATAAATGGCCAACACGGTTGCCGGGCGGCTATAGCCCAGCTCGCTCTGGCCCACACGGCCTGCAAGGGAATAGCTCTGAGAGCCTAACTCAATCTTGGCAACGTCTTTAAGTCGTACAGATTGAGTACCGTCTTGATGCACGATGATGTTCTCAAACTCCTCAATGCTTTCCATACGCCCTTTATTGCGAATGGTGTAGGTGAACTCTTGTCCATCCGGCATGGGTTCCGCACCTACTGCGCCGCCGGGGTTAATAGCGTTCTGTGCATTGACAGCGTTGTATACCATGTTTACAGAGATGTTCTTTTGTGCCATCTTCTCGGTATCCAACCAAATACGCACGGCGAAACGGCCACCGAACACCATGACGTCGCCCACGCCCTTAACTCGTTTAACCGGGTCTACTAAGTTAATGTAGGCGTAGTTGGTGAGGTCAATGGGTTTAAAGAAGCCTTCCGGAGAGTCGATGGCATACAGCATCATGGGCAAACCGGAAGATTGCTTAATTGTTACACCCATTTGAGATACAGTATTGGGCAACTGAGATGTTGCCTGACTGTATTTCATATAGGTCAGCTGCTGGTTTGTGTTGGCATCGGTGCCGGGCTCGAAGATAACGTTGATGGAGCAACTGCCATTGTTGGAGGATGTGGATGATACGTAGTCCATTCCCTGCATGCCGGAAAGCTGCAGTTCGATGGGGGTTGCTACAGAGTCTGCTACTTCTTGAGCATTGGCACCGGGGTATGTGGCGCTGAGATTGATGGTAATGGGGGCAATGTCCGGGTATTGCGAAATGGGCAATCCGAGCATGCAGATAACGCCGAGCATGGTCGTCACGATAGAGATGACGCCGGCGATAATCGGGTGTTTAATGAAGAATGGTGACATGGTTACTCAGGTATCAGAATTTTTTAAGATTGGAGGTAGGAGTCTTGTCTGCCGTGACAGAGGGTTCTACCGTCTTGGGCATGGTGTAGATGAAGGGGCGCGGGGCAACCTTATTAGCACGGCTGTTGGCTTTCATGTTCTCTTGCATGGCCATTGCCGCAGGTACGGTACCCTCTACGATTACCTTTACTTTAGAGATATCAGGCGCGCCATCTTGGTTTACAAAGCCCATGGCTGCAAGCATTTGGGGGTTAATTTCAACTACTTGCATGGGCTGTACTATCTCTTTGCCATCGGGGCCGGCTACAGGGATGGTAACAATGGGGCCTCGGACAATGGGCATGGGGGTAGGTGCTCCATCTAACCCTACAACGAGAATAATGTCGTTGCCTTGAGCATTCATCGGTGCTCGTGCCGGTACCAAGTAGGCTCCTTTTAATTCTTTAGCGGCAATTCTCACCGTAACGGGCATGCCACTGCGTAGGCCATGAGTCACGTTCTCAACCTCGCCGACTATGCCGAATGTGCCGGTGCTCTTCTTGACTAAGTTGTCCGGGGAAATAATCTTGCCTTTTGCCTCATACTCGGAGCCGTCCTCAAGTATCAGGCCAAATGTCATGCCGGCGCCGGTGTCATCGCCCTTAATCTTTTCCGTAATGGCAAGAGCATCTCGACCGCTGACCTGGAAGTCCACACGAAGCGTGTCTACCGAGGAAAGCGTAACCATTGCCTCGCGGTCGGCTGATGAAACCAATGCCCCGATGGAGGGTGTGCTGATGCCGGCTCGTCCACGGAACGGGGCTTTGATTGTTGTGTAGCTCAGATTAATTTCTGCGGACTTGACTGCAGCCTGCATTTGGGCCACGTTGGCCTCAGCATAACGGAGCGCGGCTTCCTTAGATTGCACGGCGCTCTGCGCCTCGGTAATATCTTTATCCGAGTAGGTGTTCGGGGTTTCCTTGTTGGCGTTAGTCTTGCGTTTCAGCGTATCCTCTGCAATGGCAAGTGCAACTTTTGCTTCATCTTTGCTTGCTTCTGCGGAGGCGAGATTTGCTGTAGCTTGGTCTAATTGAGCTTGATAGGGGCGGGGGTCTATTGTGTAAAGAACATCACCTTCGTTCACAATAGTACCATTACGGAAGTGTTGAGTTAGCAAGACTCCGCTGATGTGTGGGCGAATCTCTGTTTCTTCTTTGCCTCGTAAACTTCCGAACCAGTCTTTGTATACGCAGACATCTTGTTGCAGCAAGGGTGTTACTTTTACGGGAACCGGCGGTTGCGTTGCCTTTGCATTCGGGTCCGGGGCTTGTTGAGCATTGCTCTGAGCCATGCGCGGGTCTGCCGGCTTGAAGCTGAGTTGTTGGGTTTGAATAGTCGCCGGTACAATTGACTCCGGTGATGCCACCTCGTCTTCCAGCCCCATAGCAACCAGAATGCTGCTTATCACACTGTCCTGTTGCTCGTTGTATGCCTCTTGTTGTTCTTTCTTGCGTTCTGCGATGCGGGAATTTGCAGAAGAAATATTCATAGCCTGCACACCATTGTCTGAGTCGGCTACCACGGGCAGGGCCGTAATATCTTTGCCTTCGGGTATGTATTTTTTGAGTGTTTCTTCCAGCGGTTCTCCGGTATAACTGCCAATGGCTACGAGTTCTTGTTTGGAGGAATAGCCGGTTTCCGGTTCTGTCACCTCAATTTCGTATTTCCCCTCAAGTGTAACCGGGATAGAATGCGGTACATTTTTTTCATCAACTACGATGATGAAGTAATTACGAAGCACGGTGTTAATTGCGCTCGGGGGTACTAAAAGTGCATCTCTTTTGCTGGCTGCCAGCGGAATGCGCACATTCACCTTCATGCCACTGCGCAACTTCTGTTCGGGGTTTTCTATTGAACCCACGATGTCAATAAGACCGGTTGTATCAATGCGGCTATTCATGGAACCCAATGTGCCTTTGACCGGGGCGCCATTGAGCTCGTAAACTGTACCGTCTTCCAACAAAAGTTCAAAGTGAGGTGATGCGGATTGTAGCTCTTTATTGGGTTTATCAGATTCTGTTTGCCCGAATCTCTCGAACCCTTTTAACAGGGCGTCACTGTTGATGGCAAAATCTACACGCAGAGGACCATCAGATACGATATTGCCGAGTTTGGTAGATGACCCTACCAAATCACCGATAGAAACATTTGATGTGCCGATGACCCCATCGTATGGTGCTTTGATGGAGGTGTAATCCAAATTAATCTGAGCAGTTGCTATTGCTGCTTCTTTTTGCTTAATGTCGGCTTCACATGCTTTAATTTTGGCTTGGGCTGCCTCCAATCTTTGTTTGGATTCCGTGTAATCCTTTTCTGCAAGCGCAGAAATTCTTCTGTTCTCTTTTTCTTCTTTATCTTTTAATGATTGATAACGATTGAAGTCTGACTGGCATTTATCTCGCTCTGCAATAGCTATGGTGAGTGCTGCCTTGGCTGCATTAAGATTTGCCTCCGCTCGCTCTAATTCTGCGCGAAATGGCTCCGGGTCAATTTGGTAGATGACTTCTCCCTCTTTAACAAATTTGCCCTCCTTGTACGAAACGATAAAACCGGAGACTTGCGGGTAAAGGTCAGTTTCCTGCACGCCACGCAAGTAACCCATCCATGAGGCAGAGTCTGTGACGGTGGCTTTGCGAATATTGAAAACTTTAATAAGTGGTGCTTGGCTTGGCGCTTCCGTTTTTTCTGCATCGGAGCAGGAGGTCAGGAGAGTACCCGCTGTACACAGACTGAAAGCTATGGCTGTAATGGCTGTTTTAGTCATATGTTTTAGACAATGTAAAACGTATTTATGAACAAGTTTTGGATAATATTGAGAATAGGATAAGAAGAATGACAATGATTGCGGTGGCCCCGACACCTTCTTCCTGTTGTTTTTCTTTACGTTGAATCAATGTAGGTTGTTTTTGCTGCGGATGCTGCGGGGCCTTGTGATATACCGTTGGTGGTGGCTGATATTCCGGTTTGGGCTTAGGCGGAGGTGGCGTATACACCGCTTGCGGCACTGTATATGGCTTGGGACTATAGGTTGTTACCTGTGGTTGTTGTTGCTCCGGAAGCGACGAGAGAGAATGCTGATGATTGGCAAACTCACGGGCTCGGGCTTCTTGCTCTGCGACCATCAGATTGAGCTTGCGGACCAAATCTTCAGACATAGCCTCCAGCGCTTTGCGCTGAGGTTCTGTGGTTACAAGTTCTTTTCTGTTGTCTTTTGCTTTCATCGGGGGAAAATCAATCTAAGGGGAGTTCTCGCTGCACCACTTTGGGCACAGATGGCATTTTGCGAGCCGGGTTTTTCTTTTTTGCGGCATTGATGGCGTTGATAACGGCTGTAATCATGCGTTGCCTATCGCCGTGAGAGGACCATGTGAGGTGCAGAAAATCTGCCGGGTGAATATCACCGTGTGACCGCAAAAATTCTCGATCTTTTGCACAGTAAAACATTAAATCATCTCCCAGTGTGCCATGCAGCTTTGCTTCTGCTTTGCGCATGATGCGGGGTAGATATTTAATCTCTTGAAACTCTTCATCCTCAGCGGGTAAGTCTTGTTCTGTAATTGGTTTGGCATTGCCGAAAATACCGCGTTGTGAGGTAATGAAAAAACAACGTCTGGTGGCGGCAATCAGCAAAATGGTGGAGGGGGATGGTGTGCCCAGGGTGGCGTAATCGCGGATGTAGGCGTGCATTTCTGCAGCTGTGTAACCTATTTCTGCCAAAAAATCACATTCATCGGGTAGAAAAAATGAAGTCGGTGCAAGACCAGGTTGTTCGTGAAAACGCACAACCGCATCTTTGATTAAAGTCATAAACCTATTATCCCACTCCATGTGGGCTCAATTATATAGTAAAGACACGTGATAAAGCAAGAATAAATCGTGACTTTTTTCTGTGTTATTTTGACTTGTGTGTTAATGCTCGTATTGCCTCAAAAAAAACAGTCACCGAAAAGTGGATGCCTCAAAATTGCGGTCACCGAAATTCTAGCGGATAATTGACTAAAAAACAAGGCAAATCCACCATTTTTCTGCCCAAAAATGACAGCGAGCGTAGCGAGTCG
>JAZNGY010000204.1:0-54950 GCA_045576695.1 Akkermansia sp.
GGAACGCAGTGTCTACGCTGCAAAATCGCGCAAAAAATGGATTGACCGACCACACTGTCTTATGCTATAAAACACATGCACTCATCCGGACAAAAACAAGAAGAAAAGGCTTGTCCGTGTCAAAAGGAGGGTGTCAGCATACAGAAAGCGCATATTTAATGAAACTGTCCGGTGTAAAGCCTTTCTCGATTCTTTTCGTAAGTAGTGATTCTTCGAAAATCTTGAATAGATGGTCCTCCGTATTATACCAGTCAAACAAAACTTCGTCAGCAGAAGCCTGTGATGCAGTGCTGTAATTACTTTTGCTTCTTGCAAAGGCTGAAAAGGTTAACGTATCGGGGAATGATTCGCCAAATCTTTCCTGCATTTCTAACAGACAATCAACACTCGAATGATACGGTATACCAAGAATATCCAGAATCCATGATGCACATGATGGAATCGGCCTTTCATCTAATTCTTTGGCTGATACGTGGATGAACCTACCTGCTTTAATATCCTGACTGAGTCCGAAAAGCCATAAAATATCTGAGAGTACATCGCTTTCTGCCTTTGCAATAATTACAACCGCTTCGTCATTCGTATCTTTTGCAATTATCAAACAGTCATCGGTAAACATTGATTCCGTGACTATATTATCTGTATAGTATAACCTATATTCCGCAGAACGGTGTGGTTTGTTCCATCTGCTATCGTAAAACGTAAGTTCACCACGCGCAGATTGCTGATTTTCATCATCTAAGTAAATGAATTTGGTCGGTAAAGTAATTTTGCCCCCTCCTTCGGGCTTGCCAAACAAATCAACGAAAGCTTTTACTCCCTGAAATTCGTGCCCATGCGAGGTTTTAGGGTCACTTTCAGTCGCAGATAGCCTTTTTACACAGATTCCCTTAAAGAATGAAGATAGATGACCAGAGTTCCAATTCATCGCGCTTTTTCTTTCAATTGTTTGGCTATTACTTTTGCTGATGCTGCTACAGCAGGAACTACTACACTGTTTCCGATTTGGGTGTACGCTTGAGTCGCAGAAACTGGAAATATGAATTTTTTAGGATCGTACCCTTGCAATTGCATAGCTTCTGCTACGGTAAGTTTTCTAGGTCTGTTGCCTTCTTGAGCCACAAGAATTTCAGCTCCATCTTTATGATATCGGGCAGAGATTGTTCTGGTTAAAGAATTGTCGTGTAAGGGCCAAGTTAATAGACCGTACCCGAATCCGTTGCCGGCTTGTTCATGATGCGCCTTATGTCTTTCTAGTGTGGCCCATGTTCCGGGACCTATGGTATAACCGTCAACGTGTTTGTGTATTATACTGGCAAGTTTTGGATATTTGTAATTATTATCCGGCTTTTCAGGAACTACAATATCATCGGGGGTTACTTTAACTTGTTGGGGGTCGAATCCAAGTATGTATATACGTTCCCGGTGTTGAGGAACCCAAGCGGCGCCATTTACTATTTTATATGCTATTACGTAGCCTAACTCATCCACAAGAGATCTGCGTATTACTTCGAACGTTCTTCCCTTATCATGCGATAATAAGTTTTTGACGTTTTCCAGCATGAATGCTTTGGGCCGTTTAATACGTAATATTTCTTTTATTTCAAAGAAAAGAGTCCCTTGTGTTTCATCCTCAAATCCGTGTTTCCGCCCTAACGAATTCTTTTTTGATACGCCTGCTAGCGAAAATGGCTGGCAAGGAAATCCCGCACAAAGTACATCGTGTGCCGGTATTTGTTCTTTAGGTATGGTCCTTATGTCTCCATATGGGAGTTCTCCATAATTGGCCATATAAGTTTTTTGTGCGTATTTATTCCATTCTGAGCTAAATACGCATTTTCCACCTGCTGCCTGAAATGCTTGGCGAAAGCCTCCAATACCGGCAAACAAATCAATAAAAGTGAAATCCCAAGATTTAGGGGGAGGATAGGGAAGATTGTCAAATAAAGCTGGTAGTTCTATGCATGGCAATTCTTCAGAATCTTCGCAGGCGTAAATCCCATTTTCTCGAGTTGCATGTCGATTTAAAAAGTTTAATAAATTTTTTTGAGTTTTGCTACACAACATAGGGATATCGCCCGTTGTATTCTGCAAAAAGTGAGTTATTATAGCTTCCTTTTCAATTTTATACTCTTGGCATAAAGAATTTTCAGCTTCAAGAAAATCAGATATTTCTTTTGTTAACTTGGTAAGCGATTGCATAATGAAAAGAAATTTATTTGTTTGTTCTTTGGGCTTGCAATTCGCTCATGAATGCGAATATGTCAGTTCCTAATCCTAAGAGAATTTGATTAAGGGTTGTTAATGTGGCACTTCGTGACCCTTTTTCTACGCATGAAATAAAATTGCGATGTACGTGTACCTCTTCGGCCAGTTTTGTTTGAGTATAGCCAAGTGCTATACGCTTTTGTTTTATAGCTTTGCCGATTATTGGAAGTATGTTAGTATCAGGATGCACCTTTTCATTATATGGTACTGCTAATTTTGAATCAAGTTAATTCATAAGCTGCACACTATGTTGTGCAAATGCGGTTCTAAATTTACTTCCCAATTTTTTAGACATAAAAAAAACGGCGGGCCTTTCGGTCCGCCGTGGATGTGTTGAAATGTGAAAATGGAGGGGGGCTTATTGTGCTTGTTTGGGGGTGCAAATCTGCTTCCAATTCAAGACGGTAGCACCGTGGCCTTGGTGAAGGATTTTGCCCTGTGCATCTACAATGATGGCATTGGGAATACCGCGGGGATTGGAGGCGGAGGGAAGCTTTTGAGCAGTAATGGAGCGAATGTGCAGGCCGGGGAGGCCGGCGTTGTAGTGTTCGATGTAGCTCTTGGCGTCCTCGGGTGTGCGGTCGCAGCTGATAAGGATGATTTCTACCTTGTTAGCTTTCATCTCGGGGTACTCTGCAAGGATTTTGGGCATGACGGCTCTGCAGGGGCCACACCAAGAGGCAGAGTAGAGGTAGATGTAATACTGGGCATCAGCCATGGGCTGGCCGGTGAGGAACGGAGCGCTGTTAACGTAGGCTGTTACGGCGGGCACTGTTTCTGCCGGTGCAGGGGCGGCTTCTTCAGCAGCATTGACGGTGGCTACAGAAAAAAGTGCAGCCATGGCAGCGATGTAATGTTTCATGAGTTTCATCGTTCTGTAGAATACACCTTATTTTTCGGCATGGAAAGAATAAAATGCATGGTTTGTGTCATTAGTTTGTTATTGTAAAAAAAATCCCGCATGCCGAGAGGCCCGCGGGATTGATAAGAGATTTTATGATGCGAATGAAGAATTACTTTTTCTTTTTGGCCGGCTTGCAGTATTTTTTCCATTCGAGCGCACCTTTGCCGTGGCCGCTGTAAAGGACATTGCCTTTGGCGTCTACGATGGTGGCCGCGGGGATGCCGTTGGGTGCGGTGATGCCGGGCAGTTTCTTGGCATCTGCAGAGCTGGACAATACGCCGGGGAAACCTGCCTCATAATGCTCCAGATAACTCTTGGCTGCCTCCGGGGTTTTATCATGCCCGATGAGGATGATTTCCACATTCTTTTTCTTCATTTTCTTGTACTCTTTTACAATCTCGGGCATCAGCGCCTTGCAGGGGCCGCACCAAGAGGCAGAGTGCAGGTAGATGTAGTACTTGGCCTTTTTGGAGGGCTTGGTATCGGTTAAAAACTCAATCTCCTCGCATGCGGCTTTGACTCCGGACTTGCTGCTGGCGCTATCGCCTGATTTTGCTTTTTTACTCTTCTTGACTTTCTTTTCAGTCTTGGGGGTGGCATCTTCGTCTGCAAAGGCGGCAGGTGCCATTACCCCGGTAAAAAGGCCGGACAACATAGCGATGTAAAAGAAAGTACGCTTCATAACGTGGCTGAGGATAACAGATGAAGATAATTCAGTCAAGTATAATAATTGTAAAATGATAAACTTTTTTGCTCTTGTAATGATATAGCCACCATTACGACAATGCAATGGTGGCTATATTGTGTTAGTATGCCGTGTGGCGTTTTATTTGAGCGCCGGCGTATTAATCTTGATGTGAGTCTTGATGCAACCGTTTTGTGAAGTAATGGTCATGTTGCCGCCGGAGACTCGTTGCATCACCTGGCGGAACTCTTCTAAATTGCTTTCGAGATATTCTATTTCATATTTGCTATAGTCGTACATATCGTCAGCTGTTTTTTGGCTCGTTTCATAGCGCTTTTTCTTGAAATCCAACTCGCTTTGCATCATCTGCCCAATGGGTGCAAGATTTACGTTCACCACAATGCCGGAAACCGATGTGTTGCCGGAGAGGCTATCGCAGAGTTTGATGGTTTGCGGGATGTCGGAGCCAATACCGACAGCGGAATTAGAGATAACGGCACCGGCGTTCAGACCATCGCTTTTGTCTACCAACCTCTCATGGGAATAGATTGTGTAGTTACCGCTCGTGGTTTTTGTGACGGTAGCAAGTAGCTCATCTATTCCGGCAGAGCTGCCGGGATTGATGGTTTCCATAAAGGCTTTTATGTTGTTGATGGTGGCCACCATGCCGCCTTCGAAGGTGGCGCGGTCGGATAATTGTGCTGCTGCACGCAGGCACAGAGACGGGGCTTGTGTCTTGCCGTCATCATCATCTCTGACGGAAGACATGTCGCCAACGGCAGCCCAGCCGGAGCCTAAGCCGTTTCTCAGCTGAGAAAGGGACGGTAACAGCGTTTTGATGCCATCGTAGATGAACCGACATTCATTTGCAGAACGCTCAGATTCCGTAGCCGCAATGAATGTAAAGAGGGCCTGTGCTGCATGGTCAAAATCAGCCATTGACGGAGCATTGCAATTGGTGATGCCTGACCCGTAGGCGTACACAAAAGCATCTTGCGGGATTGTGGTGTTGAGCTGTGCCGTGGAAAACTCGAGCCCGTTGGCATCTCCTTGCATGGTCAAATGAACATCCCCATCTTGCCATAAGGTGATAGAATACGGGTGTTTTGTATCAGGCGCCAGTTTCGAGCAGAAGTCAATCATTGAGTTAAAAAATGTTTGGGCGGCGGCAAGACGTTCCATGTCCTGTTCAGTTTGGTGTTCAAAACCCATGGTAATAAACGCTATGGAAGCTTTCATGGATTCAATGTACAAATCGCGCAGGGCGTTTGCGAGGGAGGGGCTGATGGTAAGTGCTGCTATACCTTTGCCACTTGCTGCATCATCCAATGCCGCTGCTTGAGTTGTTGAGAGAACGGAATCTGCTGCCGTTGCCGGGGCCTGCAGCTCTGCCGGATTGGTGGCAATTGCCGCAATGACGGCTTTGCCCTGTGTACGAGTGGCAATAGAGAAAGTTAAATCTCCGCAAGCGGAAAGATCCATATCGCTCAACTCTGCAGGTATTTCGGAGATGGTGCAGCTTATAAGAGACCAGTCACCTTGTTGAGAGCCCTTCAGGAAAGGTGCTTCCTTTTTTGCCATGTCGGCCAGTACATTAAGCTTTGCTGCTGTTTCTTTGGCTTCTGCTTCTGTCTTGCAGGTGATGACCAGATAGATAGGTTTGAGTTTACGGAGCGTATCCGCATACTGCTTCAGGAGTTGCTCCGGGTCCGGTTGCTGCCCCATCATGACTTCATTCAGAATTTGTACGACAATAGGCAAGCCTTCTGAGAGTACTACTTCGGCGCCATCCGTAATGCCGATTGCGAAAGCATCAAGGCCCTTTGCTTCTTCAGGCAGCTGCATGATGTTTTGGCCTGCGAGTTTATTGATTGTGTTTACAAACTCTGTTACGTTACCGGTAAGATAGGAGCCGGTGTTCTTTGGCAGGTAGGCCAATGCCGGGTATGCTTTGGCGCGGGCTTCCGGCTTGCTGATTTCTGCAACTTGGGCTGCTGCAGTGGATTGAGCGTTGTCTTCTGAGCAGGAGGTGAGCATTCCCCCTGTCAGTACGGTAAGCCCGCTAATGGCGGTGGTGATGAGGAGTTTTGTTTTCATGTGTCGATAAATGGATATATTTAACTCCCTCAAGATACCTGATGCAGACTGGGTTGTAAAGGTGAAAAATTGTTTTCTTGCAAAATTCTGCGCTTTATGTTAGGATTAATCGTGTAAATAAAGAAAGAAGATAAAAACAATGATAGGAAACAAATTGATTTTGGCGGCAATGCTGCTGGTGCCGGCATATGCCGATGCCCCGAAAGATGAATTGCAGAAGTGGTTGAACCGCAGCAATGCCGTGTACAGCCCGCATGAGGCGGCAGAGCGAGGCTCTGCCAAGCGTATGCAAGAAGCAGTGGTGGCAGAGCCGGGGCAGGTTAATGCCGCTGATGAACTGGGGCGTACCCCGTTGCATTTGGCTGCTGCGCGCGGAGATGCTGAGATTGTACAGATTTTGCTGGCTGCGGGGGCAGATGCCTCTGCGAGAGACGCTGCAGGCAGATTGCCCATCGACCTTGCAAAAAATACAGAAGTGCTGCGCGTGTTGAAAGCTGCCGGTGTGAAGCGCGAGAAAGAGATTGAATTGAGCCGCGCGGTGAAGGCCGGTAATCCGGATGCTGTGAAAGCCGCCTTGGCTGCGGGGGTGAATGTGAATGCCCTCAGCGAAGATAAAACCTGCAATCTGCTTGGCGTTGCCGTGCAGGCCAACAATGTGGAGATGGTCAAGCTTTTGCTGGCTGCCGGGGCTGCTACCAATACCGCGCCGGAAGGCAGCAAAAGTGTGCTGCACCTTGCCGCTGCCCGTTGCGGGGGTGAGATAGTGAAGGCGCTGCTGGCCGCCGGGGCAGATCCCATGCACCCCGGTAACAATGGGGCCACCCCGCTGCATGATGCCATTTGGGTGGGCAACAGTGCTGCCGTAGAGGTGTTGATACCGGCTTATGCTGCGGTTAACTATAACCCCGATGGTCGCCACAACGGTTACCCCATTGGTATGGCCATTATGCGTGGGCGGGCAGATTATGTACAGTTGTTCCTCAATGCCGGTACGGATTTGAACGCCAAGCAATTTTCAGCCACTCCGCTGTTGCACCTTGCGGCACAGCATGACCGCGTGTTTATCATCAAAATGCTGCTGGATGCCGGCGCAAACCGCAATGCCGTAGACTCTCAAGGCAAAAAAGCAGTAGAGTACGCCAAAGGTGAGGCTTACGAGTTGTTGAAATAATAATGATAGAAAGGAAATATTGAACATGAAAATTTTTGCTTTAGCCGCCTTGGCTCTCAGTTTGTTTGCAACCCCGTTGGTGCAGGCTGAAATCCCCGCGGGTACAGATTACTCGCAGATTAATAAGACGCCGGATGCCGAAGCTGCGTACCGCAATCGTACGTTCCGCGCGTATTTGCCCATTGCCGTGGTTAGGGAGCGCTTGCGCACCAATAACTATTCCTCTTTTGAAAACCCCACCGGTATCTTCTACGTAAAAGGAGAGCAGGTGACTGTTGAGGTGCAGGGCGATGCCCCCGAAGGTCTTACCTATATCATCCACAACTTTGACCGCGATGGCGGCCATGCTGAAATCCCGCTCAAGAGCGGTGTTAATACCTTTGTTGCCCCCACTCAGGGCTTGGGCTATTTCAATTATCGGTCTGCGGACCCCGCAAATGCTCCCGCGCTGAAGGTAAAGTTGACGGGTGGTTATGTAAACGGTGTGTTTACGCATCGTGATGACGTAGAAACCTGGAAACGCATGTTGGCCAATGCCAGAGGCAATATCATTGATATCCTCGGCGAGCGTACGCAGTTGGCATACAACGTGGATGGCTTGCAGAAGCATTGTCCGGACCGCGGGCCGGAGCTCATTGCCATTTACGATGATGTGATGCGCATGCAGCAAGATATCCTCGGTTGGGAGCGCTACAACTGCCACCCCGGTAATCATATTCATGGCCGAGTTCAGTGGCGTGGCTTTATGCATGCAGATGGCATCGGCACGGCATATGTAGATACAGCCTTGAAAGAGGTGGCAGATGTTGATAGCCTCAAGGGCTCTGTGTGGGCCATTGCTCACGAGTTCGGGCATATCAACCAGTGCCGCCCCGGTATGATGTGGGCCGGTACCCAAGAGGTGACCAACAATATATTCTCCGCCTGGTGCTGCTATAAGATTAACCCGAGCTTCTGCCGCTTGGAGCATGAAGTAACCCCGGTGATGGGGTATCATAAGCCGATGCGTGGCGGGCGTTTCGATTGCTACATCAACGCGGCCCTTGTGCGCCGCCAGCTCTGGCAGTTCATGACCGGGCCGGACTACGGTATCAACAACGTACCCGGTAAGAGAACCGGCGACCACTTTGTGAGTGTGTCTCCCCTCTGGCAGTTGCAACTCTTCTTTGCGGAGGCTCGCGGCTTTGATGGCCTGTACCCCTACATTTACGAGCAAGCTCGCCAAGATGCCGCAGATTCCCCCCACGGGCAGCTCAGAGTTAACTTTTGCACGCGGGCGGCAGATGCCGTGCAGCTCGACCTCTCCGACTTCTTCGTCAAAACCGGTATCTTGGCTCCTATGAACCGCATGGTAGAAGACTACCAAAGCCACCATGTTACTATTACCGATGAGATGTGCGCCACTGCCATTGCCCACATGCGCCGGTACCCCAAGCCGGATACAAGCGTGATTTACTACATCAATGCCAACAACGTACACATCTTCCGCGACCGCTTACCCGTTAAGGTGTCGCACGACTATGTGCTTGATGTATCCTCCGGTATAGCCACCATACCCGCCGACAAATGGGAAAATGCCGTTGCCTTCGAGTGCTACAATGGCAAACGCCTCTGCCGTGTGGCTATTCGTGGCCTTAACCACAAAGACAACGCCACCACTGACCTCATCATCCCCAAAGGTACCACCTCCATCCGTGCCGTGCAGTGGGATGGCCAATATTATACCATTTGGAAAGCGCCTAAATAAGAGAAAATCGGTGTACCAAAAACGCCATATTGCCACTGCCGGCAATATGGCGTTTTTGTATATATTTTGTCGTGATTACAGCGCAGCGTAGGCGGCCTGCTGCTCACCGGGGAGGGTGATGTCGTAGGAGATGCCGATGGCATCGCGGGCGGCCTCGGGGGATTCATAGATGCCGGCACCGGCCATGGCGTACATGGCGGCACCCAGCACGGTGCTTTCGGAAACGGTGGATACCCAGATGGGCAGACCGAGGATGTCGGCGCGCATTTGCGTCCAAATTTTGTTGCGGGCGCCACCGCCTACCAGCAGAAGCTCGGTTGCCTTGAAGCCTCCCACTTTTTCCAGCTTCTCCAAGCGGCTCTTGAGGCGATAGGTAAGGGCCTCCATGGCTGCGCGGTAGATGTGGCCGCGCGTGCGGCCGAGGATAAGTCCCTCAATACTGCCCGGTACCGGGTCGCTGGGTAAGAAGTTGGGTACAAGCTTCACGCCATCGCAACCGGGGGCAATGGTGGCTGCTTCGGCATCCATGGTGTCGTAGTTTTCGCCGTTGTAGCAGGTGGCTTTCACCCATTCGATGATGCCACTGGCAATCCACTGCAAACCGGGGTTAAGCAGGCCTTGCTTGCTGTCAAACTCAACGGTAGCGCCGGCTGCATAGTCCTCTGCCTCCAGCTTGGCTTTGGCGGTGCGCAGCATGAGGATTTCCCACGTGCCGCTGGAGAGGAAAGGCTGGTTCTCTTTTACGCCGCTGCCGAACAGGGCAAACTGGGTGTCGTGCCCCGTAGAGACCACGGGTACAGAGCAGGGGAGCCCCAACAACTCGCAAGCGGCGGGGGTAAGGGTGCCGATAACCTCGCCTGCATTGACCATGGGGGGGAACAAACTCTTGCTGATGCCCAACGTGCCGAGAATCTCATTGCTCCAGTCACCGGTGGTAAGGTCCGTCATTTGAGAGGTGCCGGCCATGGTGCGGTCCGTAGCCATAACACCCGTGAGGCGGTGTGCCAGAATGTTGGAGATGAAGAGCCATGCGTGAGCTTGTTCCAACAGCTCGGGGCGGTTTTCTTTAAGCCAAATGAGCTTGTAGATAGTATTGAAGGCAAATTCACCCACGCCGGAGATTTCATTGAGCTTGCTCTGCGGCAGGTATTTGTCAATGGCTTTCATTACCTCTGCCGTGCGCGGGCACTTCCACGAGATGACGGGGTACAGCAGCTCGCCCTCGGCGTTGACAAGGGCGCCATCTACTCCGAACGTGGTAATGGTGATGCCCTTTACCTGTGTGGCATCTACCTCCGGCAAAATCTTGCGGGCACATTCTGCCAGTTGGTTGAGAATGCGGTCGGCATTCCATACATGGTACTGGGCGTTTTCTGTTCCTTGGTCTGTAGAGTTCGGTTGGCTGGCCTTGGCTACCAAGTTACCTTTTTCATCTACGAGGATGGCGCGTACATTGGTGGCGCCACAGTCTAAGCAGAGTACGTATGACATAGTAAGTTATTGGAATATTTTGTTAAAAACTTTATCGACGTGAAAATGGGGGTGCCATGCCTCGGCAATGGCTTGAGGGCATCTGTTGCCGGTAGCCCATGCGTTCAATTCTCGGTGCAGGGCTTGTGCTAATGAAGCCGGGGTATCTGACTCTGAGACGGTCCCCGAATTTTTGGAGGCATACCACAAGAGGTTACGCAGCTCTGCCGGCTTGTTGGCAGTGACTACGGCACAACCGCAACAGAGCGCTTCTGCCGATACATTGTGTGAGCCCTCGTATTCAGATGCACACAAGATGACCTTGGCTCTCTTATATTCTCCCTTCAATTCACGGTTGGGGATGTAACCGCAAAGCTGAATGCGGGCAGCAATCTCTGTGGGTAGGTTGCTGTGCAGGTCTTTTAATTTTTGTGGTATGTTACCGAAGATTTTTGTAGTGGCAGTGCCACCGGTGGCGTAATAGTGCGCCAGCGTTTGCATCATGAACTCCGGGCGCTTTTGCGCTTCATCTTGCCAACGCCCTATGCACAGTATAGTGTCGTCTTTAGGTTCATTCTCGTAGCGCATATCCGGTTTTACCGGGCAAGCCATGGGGAAAAGCTTGTCCTGAATCCACTTGCCGTAAAATGGTTGCTCCGCAATGCTATCTGCCACTGTGGGGCCCATGGTTAAAATGGAGGCTTGCTGAAGATGCTTGGCTCTATAATAATTGACGGCTTTATTTCTGAGCCGTCGGCACATGTTCTTGAACCATGACTCGCCTTTACGAGGGCGTGTGGCAAAGTCGCCACTGGTATCCATATGTATCATCAGGGTGATACCTGCTTTCCGTACCGCTTTGGCAATCGGCAAATATCTGGGCGCGCCCCAAGAGTAGAGCACCAAAGCATCTATGCCCAAACTCTTCCACCAAGCGGCAGATTTTAGGTTTTTATACTCGGTACGGATGAGACCTTCCTTTTGGTCATCATCATAATAAGGCAAGGGCATGATGCACTTGCTTTCTACACCCATTTGTTGCAGAGAGCGGGATATTAATCCGGTGTCTCGAATCCAAAAGCCATCGTTAGCGTGAAATGCTACCGGGGTGCAGCAGTAGATTTTCTTGTATTTGGGGTTCATTCGCTAAAGCTAAAAATACCCTGCCGATGCAGGCATCGGCAGGGTCGGTTTGGTGTGAATTAATACTTGCCGTAGATGGGACCGAAGTTAGCGCAGGCGCGGAAGTCTGCGCTCTCGGGGCAAGCTGTGCCGAAGAGATCCCATGCAGCGGGGCGGTATACCTTATCCTCGGGTACGTTGTGAGCGTATACGGGGATGCGCAGCATGGAAGCCAGGGTAATGATGTCTGCGCCGATGTGGCCGTAGGTCCAAGCACCGTGGTTGGCGCCCATGTTGGCCATGACGGTGTATACATCCTTGAAACCACCCTTGCCGGTGAGACGGGGGGCAAACCAAGTGGTCGGCCAACCCGGGTCGGTGCGCTGGTCAAGCTTGTCGTTTACTTCCTGCGGCAGGTCGCAGGTCCAGCCTTCTACGATAGTCAGCACGGGGCCCTGACCCTTCACCAAGTTCATGCGAATCATGGTCACAGGTACATTGCCCTTTGACACGAAGTGCAGGGAGTAGCCGCCGCCGCGGAAGTATTCGCGGTTGGCCGGGCACCACTCGGAGGCACCCATCATAGCCTCGATGTCGGCTTGGGTGGTCTCGCCGGTCTTCTTCATGATGGGGGTGCCATCGGGGGCGGTGGAGTGCATGTTGCCGTCCAGAGCGGTAGAGCCGGAGTTGATGAGGTGCATGATGCCGTCCTTGGCCAAGCCCTCCATGGTGTAACCCGTTACGCGCTTCACGGCATCGGGGCTCCAGTAGGTGCGGATGTCGGAGAAGCAGGCGGCGCGGCCGGTAAGCTGGTGCAGCAAGAGCATGCACACGCCGTTCATGGCGTCGTTTTCCGTAGCAAAGGGAATAGCCTCACGCGGGCCGTTCCAGTCGAAAGTGCTGTTGAGGATGGATTCTGCCATGTCGCCGTTCGGGTAGAAGTCCGTCCAGTGACGCTGGCCTTGGAAACCACCGCAAATAGCGTTGAAGCCCAGACCCTCTTCCTCGCGATCAATGGTCTTGAGGTGCGGGTTGCCGTGCATCATGTCGCGGAAGATGATGGTCATCAGGATGCTCTCGCGCAGGGTGCGCTCCTTCTCCTCGGGGGAGAGTACAAGGTCGGGGCGGTTGCGGTCCGGGCCAATCTTCACATACTTCTTGGCCCACTCCATGGCGAGGTCGAACTCAGCCTTGTCGTAGATGCCAAGCTCCATGCGGCGGCGTACCTCTGTCATGTCCACGGACTGCACGCGCATGCCCATGTAGCTCTCCCAGAAGGAGTGGTCTACGATAGAGCCGGCAATACCCATGGAGCAGCCGCCGATGGACAAGTAACCCTTACCACGCAGGGTGGCTACGGTAAGACCGGCGCGGGCGAAGCGAAGAATCTTCTCTGCTACGTCCTCGGGGATGCTGGTGTCGTCGGCATCCTGCACGTCATGGCCGTAGATGGAGAATGCGGGCACACCCTTCTGGGCATAGCCGGCAAGGGCTGCGGCCAAGTATACTGCGCCGGGGCGCTCGGTGCCATTGAAGCCCCAGATGGCCTTGGGCGTGGTGGCGTCGGTTTCAAAAGTCTCGGTGATGTAGCACCAGCAGGGGGTCACGATAAGGGAGCAGCCTACATTGTTCTCTGCGAACTTTTGGTTGCAGGCAGCGGCCTCTGCGGGGCCACCGATGGTGGTGTCGGCAATCACGCACTTAACGGGTTGACCGTTGGCGTGGGTTACATTAGCCTCAATAAGGGCGGCGGCAGCCTTGGCCATGTTCATGGTCTGGTCTTCCAGAGACTCACGAACACCCAAACGGCGACCGTCAATTGTCGGGCGAATGCCGATGGTCGGTAATGTGTCGTATTTCATATATACGTGTTGTTTTGGGGTTAAATGGTTTCTTCGTTGGTTGAAGTGGTTTCTTTTGTGGCCGACTTAAGCGGCTTGCGGAACATCAAGCTGTATGCCAGCACTACCGCAAAGCAAATGGCCGGTACGATGAAAGCTGCTCGCACGGCAAGGTCAGATGTCTTGAGCTCCGGATTCCAAGTGGCATCAGCACCGGGTACCAAGCAGAACCACACGCTGTCCGTGCTTTCAATGATGCTGCCCATCCACGGTGTGATGATGGCGCCACCCAAAATTGCCATAATCAGACCGGCTGCGCCCAATTTGACGATCTTCTGGTTAAGCCCACCCAAGGCAATGCCGTAGATGGTCGGGAACATCAGGCTCATGCCACCGGACATCAGGATGAGACAGATGACGTTTGCTGAGAACGGTAAGCCTCCAATCGTGAAGAGTACGTTGGTGGGCAGGTACATGGTACCCAAGCAGCAGCCTATTGCAACAATGGCAAAGAGCGCCATCATGTCGGCAGGGTTGAACTTTTTCATGTAGTATGTTGCAACCCATCTGCAAAGGATGAAGAGAATAAGAGAGATAACGTAATATGTTGCAGCCACGTCGGATTCAAGACCGAGTTGCTTGCAGCAGTATTTATTTAACCAAGTCCACGCGGCAATTTGCACACCTACGTAGAAGAACTGAGCGATAACGCCCACCCAGTAGCGGGGAAGCTTAAGCAGGGCACAAAGCATGTTGCGATAGTTCTTGATGAGCAGGGTAAAGATGATGGGCCCCATCATTACGATTAATAACTGGCAGACCATATTGCCCCATATACCCGGGTCTTCTAAGCCGAAGTTGAGCGCAACTAACAAACCTACCGGTATGGCGATGCACAAAAGGTACATGCCAATGAGCTTGGGTTTGCTGATGCCGGTCTTCATGGAGTTGTCCTGTACAGGCATCTCATAGTGTAAGGATTTGGATTCAGGTTGCTTATAGCGTACGAAGAAGAACCAAATCACGGCAGCTACGGCAATCAAACCAACGTAAGGTACGCATACCCAGAAAAGTTGAACCGCCTTGCTGTTGTTGCCCAAGTTGGCCAAAATAAGGTATTTAGCCAAGAAAATACCGGCAAGGGAGCCCACGGGGTTAAATGCTTGTGCAAAGTTGAGTCGGCGTACGGCTGTTTCCTCCGGCCCGAGGGAGAGCACATACGGGTTGCAGCTCGTCTCCAAAATGGACAAACCGCCGGCAAGTATGAAAATACCCAACAGGTAGAGGTCAAAACTTTGTGCGATACAGGCCGGTATGTATATCAGGGCGCCTAATATATAGAAACCCAAGCCCGTGAGTACGCCGGTTTTGTATGAAAATTCTTCTACCATCATGGCGGCAAAAATCGCCAATACAGCGTAAGCCCCGTAGAATGAAATCTGAACGCCGGCAGATTCTGAAGGCTTAATGCCGAAAATGGTTTCAAAGGCCGGTACCAAGTTATCCGTCATGTTGTTCAACAAGCCCCACAGCGCAAAACACGCTACGAGCATGAAGAATACGGTGCGATAAGCTTTCGGTACCACAGGTGCTAAGTTTCCTTTTGTGTACTTACTCATATTGAATACAGATTATCATCTTGAAGTTGTATGTCAAGAAAAAACACGGAGGAGCGCATATAAATAAAGCAAAAGCCTTGATTCCAAGAGGAAAATAATGTATCATGGCTCATCACTTGCATTTAGATAATTGACATGAATCTTGCTATCATCGGAACCGGTTATGTAGGCCTGACCACGGGCACCTGCTTTGCAGAAGTAGGACACAATGTGGTGTGTGTGGATAATAATGAGGCTAAGGTGGAATCTTTGAGGGGGGGACGAGTGCCTATTTATGAGCCCGATTTGGACGAGATGATTCTCTCAAACGTTTCTGCCGGTCGTTTAACGTTTACAACCAGCTTGAAAGAAGCAGTCAATACGTGCGAGATTATTTTCATTGCAGTGCCCACGCCTCCGCATGAAGATGGTTCCGTAGATTTGTCCTACATTGAAGCTGTTTCTCGTGAGATTGCGGATGTTATCACCCCGGAGATGGGGTATCGTATCATTGTTGACAAATCTACCGTACCCGTCAGCACCGGCAGTAAGGTACACCAAGTTATTTCTCGCTACGCTAAGGGGAATGTGGATGTAGATGTGGTGTCGAATCCCGAATTCTTACGTGAGGGCAGTGCCGTTGCCGATTTGATGAACCCCGACCGCGTGGTCATCGGTGCCGATTCTCAGCGCGCCATGGATTTGATGAAACGTGTTTACCAACCCTTCAATGCCCCCATTGTAGAGGTGGATTTGCATTCAGCAGAGCTTATCAAACATGCGGCCAACTCGTTCTTGGCGCTCAAGATATCTTACATCAATGCCGTATCTGCCGTGTGCGAAAAAGCCGGTGCAGATGTTGAGCTGGTGGCTCAGGGTATTGGTATGGATAAGCGCATTTCTCGCCATTTCCTTAATGCCGGCTTAGGCTATGGTGGCTCTTGCTTCCCCAAAGATGTGAAAGGCTTTATCAATGTTGCAGACCAATTGGGTGCCCCTATGAATATTCTTAAAGAAGTTGAGAATATTAATGAGCAGCAGTTGGACCGCTTTATGAAACGCCTGCGCAAAAAGCTTTGGGTGTTGCGTAAAAAGCGTATTGCCGTATGGGGGCTTGCCTTCAAGCAAAATACAGACGATGTGCGTGAATCCGTTGCCATCAAGCTCATCAAGCGCCTGTGCGATGAGGGGGCTTATGTGACGGCATATGATCCCAAAGCCTCTGAAACCGGGGCTGCTGCTTTGGCCGGTTATAGCGTGACCATTGCTGATGATATGTACGAATGCACCCGCGATGCCGAGATTCTTGTTGTTGCAACAGAGTGGAAACAGTTTGCCACGGCCAACTTGGTTAAGGTGCGAGAGATGATGCGCCTGCCTATCATTTTTGACGGTCGCAATATCTTGCACGGTGAAAATGCCCTGCACGCAGGCTTCGAGTACCACTCCATCGGCCGTAAAACTTTGCGCCCGTAAAAATGAGTTCCCCTCGCTTTCTGCGTTAATAATAAAGGCCCGCGGCTTGATTGCCACGGGCTTTTATCGTGTAAATGTAAAAGGGGGTATGTTTTGACCGTATGAGGTATTACTCTACGCTACGCTCAATGCAGGCGTATGCGTTATGGTTGTGGATGGATTCAAAGTTTTCAGCCTCGATTCGGTACCAAGAAAACGCGTTGTACTGCTCTGTTGCCATGGCAACGTTGCGTACCAAGTCTTCTACAAATACCGGGTTTTCGTATGCTTTGTCGGTCACATACTTTTCATCGGGGCGCTTGAGCAAGCTGTATACTTGGCAGCTGGCGCAATCTTCCACCAAATCAATCAAATCCTCAATCCATACGGCAGAACCTGAAAAACGAACGGAATATGTTACGATGCCTCGCTGATTGTGCGCGCCGTGGTCGCTCATGGCCTTAGAGCAGGGGCACAAAGTGGTCACCGGTACCTTGATGGTTAGGGTAAAAGTGCCGGGTTTGTTGCGCTCTGCATCAATCTCAAAGCGTACGTCATAATCCATCATGCCCTCCATGCCGCTCACGGGGGCTTTCTTTAACCGGAAAAACGGGAAGTCTATTTCCACGCGTGCGCGCTGTGCCGGTAATTTTCGCAACAGTCGAGAGGGCAGTCGCACGGCTGAGTGTACATCCAAATAGCGGCGGTGCTCTTGCAACGCCTCCACAAAGCGGCTCATGTGCGTGCCTTTATATTCTTCCGGTAAATCCACCATCAAGGCCAGCTTCGCAACCGTAGATTGTGTGCGGTTCTCTTTGTCGCTGACGATAATGGGGTAACGGACCCCACGAATGCCCACCCGGTCAATGGATATTTGGCGGGTGTCTCGTTCGTTCTGGGTGTCCTTTAATTCTTTCATCTTGCGCAGCAAGAAGGAGAGGAGGTGTTATCGGGGCCTAAAAACCTGATAAAGCGGAGGGGAGCTTGCAGGCATACGCGTACAAGCTCCCTCTAAGTATCAACGACAATCTGCCGTCGAGAACTCCTCCATAGTGAGTGAAAATCAGGGGAGCAGGTTCACGGCACGGGCGCGGCGAATCTCGCGCGTGATCTTGCGGTGCATCTTAGCAGATACGCCCGTCACACGGCGGGGAAGAATCTTGCCCGTCTCAGACGTGAACTTGGAAAGGAACTCGGGGTTGCACATATCAACGGCACCGGCGGGGATGTCAATGCGACGACGGGGCATTGTCTTGTTGCAGGTGCGGAAACGGATACGACGCTCAACGCTCTTGAATTCTGTAATCATAATGTGTAAACTTTACCGGTTTGCTGAGGTTTAGCGCATCTCGCGATGCAGCGTGCGGCGCTTCAGGTAGGGGTTGAACTTAACCTTCTCCAGACGGCCGGGGGTGCGCTGGCTCTTCTTGTTGCGAGTGGTGACGTAGCGAGAGGGGGTTTTACCCTCTGCCTTAGCCTCGGTGCATTCCAGGATGATGATATCTCTAGGCATAATTGTGATGTTGTTGACTTGCGGGCGCCTATAATACACTATTCTTCGGATTCGTCAAGCGAAAATACGTTTTCCGTGTCATTTTGTAGCCCGGAAAAGCCTACATGGTCCGAATTTTTGGCTTTATAGTTGGCATAAGAGCCATATTTCTTCTCGAATTCCTCCTGACATTTTACCGTAAGACGGCAGAACGGGCGGGCCTGAAGACGTTTTTTGGGGATAAGATCGAGCGAAATTTCGCAAATTCCGTAAAAACCGCGGCGAATTCGCTCCAGCGCCTCATCAATTTCAAAAAGCTGCTCACGTTCTTTACCCAAGAGGCGGATGGTGAGGTCGCGTACTTCTGCTTCACTGCCGGCATCGCCGATGTGTTGGCCGGAAGAGGATGAGACGTTGGAAGCGCCACTGCGCAGGTGGTCGCGGGTTACATTTTGCATGTTTGGCAGCATCTTGTCACGCAGCTCCAACAAGGCTTTTTTCTGTTCTTCCAAAAACGCAGGCCACTCGGGGTCTGCTTTCAAGAGTGCCAGCGTTTCTTTGAGCTTAGCTTTGCGTGCCTTTTCTTCGGGGGTAAGAACTTCTCTTGCAGAGGCGGCCTTGGGCTTAGCGGCTCCTTCGTCTTCTTTTTTCGATGTTTTCTTTGTCGTTGCCATATTCTGTAACGGAAATGAGAGCGATTGAAGGCCCGTGCAGGGGTGAATCATAAACACCGCTGCGGCCTGTCCACATGCTATTATCACAAGAGGTGTCATAAAGCAAGTAAAAATTGCGTTAATCATACCAAGCTGCATGATTTTTGTGACAGCCGACATCAAATGCAGCACACACGCCGTTTTGGGGTTGCTTTATGCCCCGCAGTTGTGATAGTATGATACAGTATGCAAATGCAGCGAATGTCAGGTGTGTTGATGCCGCTTTTTTCGATGCGGCGAGAGGGAGATGCCGGTATTGGTGATTTGGCCGCGCTGGAAGAATGGGTAGAGTGGGCTGCTGCTCATAACGTAGGCTTTTTGCAGCTGTTGCCCGTCAACGCCGTGGGCGATGACGATTCGCCTTCGCCGTATTCAGCCATCAGTTCCGTGGCATTAGAACCATTGTATTTGACGCTGGAGCGCGTGCCCGGCATGGCGTTGCCCTTGCCTCCGTATGATGAGACCTTGCCGCCTACGCAATTACCCGGTGGCCCGGATTACGTAGACTATGCGCGCGTGCGCATGTACAAGCGCTATCATTTAAAGCAAGCATTCTCCCGGTTTGAGCAAGAGGAGGCTTATACCGCTTTGCGTGCAGAGTTTTCGCAATGGGTGACAGCGCAGGGAACTTGGTTGAATGATTACTGCATATTCAGAGTGCTTTCTATTGCGTTCGGTACCAATGCCTGGTGGCTGTGGCCCGTGCAAGATACGGAGGTTGCGCGCTTGATTATTGATAGTAATGATGACTCGCGCCGCCAAAAACGTTACCAGCAATGGCTGCAATGGTTGTGTGCCCGCCAGTGGGCAGAGGTGCGCGCCAAAGCAGACGCCTGTGGCGTATACCTTATGGGCGATGTCCCCATCGGTATATCCGTTGCAAGCGCAGATGTGTACTTTGAGCGTTACCTCTTTGATATGAATTGGAGCGGTGGTGCCCCTGCCGAAGGCAATTTTGCAGAAGACCCCTTTACAGCCAAATGGGGGCAAAATTGGGGTATACCCCTTTACCGTTGGGATGTGATGGAGCATGACAACTTTGCGTGGTGGACCCGCCGCATCGCTAAGTTGGCAGAGATTTTTAAGATGTACCGCATAGACCATGTGTTGGGTTTTTATCGCATCTACGCATTTCCGTGGATGCCTGACCGCAACCAGGAGTTCTTGAACCTCAGTGCAGATGAAGCCGCTGCCCGTTGCGAGGGCCGGCGCCCGGGGTTCCGCCCCCGCCCGGATTGGACCCCCGAAGACCGCCGAGCCAATCTGATGCAAGGGGACTATTTGTTGCGCCAGCTGCTCAAGGCCGCACCCGGGCTGTTGGTGGTGGGCGAAGATTTGGGCTGCGTGCCCGATTATGTACGCCCGGATTTGTCGCGCTTGCGCATTGCCGGGTTTAAGATACCGCATTGGGAGATTGATGAGCACCTGCGAATATGCAGCGGGCAAAGTTATAACCCGTGCTCATTTGCTACATATGCCACGCACGATTTTCCGCCCATTTGCAATGATTGGAATGACTGGTACAGTCATGTGAAAGCCGGGCGAGATGCACTGCATGATGTTACGCTCAAGCCTGCTGAGCTGCGCGAAACACTGCGCGCTGCAAAGGATTGTTCGCGGGTGCTCGGGTGGCTTGGCGACTATGCGGGGCTACCCCTGCAAGAAGCGCTTGCGCCATGGGGGCAGGGGATTAAAGATTCATTGTTCCGCGCTTTGTTCAACTGCCGTTCTGCATATGCCGCATTGATGTGGACCGAGTTGTTTGATGTGCCCGTACGGCTCAATACGCCCGGCACGCAAGGTGGGGCCAACTGGCGCCCTCGTATGCCGTTTACCGCTGCTCAGGCTGCCCAAATGCCTCAAAGCGGGTGGGTGGCTCAACTCAGTCAACAAAGTGGCAGATGCTGTATAAAGGGCTCAATATGAAGAAATGAGAATCAAAAATAATCTCTGCGGGCTTTTTTGCTTGTCACGTTTTATTTTCAAGTGTAATATTCACCCATGCGTTGTAGACAATTTTTTATAGGTATTGCGTGTGCATGTTTAGCCGCATGCCAAGGCCAGAAACCTTTTACCATTATTACGAATCCTCAAGGTGCCACTGTCAGCATTAACGGTAAGCACTATCCCGGTGTAACCCCGCTTACTGTTGAGGTGGCGCAAGATAAAGATTTGGGCATTGTTGTGGAGAAAGACGGCTATGCCGTCGGTTCTGCTACCGTGCATACTAAAACAAGCTGGTTCGGTGCGCTTTTGTGGACGGAGAGTTCGCCGCATTCTCGCTATATCGAAGAAGATGAAATTGTCATTCCTCTCGACAAACTCAGAACCAATTCTACCTATACGCCCACTATTTTGGAGCCGTTCAGTTTCCCCGAGGATTCGAATCCTCTGAAAGATTCTCAGCCGCCGGCTCTGCGCCCGATGCCCGAGTTTTAATCTTTCTCGCCAAGACCTGTTTTGCGGAGTTACCCCATGGTTTAATTTGAAGTTCGATGAAATGGTGGCGTGATTTGTTTTTGTTGCTGTTCGTATTTGCGTCCGTAGTTAAGGCCGCGACGGCAGAGGTGCGTTTTACTCATGGTGTATTTTACCCGGGTATTACCAATCAGCCGGTGATGCAGATTAAGGTTATCGGCGAAACGAGTGAAAAAATTGAAGCCATTCGTTTTACCACGGGTAAATCTTCTCGCGTGTCCGATATTAAAATTGCCCGCGTGCTTACCTCTCGAGACTGGAACGGTTTTACCTATAACACCAATAAATTGGCAGAAGAGCTTGCTAAGCGTAAGCCCGGTAAAGCCACCTATACCTTCAAGTTGGATTTGCAGCTCACCGGTAAGCCCCTGTATTTGTGGCTCAGCTATGATCTTGCAGAGTCAATAAAGCGCAACGCCATTATTGATGCCGAATGTACCGAAATAGTTTTGGAGGATGGCTCCGTCATCAAACCCGAGGTAATTTTGGCGCAAGGGGTGGAGAAGCGCGTGTTGCCCCGTGTGTATCCGTTCCCCTACCGTGTGGTGCCGTATTATCGTCCTCGTTGGGTAAAAGGCTGGGGCAATGCGGAAAAAGCTGTGCACCTTACCCCTGCACATTTTAATTTGTTCACCGATTTAGTACACTTTGCTTACAGTGTATCTGCAGATGGCAATATCACATACCAGTGGGCCGGTGGTGGTGATGCTAAGACGGTAGCTGATGAGGCCTTGGCTGAAATCAAGCGCTTGCATACAGAGGCTAATGCCCGCAGTAATCTAATTGCCGGGTTCGGGCACATGGATGGGCCTATGACTACGGCTGTAGCCAATCCCGAAACCCGACGCCGCTTGGCCCGCAATATGGCTCAGTGGGCTATTTCTCGTGGCTATCAGGGTATAGATATTGACTGGGAGTACCCGGACTCTTGGGAACAATGGCAGAATCTCGGTTACTTTATTGCGGATTTGCGCGAGGAGCTTTCCGGCTCTGCCATCTCCATCAGTATTGCATCTTCCGTTACGTATAAAGTACCCAATTATTGGACAACGGACCAGCTGGATTTCCTCATGACCATGTCGTATGATGATTTGGCAGAGCAGCACTCATCCATGAAGCGGTTTCAAGGGGATGCCAATAAATGCTTAACCGATTTTCACATGGCCAAACCCCGCATTGTTGTCGGGTTGCCTTTCTACAGTAACCAGCAAGGTACCCTTACGCAACAATATGGCTATTCTCAAATCTATAATTGGTACCCGCGTATTAAACCGTCAGAAAATTCTTTCCGCTCTAAAAATAAAGATGGTACGGATGGCCCCATGCACTCTTTTAACGGTATAAACCTTATTACTGAAAAATGCAAGTGGCTTAAACAACAAAAGTTCGGCGGTGTTATGATTTGGGCGTATGATACAGATTTGCCGCTCAAACACAAAGCGTCTCTTGCGCGTGCCATGTTTAAAATTATTCGCCAGCCTAAGAAAAAGAAATAATTTCAAATCCCGATAAAAATCAGTTTTTATCGGGCCTTTGATAGCGTGTTTTCGGTGCTCGTTATTTGGGCCTGCTTTGTAACAGCATTTGCAAAAGTGCGGCGGGGTCTTTAAAATAAGTATCAACAAAGTGTTGCATTTCTGCTGCTTCATCCGGGGGGAGTTTGGGGATAACCAGCAAGAACATCTCCTTGGCTTCTTCTATATCGCTTATCGTTTGCGCTGTTGCCAATGCATGCTGGCACTTATCTACCAATATTGCCGGGCGGTTGGCAGGGTAGGCTTCTGCCAATTGCCGCTCCAGCAACTCACCCATGGCCGGCGAGGTGATGGAAATGGCGTTACGCTCCTCTTGGAACCTTGCGGCTTGTTCTTGCACGGCGGCTACATGATGAATGCCGGTTACGTTTTTCGGGTCAGATTGCATAATATCGGCACGCAGCTGCTCTCTCGCTACCGCAAAACTTTTTGAGGTGGGGAAGGCATGGTAGGCATGCATCAGCGTTCGGGCTCGGGGTATACCGCTTTCCATGTTTGCTATGCTGATAAGATGCGCTGCTTTGATGGCCTTGTCCAGTTTTTGGATAGCGTCTTTCATCGGAATCGCCCCCTCAAAACCACCCATTACTTCTCCCTTGTGGTTCAGCACCACGACTGTGGGGTAACCTGCAATGTGGTATTGCTCAGCAATCTTTTCGTTTTTTTCTCGCAACGTAGGGTCAAAGTCTTGCCTCTGTGGTAGGTCTACCTCCATCAGTACAAAATTATCAGCCGCATATCGGCGAAACTCCGGAGTGTCCAAAACACTGCGGCGCAATCGGATACAGGCGGAGCACCAGTCAGAACCGGTGAAATCGATTAACACCAGCTTTTTTTCGGCTTTGGCCTTGGCCAGTGCTGCGGGTAAATCCGTCAGCCAAGCGTCATCTGTTGCAGCTGTTGCAACACTTACACTCAAAACGGTGAGAGCACTGCCTATTGGGGCTAGAATATGGGTATAGCGGTTCATTGTTGTGCGTGGTTCAGCGTCTTCTGCGCTTGATGTCCTCAAGCATCTTCTCGGGGTCTGCAAACTGTTTTTCCAGCTCCTGTATCATTTCTGTCCGTATGGAATCAGGGTAGCAGGTCTCTGCCTCTTTGAGTACATAGGCTTTTGCTGCAAGAATATCGTCTACTGTTTTTGCATTCAGCAACATGATGTTGAGGCAAGGGAAGATTACCCCTGCACGCTTGCGCTCCATGATGCGCTCTGTATTGAGCGGATGGGCTTTTGCCAAGTAGGCATCGTAAACTTGGCCTTTGCCTTGGTAGTCATGCATGCCGTAGTGAGAGAGCTCTTGGCTCAGCGCTTGCATTTGGGCATCGGCAATAGCTTGTTGTTGCATGCCGGTAGTGTCATTCGGGTCATGCTCTGCTATCTCCATGCGCAAGGCCGCAGCTGCGTTCTCAAATTTTTTCGGGAATTCTTTGTAAATGGCAACAATTGCCCGAGCCCTGGCTTCGCCCGTAAGTTTTCGGGCTTCGCTCAGGGCAGTACGGCGCTTCAACGCGTCTTCCATGCAGAGCTTCATCCCCTCCAAATCAATGCCACCTCCCACAACGCCGTCCAATACTTCGCCGGCAGCATCTGTCATCACGAAGGTCGGAAAACCCGTTACATTGTACACTTTGCACAGCTCCTTGCGTTTCTCCAATACTGCGGCGTCCACGTAGGCGCGTCTCGGTATGTCTACCTCCAACAACACAAACTTATCTGCTACATACGCCGCAAACTCCGGGGTGTCTAATACGGCGTATTTCACTTTTCTGCAATGGCTGCACCAGTCAGAACCCGTAAAGTTGATTAGTATGGCCTTACCTTCCGCTGCGGCTCGCTCTTTTGCCGTGGCTATATCGCTCACCCACTCGGCTGCCATTGCCGGGGCTACAATGGATGCCATTGCCGTTAATGTGTACAGGGCTTTTCCTATCATATTCCTTATTTAATCTTATGCCTTGCCCTCACTGCAAGCTTTTTTTGCGGATTATATACGCTTTTTTTGTCATTCCTGTCAAAATAGTAGGAACTTTGGTGCGTTTGATAGATTGAATTCATCAGTAGCCGTAAAGTTTATGCTTGACAAATGGCCATTGAATTGGTAGGTGTTACTCATGAAAGTCGCATGGGCGAGTATGGCAATGGCGGTATTTGCAGCCACCACAGTATGGGCGGGTGCAGATGCCATGAAGAATTTTCAACAACCTCAGAAGGGAACCCCGGCTATAATGAGTTTCGGTGGTGAAGGGGGGCGTGAGTTTATGTTGGATGGTAAACCCTTCCAGATACGCTCTGCAGAGATACACCCCCAGCGCGTGCCGCGAGCATACTGGCGCCACCGTATACAGACCGCAAAGGCCATGGGCTTGAACACGATTGCGTTCTACGTGTTCTGGAATCAAATAGAGCAGCCCGATGGCAGTTGGGACTTCTCCGGCCGCAATGATATTGCCGCCTTTATCGATATGTGCCAAGAGGAGGGTATGTGGGTGCTTTTTCGCCCGGGCCCTTATGTATGCGGTGAGTGGGATTTGGGCGGCTTGCCCACCTACTTGATAAAGGATGACGTCACCCCGTTGCGAAATACGAAGAATCCGCAATTTATGGAGGCGCAGACCCGTTACTTGGAGCAAATGGCAAAGATTGCCATCCCCCGCCTCTGCAAGAATGGCGGGCCCATTCTCATGATTCAGTTGGAGAATGAGTACGGTAGTTACAAATCCCCGCATGATGAGCTGGCCTACATTGAGTGGTTGAAAAACTTTTGGGAGCAGAAAGGTGCCGGCCCCTTCTACCTGTCAGAGGGCTCTTCGCCCCACCACCTGCGCTTTGTGCCCAAGGGCGTTGCCGTGGGGTTAGACCCCGCAGACTGCCCGGCAGATATGCGTAACGCTTTGCGCATAGCCCCCGGCGTGCCCGTGTTCTCCAGCGAGACATACCCGGGCTGGCTGCGCCACTGGGGCGAAGGCAACTGGACCCCCACCCGCAAGACTCTTGATTCTGTGCGTTGGTACATGAAGGATGGTGTATCATTCAACTTGTTTGTGTACCATGGCGGCACCAATTTCGGCCTTACTGCCGGTGCCAACAGCAATGAGCAGGGGGGCAAGTTCCAGCCCGACCTCACCAGCTACGATTACGGCTCGCCCGTGGGTGAACACGGCAACCTTACCAAAGAATATTACGAGTATCGTGACATTATTTTGGGCGCTCTGCCGGGGTATGAGACAATCCCCGTGCCGCAGACTCCGCCTACCATGGAGGTTGCCGCTTTCCGCCCCGAGCCCGTGGCAGATTTCCATGCCTTGTTGCCGAACTCGGTAAGCGGTTCATTCGAGGCGCCCCCCACGTTGGAAAGCTTGGGCCAAAACCAAGGTATCGGCATTTATACAGCCACCATACCTGCCGGCCCTGCTACCACGCTTACCTGCAATGTTCATGATTATGGCTTGGTATACGTGGGCGAAAACTATGTAGGCACTGTAGACCGTAGCAAAGGGCAGAGCTCAATTCAACTGCCGGCGCGAGACAAAACTCAACAGCTCAAGATTGTGGCCGATACATTCGGTCACGTCAACTTCTGCTCCTACATGGAGAAAGACCGCAAAGGCCTCATCGGCAAGGTGATGCTGGGCGGTACAGAGGTGAAAGACTGGCGAGTGATGCTCATGCCTCTTACGCAGGTGCCCGTGCCTGCCCGCAAGACCGGCCATGTGCGCAATAGAGAGCAGGGCGGCCTGTACCGCGCTGAAATTGAGCTGAGCACGCCGCAAGATACTTTCTTGGATATGACCGGCTGGCATAAAGGCTATGTGTGGGTGAATGGCCATTTGTTGGGCCGCTACTGGCACATTGGCCCGCAAGAGCGCTTGTACTGCCCGGCAGAATTCCTCAAACCCGGTAAAAATACTGTTGAAGTGCTTGATCTGCATATGGTGACAGATGCGCCACCGCCTATCTCCGGTAAGACCGAGCGCAATATGGAGGTAAAGAAAAAAACGGAGTCGCTCAATAACCAGTGGGACTGATTCGTTTTTAAAGTGTTTCCCCAAAATCCCGATTTACCGTGTTGTAAATCGGGATTTTCTTGACTTTGGGCTGCGGATGTGGTAGAGAAATAATATCAAAGGATATGAGAGTGTTTCGTATAGGAGTGTTAGCAATGTGCTTGGCTGCATTAATGGGTGCAACCGTTGCAGAGGCCTCAACTGATTCTAAAAAACAGCCCACTGCTGCTGAAATTCGTAAAGAGAGACGTGCCGCGGTGAAAGCTGCAGAGCAGAACTTGCGTAAAGCCAAGCGCAGCGGCGATGAAAAAGCCATTGCTGCGGCTCAGGCTGCGTTGGATGCCGCTAAGAAAAAGACCCGCGGTAAAGGGGCTGATATGGCCGCAGAGTTTGCGGCCCTCATGCAGGCCTCTGAATTGCTCGCCTCGGTGTACGATGAAGATTCTGCCAAAAAAGCGGCTGATAAAATTTACAGCATGTTCAGTAAGTTGCCGGCACCCGATGAGGTGTCTGATGATGATATTGAAATGTGGAGCTCAGAGCAAAATAAGCTTAATAAAGAAATGGAGCGCTTGCGCAAAGAGCCTTGGTTTGAGGCCTCCGGCTTGCAAGAAGCGTGGACTGCTGCTACAGACCCCTTTTCTCGAAAACGAGCCCGGCGTCAGAAGCGATGAAGAAGTTGCTTTTACTTCTCGGCCTGTCTGCTCTAACGGCAAATGCGGATACGGCTCTGACCTTGGACCCTGCCGTGATGAATGAAGCCAAACGCGCCGTTTTTAACGGCGAAAATGCGCTGTTGCCTACAAAAAACGTAGTGCAGTTACAAGAGGATGGTGATGCAGTGCGCTGGCAACAAGCGATGGATGCTGCCGGTACCGAGCTGATGCCCGTACGCCTGCTGGCATTGCTGCAACAACTGAACCCGGACAAGCCTATGGAAGAACATGCCGATGCGTATGCCGAGGCTCTGCGCTTGCATGTGCTCGCCGCAGCCGGTAATCGCACCGCTAAAACCCGGTTGGCTACCGCTTTGAAAAACGGTATGCTCCCTTGTGGCTTGCGTATCATTTGCGATGCTGCCAAGGCCGCTGCCTTGTTGCCTTAAATTGCCCCACGAAAAACGGCACTGACATCGGTAGGATGCAGTGCCGTGAGAAAAAGAACAGCGTCGCTTTTGCGGACGTGGCCTAAGCGCGCAGCTTAGGACTTGTAACGCAAACGCTTCTTGTGGCGGTTCTGGCGCATGCGCTTGCTGCGCTTGTGCTTGTTGATTTTAGCCTTACGTCTCTTCTTAAGCGATCCCATAATGTGTTATGATGTCGTTTGTTGTTTCTCTTTTGGGAGAGGTTTCGTCAGCACTCAGTTGCTGTTTTGCAGAACTGATTTGTTGCGCTGAAGTTGTCGGAGGAATATGTAACTATCTTTTTGGATGAAAGTCAAGCCGAAAGAGTATCTATGCCGCATTTTTTTTGTGTTCAAGGCTTGCAAACGCGCTCAACGAACCAATCTTGCAAGGCGTGTAATACCCCGCAATGGGCGGATATTTTGCCGCCGTGGGCGTGTAACCAGGTAGCTACTTCCGGGTGTGCATTGGCAGGTGCCACACAGTATGCGCCCTCAAATTGTTGGAATGCGTCAATATCGTTATGCCCGTCGCCCATAATGAATAGCTGTTCGGGTTGCAGCTTGTATGCGTTGCACACAAAGGCAAGCGCTGTGCCTTTATTGAAGCGAGAATCAGCAAAACGCATGTAGCGCCCGGCCCTTTGTATTGTAATGCTCTTCGTGGTAAGAGGATGCAGCAGGGGCATGAGCTCATCCATTGTTTCGCTGTCTGCCGCTTCTACGGAGAGGGGATCGGTTGCTGCTATTTCCCACTGTAATTTAGGGTGTGTACGGCGTATAGCGGCCAAGGTGGCGTGCAAGGTGGGTTGAAACGCCTGCCTAAGTTGCGTGTTAATTTGCTCACATGCTTGGTTATGTGCAGAGGCCGGGCGCAATATCCCCTCCGCATCTGCCATGTAGATGTAGCGCTCGCATGTGCAGATAAAATCCGGTAGCACGGGAGAGCAGGGCAACATCTCGCTGCACAGGTAGGGTAAGGTGCGCCCGGTGTTAATGCCCCATCTTACCCCGTATGCGCGCAGCTCTGCCATTTTCTCGAAAAAGGAGAGCGGGATAGCCGGCTCGCAGTCTTGGCGTAGCGTGCCGTCAAAATCGAGCGATACGAGCCAGCGGCAGGTGTTTTCTGCCGGGGCTGCTTTACCCGTTACAATGCTGCCCTCGCTTGGTAGGTTCATTGTTGTGGTGTGCCGTTATCTGCCGGGGCTGCTCCGGCCTTGCCTCTGTTCGATAACGTTGTGTATGTCTTCGGTATGGGGAAGCCGCTTTCGAGGAGTCGCGTTATGTTTTTATCAAGCGGTATGATGTATGACGAGTTCTCACAACCGTCCGGCACGCCTTCTTCTTGGCTGCGCATATGAATCTCGACTCGGCGATTCATTTTTTGCTCTGCCTCAGTGCCTTTGGTGGATACCAGCGGCGAGTTGAATGCACAAACGCGAATGTAAACATTGTTAATGGGTACCCCCATCTCTTCCAACCACGCGCGGACGGCTACGGCGCGTTGGGCTGAAATGAGCGCATTTTTCGGCTTGCCACCAATGCTGTCGGAGTGGCCTTCAATAATAAAGTAAGTATCAGGGTTAACTTGAATGAGTACTGCTAACCGCTGCATGTCTACCAAGGCACTTTGCTGGAGGGTGACGCTGTTGAATGCAAACAGAACGTCTGTACCCAAACGTGCCACACCGGATTGAGAGCTGAGATGCCCTTGTGACAAGAGGTCATCAAGCGATTTGGTGTCTGCCGTAAGATCATCCCATCCGTCAAATTCGTTGTCCTTTGTAGCGTCTTCATCTATAACAGTACCGGCCTTTTCTTGCGTGCTGTTTTCCGGGGCAAGGTTGATAACCGTATCATTCGCGTTGAGCGGTACCACGTCATTGGAGAGAATGGCTTCCTCTACGTGAATCTTCTCAATGTTCAGCTCTGTGCTGGCCTCTTTTTCAATGGGCTTGTTAAAGATAACATTGCCCGATATTTCGGATTTAACGATGATGTTAGTATCGCCGGGGCTCATTTCAAGCGGCTTGATCTGCTCCTCGAAAATATCAACATCTCGCTTTTCTTCCGGTTGCGGCTCTACCTCCGGCGGTAATTCTTTCTCCGGCTCGGGGGGAGGCGGGGTGCGCTCTATTTTGGTTGTTTTGAAATAGACTCGCTTAGTCTCCTCTTTTATGTTTGAGGGCGATTGATTCGCCGCGCTGTCAGAGCTTTCAAACACGTGCGGAGCCACAATGTAGAAAAACACGAGTACGGACAATGTCGCCGTGGCTGCCCCCAAAAGAATGGGCATCATATCGCGCTGCCGGGTAAGCTCGTACCCTTGCCTTTTGCGATTCTTTGCTTGGCGTGGTTTCTTTTTTTGTCGAGAATTGTTCATATGTTGTGAAAATTTGTTTAGAGTTGTATGTCGGGGGTCAGCACCGGACGGTTCGGGGTGCTGATATGAGGTTTGTCAATGGCGCTGAGAAACTGATTATACAGCCAGAAGATGATATCCGTATAGGCTTTTTCTTTGCTTCTTTTGAGTTGTATTTCAATGTCGTAGGTGCGTTCGTTTTCGCCTTCGCCTACGGTGCAGTGTTGTATGCGGGTGGTGGCAGTGGGTGAATCCTGCTCCGTTGCCAGGGCCCATACTTCTTTATTGTCGCAGGGTAACTGCCGGTAAATGCTCATCGCATCGTTAATGGTGCGTATGTGCGGGTCTTGTTGAAGGTAGACAATAAGGGCAGGGGTGTCTCGATGAATATTGGTTGCACTTTCAACCGGGGCTACGTCAAAGCATTCAAAGCCTTTGTCTTTGTTGATGCGGGCATCCATCAAAGCCAATTTGATTTTGCTCATGATGTTATCAGGTATGGTGCGGCTTATTGATTCTCGCAAAGATGCCAGTGCGTCTATGGCAATAATGCCGCGTATGCGGTCATCTTGGGGCGCTGCCTGTATCAGTAAGTCTGCCCCGAATCCCTGCCCCAATGCCACTATAAGCGGCCTTTCTTTACCGCAATGGGCTGCCAGTCGGTTAATCAGAATGGGCACATCCTTGCTTTCATGCAAGCCATGTGTACAGTATTGGCGTGCATTGTCTTTACCGCGCGGTTCCCACAAAACGCAGGTTAAACCGGCCCCGGTAAGATAATCTGCCAGTGATAACGCAGATTGCATGCCGTGATCCCATTCTACGCACACTAATACGTAGTCGATGTTTTGCAGTTTGTGTACTTGTTGGTCTGTCAGCTCTGCGCGTACGCTTCTCTGCCGGGCAGAGTCCTCCTCTGCTTTCTCAACAATAACAAACGGAATCTCTATGCCATCCCACCCTTGAAAGGAGAGATGTGTTAACTTCATGCCTACGGGTTGCTCCGGTATGAGAGACAGATTCTGAAACTCATCGTTAACCGGGTATAATATCGGCTCTGCCAATATACCAACGTAGTGCCATACCCACAGCCATGCAATAATCGGGATGAGTATCACGATTATCAGCAAGATATATAATGGCCGGAACAAACTCTTACGCATGCGCTCCTGAATTATATCAGCCCCCTTTATTGTCTACAATCTAAAATTACGTCAACTTTATGCAGTTGCATAATCGTGTTTTCTCTCCAGTTAATGTTATTTGAATGTGGCGCACCCTTGCTTTACGAGGCAATTTGAGCTTGACAATGTATTATAAATCAATTATAGTCCCGGCCATGTGCGAAGAATCGGGAAAATCCGTTTTGTTAAAAAAATTTTGTTCTCATAGTATGGTGAAATGGTTGCCGCTCGGGGTGTTAGTCTTATTGCAACTGGTTCTGTTACCCGTATGTTTATCTGTGGTATTCAGAGAGATTTTACCCATAGAAACGATGGACCAAGTGCCCATGAACTTGTGGATGTTTACGCCTTGGGCTACGCTGTTGGGGATTATGTTGGCTGTTGGGCTTTGGGTATGGAATAAGCGTAAGAATTTACCTTGTATGGTAGGGGTTAAAACGCAACTGATTTTAGTGTCGTTTTTCTCTGTGTTTTATCTTCTTTTCAATCCGTATCTGCATGAGAACTGGATGCATGCCCCTATGTCAATATTGTTTGCCATGGCATGCGTGTGCCTTTCATTTGCCTTGATGCGGGTGTGGGCCATGTTGGTATGGGTGCCCGTAATTTTTGCAAGCTTTATTACCTATGGGTTAGATATCAATAACGTTGCATTGAGTGAGACCGTGATGGTGCAAATCTTGGAGACGTCTCAGAAAGATGCCATGCGCTATGTTTCATTTTTGAATATAACGTTATTTGTCGGCTCAATAGTGCTTTCTGTGCTGTTCAGCTATATATTATGGCGTATTGTTCGCAAAGAACGCCGTTCTGCCATGTTTTCTTTTGGTGGTGGGGTTTTGGTATTACCGCTGTTGGGCATGTATTGTTTGCGTACGCATATGCCGATAGATGTTAAATTGCTTTGGCCCATGTTTAACTTGCAAGAGTATGTTGTTGTATACAAAGATGCCAAGCGTCAGCTGAGTAAAGCCAACTATGTATTATCTCTGTTGCCCGATGATTCTCAACAACTCCACACGTCTATATCGACTATAGGTAAGGATAGCGGTGTAGTGGTGATTCTTCATATCGGTGAAAGCGTGAATGCCTCTCATTGTTCCGTCAACGGTTATTCCCGCAATACCACGCCATGGCTTGCCTCTCAACCCTCGCTCATTAATTTCCGAGACTGCGTGTCCTCTTCTCCTACCACGGATTGGGCTGTGCTGACCATGCTGACTAACGGTCGCAGAGAGTGCTTCAATTCTCAAGATGAGGAGATGCTGCCGTCTTCACCATCGCTAATGGATTTTTTCCATGCCAATGGTTTCAGGTGCTACGGGTTCTGGGATAAGTGTTATGTAGACGGCTCGTCCAACAATATTTTTACGCGAATGGTGGCGTACTACGGTCGCCGTGCCGAAAAACAGTTCGGGTATAGCGGAGATGTTATGAACCAGATGCGCGATGTGCTGGCTACATTGGATGCCGCCGGTCAATCAAATGTGTTCATTATGATTAATAATGATGGTAGTCATTGTTATTATAACAGCTATGATAAGAGTAATCCTCCCTTCCCGGTGACTGATCAGCCGACTGCCTCTTTCAATCCTCAGTCAAATCCGCAGCAGGCTGAAAATGTCATTAATGCGTATGATTCAACCATTCATTATACAGATGCTTATATCAGCCGCATTGCAAAGCATCTGCAAGGCCGCCCCTTCATCTATGTTTACATGAGCGACCACGGTGAATACTTGGGCGAGGGCGGAAATTGGAGCCGCGGTACGGCAGATATCAGCAATTTTCATCATCACCAAGCCTGCAAAATACCGTTTTTCATTTATGCCTCGCCCGAGTTCGAAGCTGCGCATCCGCATTTCAAGCAGGCTTTGGCTCAGTTAAGAGCCTCTCAGCATGTTTTAACCGCCCATGAGCACCTCTTCCATACCATGCTGGGTATTATGGGGATTTCATCGGATTATTATGACCCCTCGCTTGATTTATCTCGACAAGGAGTCAAGCCCTACAGTGGCCCTCACCCGGGCGCCTTTAACCAATAAGCCCCGGCAGAGTACGAAGTTCAGGAGTCAGGCGCCTGCGGCGCAGTGTTGCAAAGCCGCGCATGCGTTGCCGCTGTCATTACGGCTGTATGCCTAACTATTACTTCGTATTTTGAATCTCGTAACTCGTACTTCAAATTAGCATTTATCGGGCTGCCACATCTATCAACTTTAATCTTTAACAGCGCTTAAAAGAAATGTAATATTAGGTGAAAGGCGGCGCTGAAGTTGTCTATCAGGCTTTGCATATAACCGGCGGGGGTAATGAGCCCGAAAAGTAATAATATGCCTACCAGTAAGGCAAAATTGATGAAAATAACAATCATCAGCGAGAATAAAAGCCCGTTGTCAAATAAATCCGGCTGCCTCTCTTGTATGATGCTGCATGTTGTCCAATAAATGTGGTAAGCCCACAAAAAACCGAACCCGAAGTAGAATATCGGTAAATAATATGCTAAAGGGCTTATCCGGTTCATGCACCATATCAACAGCATCCATATAATCATCCAAAAGGGGATAAAATACGGTGCCAAAGCGATGAATAAGTTGTTTTTATCGGTAAGCACATAGCCACCATGAGAGGCACTAACATGAAACCCCTTGATTTTGCCCCTGCACATTAAAATTGCGATGGCGTGGGTGAGCTCATGCCCCAACACGTACATATATAAGTTAGTGCGCCGCGCTATGCCCATTAATGCTATTGAGCTAAAACAGAGTATGCCCAAAATGCTGAACCATATGGGGGTGCGTAGCCAAAAACGCACGTCCTCCATTTCGGGGGAGGTGTTGCCTATACATTGAAACAATGCGTAGATGATAATGGCATTGAGGGGGAACAATAAAAACACACCTATAAACAAACGCAGAAGACGCGCCCCCGTGCCGATAGTGCCGGGCGATGGGCCTTCCTCTGAATGCATGCGCGCGGGTAAGGCTCTGGGGGCATAGTGCTCTGCTTCTTCGGGGCGGGGTAAATTGGCCCTCCAATCCCCGAACTCCGGTTTTTCTGCGCGCGGGTGCAAATTGCTCTTATTGCGGTTGGCGGTCATGCTCAAGGCCTGTGCGATGGACGAATGTCTTGTATGGACATGGATACGGAGGTGCGCCCCCTCCACACATTGCGGTCAATGGTAAAGGCAATATCCCAAGGCGGGTCGGGCAAATGGACGCTGCCGCCGTTAAAGAACATGGCATCGCATTCGTGGGTTCCTTGTCGCAAGCTGAGCTTAAGATGGTTGCCTTGCAGGTGCCGCGGCGCATCCGACAGCATGACATTGCGGCTCATAAAAACCGGTTGGGGGTTGGAATTGCCGAACGGTTCGAGCAGCTCGTAGCTGTCAAGCAATTCTAAGGTTAACTCAGAGAGCTGCACCTCTGCATCAATGTGCAGTTTAGGCTTCAGTTGGTCATCACTGGTATGTTGTTGCACGTAAGCATCAAAAGCGCGGCGGAAGTCATCTATCATCTCTTCTCGTATCACCAAACCTGCGGCCATGTCATGCCCACCGCCGGATACGATGGTATCTGCGCAGGCGTGTATGGCTTGCACCAATGATACCCCCGGTATCGAGCGACCGGAGCCTTTGCCCAAGCCGTTTTCATCTAATGATATGATGAATGTGGGCTTGTGGTAGCGCCGCATGAGCAGAGAGGCTACAATGCCCACCACACCGGGGTGCCACGTGCGAGACCCCAGCACGATAACGCGGTCCGTCGCCGGGGAAAAGTCTCGCTCCAGCATTTGTGTGGCCTCGGCGCGTATTTTCTCTTCCTCTTGTTGGCGGGCTCGGTTGTGAGCCTCCAAACAATGGGCTAATTGCATGGCGCGGTCGGCATCATGGGTCATGAGCAGCTCCAGCGCATCTGTGGGCGAATCCATGCGCCCTGCGGCATTGAGCCTGGGGCCTATGCGGAAGGAGACGTGGCTGGCGCTGGGCGTGTTGCGCATGCCGGTCACTTCATTGAGCGCCCGCAACCCCGTGTTACCCCCCCTGGCCATGATGCGTAACCCGTGCCGCGTGAGCAGTCGGTTCTCGTTAACCAGCGGTACAATGTCTGCCACGGTTGCAATGGCTACTATATCCAAGTAATCCCGTAAATCAAAATCTGCAAGCCTGCGCCGTTTGAGCATGGCGTGTGCCAGCTTAAACACCACACCCGCGCTGCACAGGTAGGTGAGGGGGCTGTCTTCCTCCAGCTTGGCGTTAACCACGGCTACTGCGGGGGGGCGGCCTCGGGTGCTGCTCTCGTGGTGATCCAGTACAATCACGTCTATCCCGATGCTGTTGAGGTAGGCTACTTCGTCTACGGAAGAGGTGCCGCAGTCTACGGTGATGATGAGCCCGGGTTTGCAACCGCATGATTCTACCGCATGCCGTATGCCTTCTTCACTCAAGCCATAGCCCTCTTTGGTGCGCACGGGGATAAAACATGTGGGTTCTAACCCATATGCCGTTAAAATGGTATGCAAAAGCGTGACGGAGCTTACCCCGTCAACATCATAGTCCCCATAGATGCAGACTCGCTCGCCGTGATCTGCTGCGCGGAAGATGCGCTCAACGGCGGCGTCCATCTCCCGCATTTCAAAAGGGTCCCCTAAATCGGCTAGTCGTGGCCTTAGAAATCGTTCTGCCCGTTGAGGACACCGTATGCCTCTTTGCACCAAAAGCTTTCGCACAAGCAGCGGCAACTGCTCGTTAAGCGCGGCTCCGAAATCGGCCATGGTGTCCGTCGGGTTCAATTCCCAACTGAACTTCGTACTCATGGCTACACTCTATCACCCGGGCCGCGTTCCGTCAAGTTAAATTCTGATTTAACCATGTCAGGTATGCTTCAGGTTCTTCTCCGTCTGCATTGCTCAGCGCCGTGGCAAGCCAGTGGTTGCCTGCCTCCAAGCGGTAGATGGCAGTGTAGCAAATTCGGTCGCCGCTGATTTCTTCGAGGTAAGTGGCGCAAGGCCCTTCGGGGGGGCTTTCTATAGTGCCTTTGAAGTTTTCTATCACAAGCTCCAGCGCATACAGCCCTCGTTGAGGTGCTTGAAAGAGGACGAGGTTTTTCCATTGTTTTTCCTCTTCATCTTTTTCCCATTTCAGCTTATATTGTTGCGGGGCCGGTATGGGGGTTGCATCTGTTAAGTCTGCATCTTTGTAATGGTGCAGGTGGGTAGACAGTTTGCGGCAGAGCATCGCCCTTAAAATGAAATTAATAAGGTATACGGTACCCGCCCATATGTACCACCACATGAGCCCGTTTTGCAGCAGTTGAGGCTCGTTGTTATAGTATGCCCATATGCCGAAGCACGCAAATAGCGCGCTCATGACTGCCCCTATCATGAAAAATCCGAAAATGCTGGGCGGTATCAGCAAGCAGAGAAAGATGATGACCAGCTGCGCACGCAAATGAAGTTGCAGTACATCTCTGTACAGGTGGCGGGCAAATCGCGTTGCCTCTGTTTCTAATTCTTGCTGCGTTGCATCCTTGTTAATTTGCATGGCTCACAGTGTAACATGCCCATGCTCTAATTGCAAGACTGAGTATGCTGCAAAAAAAGCCACGCGGTGTATCGGCACCGCGTGGCTGAAAAATCATATCAGTATCTTCAGTTCTTTACCAGAAGATGATGTAAAGGATAATGGTCAGTGCGATGACGGCCCAACCGAACACCTTGGCTCGGGTGGAGGTCTTCATCTCAATAATACCCTTATCGGTAAGCACAACGGCTTCACCACCCTTCACATGGTTGATGATGGTAAGGATGAGGCCTACTACGCATACGGCGATGAAGGAGAAGCCCATGCGGTTGAGGAAGCTCTGATCCGTGGCGCCGAGGAATGTAATCCACTTGAAGGAAGCGTAGAATACGGCGCCCAGAAGAATACCGAGCCAACCGAAGATGCGGGGGCACTTGGGCACGAAGAAACCGAAGAGGAATACGGCCAGTACGCCCGGGCTCAGGAAGCCTTGGAACTCTTGGATGAAGGTGAAGATACCACCGAAGGCGGGGTTATCCAAGAAGGGGGCAATTACCGTAGCGATAACAGCACAGCCCAACACGCCAATCTTACCTACTGCAAGCAATTGAGCCGGAGATGCCGGTTTGCCCAATACCTCTTTAGCCTTGCCGTAAAGGTCCATGGTGAAGAGGGTGGAGGCAGAGTTGAGCATAGATGCCAAAGAGCTTACCACGGCACCGAACAATGCAGCCAGTACAAACCAAGCCCAGTTGGTACCCGGCAGCAGTTTGCGGAGCAGGGTAGCGAAGGCAGAGTCGTAGTGGTAGGCGGTAAGACCGGTGGATACTACGTATTTATCAGTATCTTTTCGGGCTGCCTCAGTGGCTTTGCCTTCCAATTTGGTGATTTTGGTAGCCAACTCAGAGACCTTGGCAGTGTTATCCTTCTTGGTGGCGTCAATGCCGGCGAGCTCGGTCGTTAACTTCTTGAGTTCTGCCTTTGTTGCATTGGGGGCATTGACGGCTTCGAGGTTCTTCTCAAGCTTAGCCACAGCGCCGGCCTGTTGGTCTGCGCGCATGAGCAGGCTGGGGGCTATGTTGTAGATAACTATCTTGTTTTCTTCTTTTGCTGCTTTTTCAGCCGCTGCTACAACTTTTGCGTTGTTTTCATCTGCCTTAACAGCCAAATCATCGCGGAAGAGGTTGTAGGCAAGAATGCCGGGGATGATAACCACGAAGGGAATGAGCAGCTTGAGGAATGCGGCGAATACCACACCCATCTGGCCTTCCTCCAAGCTCTTGGAGGCCAAAGTGCGCTGCATGATGTACTGGTTAAGACCCCAGTAGAAGAAGTTGGGAATCCACAGACCCAGCAAGTATACCGTCCAAGGCATGGTGGGGTCGCTTGTTTCGCGCATCATGTGCAGCTTACCGCCGATACCGTTTACGGAGGAGTTGGCATCACCTGCGTTGAGTTCAGCCAAGCGGGAGAGACCGTCCGCAAAATGGCTACCCGTTGTGGTCATGGTGTCTACCGTGGCGTTGGATGCAACGGAGGCTGTTTCTACCACGGGTTGCAGTTGGTTGGCATCCATACCACCCAAGGCCGTGATGGCAAAGTAGGCTACTACACCACCACCCACGATGAGGGCGGCACCCCAAATGAGGTCGGTCCAAGCACAGGCCTTAAGACCACCGATGTACACGTACACTGTAGCGGCACCGGCAATGATAAGGCAGCTGCTCCACAGCTCCATGTCAAAGTATACGGAGATAACGTTGGCGCCTGCATAAATAACGGTGGCGGTGGGTACACCCACAAGAATAAGCAGGTTTACCAATGCCATGGTCACGCGGGATACGCCGTTGTAGCGCTCCTCCAAGAACTGGGGAATGGTGAATACACCGCGCTTGAGCAACATGGGCAAGAAGGTGAATGCCACAATTACCAGTACGATGGCGGCAAGCCACTCGTAACCGGCAATGGCAAGGCCCAACCAGTCGGCTGCCTGGCCACTCATGCCTACGAACTGCTCCGTAGAAATGTTGGCTGCCAACAGAGAGAAACCTACCAGCCACCAGGTAAGACCACGGCCGGCCAAGAAGTAGTCGGCGGCGCCTTTCTCGGCTTTTTCATCTTCGCTCTCGTTTTTCTCGTTGCCGTCAGAGGCTTTCCAAATGCCCAAGCCGATAACACCTACTACGACAACGCAGAAGGCGATGATTTCCCACACGGGGAGTACATCCGTCTCTTGGCTTGCTGCCTTGGCTGCTACCGGTGTTGCAACGGCCTCGGTTGCTGTTTTCTCAACGGGGGCTACCACAGTCTCCTGTGTGGCTTCCGGAGCTGCTGTAGTTTCAGTGGCTGTTTGTTCCACTACGGGTGTCTCGGCGGGTGTAACTGCGTCCTGAGCCCAAGCCCCGAATGTAAAGAGCGCAAGGGCGCTCAGCATGGTTGCTAATTTTTTCATAAATGTAAAAATGAGTCAGAATTAAGCTTTATACAGCACGCGGGCACCTTCGCCGGGGCGTGTTACCAAGTAAGTGGTTTCAATGCCCAAGGCACTGCGATATGCCTCCAGCATTTCTTCTGCAACCTTCTCAACATCTTCGCTCTTGACAAGAGCCACGATGCAGCCACCGAAACCGCCACCCGTCATGCGGGCGCCGTATACAGAGGCGGCAGAGGGGATGCTGTCTGCCAAGCTCACGAGGGTGTCTACCTCAGCGCAGGATACCTCAAAGTCATTCTTGAGGGAGGCGTGAGAGGCGCGCATGGCCACACCGGCGGCGTCCCAATCTGCTGCGGCAACGGCTGCTGCAAATTTCTCTACGCGCAGGTTCTCGCCGATGACGTGGCGAGCGCGGCGGTAGCAAAGGTCGCCCAAGGCTTCTTTCTTCTCCTCAAGCATGTCGAGCGTTGCCTCTCGCAGGGAGGGTACACCCAATATCACGCAGGCATCTTCGCAATTTTTGCGGCGGGCAGCATAGCCGCCGTCTGCCAGAGAGTGCTTCACGGCAGAGTCAATTACCAACACGCTTACGTTCGGGTCCATCATGGGGATGAGCTTGTAGGTAAGGTCTTTGCAGTCCAGCATCAGGGCGTGGTCTTGCTTGCCGTTGGCAGAGATGAATTGGTCCATAATACCGCAGGGCACATTGACGAACTCGTGCTCTGTTGCTTGGCCGATGAGGGCTCTCTCGGTGGGCGTGACATCTGCACCGCAAAGGGCTGCCAAGGCTGTGCAGGTGGCTACCTCAAATGCTGCAGAGGAAGAAAGACCACCACCGCGCGGCACGTTAGAGTCAATCAACATGTCGACTGCGGGCACCTTGATGCCACGGCGCTCAAGCATGCAGATAACACCACGTACATAGTTGCTCCAGAAGGGGTCACCGGGTTTGGTGGCATCTGCCGGGTCTATTTCAATCATGGTATCACCCAAGGCACCAATCCAGCGGTGTTTGCCGGTGGGAGAGGGAGCCACAGCCACAACGTTGATATTGTTGAGGGCCATGGGGAGTACAAAACCGTTGTTGTAGTCGGTGTGTTCGCCAATCAAGTTTACGCGCCCGGGGGAGGCAGCTACCACCGTGGGTTTCTGCCCGAAGTATTCCTCGAAGTACGGACTGATGGTTTCAACACTGATTTCGCGTTGATCTAAATCCATAACGCAACATTTTTAGCACATTGTCAAGCCGATGTAAAGGCTAAACCCCTTTTGTCGGGGAATTCGGCGATAGAAAAAGTCGCACGCCGAAAATCGGAGTGCGACTTGATAATGAAAAAGGCAGTGGAAGAATTATTTCTTCTTCTTGCAACCACCCTTCTTGCAGGTCTTCTTGGCGGGCTTGAGCACGGTCTTGAAGGTAGAAGAGGGTTTGAATGCGAGGGTCTGAGAAGCTTCAATCTTGAGCTCTTTACCGGTGCGGGGGTCGCGGCCGGTGCGGGCTGCGCGGGTCTTCATCTCAAAGGAGCCGAAACCGATGAGCTGAACCTTCTCCCCACCCTTAACGGCGTCGGTGATGGCGTCGAGTACGGCGGTAAGGGCGGCTTCGGCGCACTTCTTTGTGGCCTCTTCGCCCAGTTTGGCCTGAATGCAGTCAACAAGTTGTGTCTTATTCATAGGTCTCTATAATAACATGCAGCATGCTCATTACAAGCGAAAAATGCTTGAAACCCGCCAATTTACGGGCTTTTGGAGGATTTTTTTTGAAAAAACTCGTCTTTGCGCATAAATAGGTGGTTCATTGCTTATTTTTTGCGCGTTTTTTTGTTCCTTTTGTTGGGGGGGATGTGTGCTCAAAATACAAAAACTCCTCTCCACGGCATGATGAAGAGGAATCTAAAACTGTGCTTTTATGTGCCGTTTACCAAGTAAAAGCGGCAATAGCTTCTTTCATTTCTTTTACGGCGGGGGCAAGCCCTGTGAAAATGGCGCGAGAGATGAGCGTGTGCCCAATGTTCAGCTCTGTAAGGTGGGGTACGGCGTTAAGCTCTGCCAAGTTGGCAATTTGGATGCCGTGGCCGGCGTGCACCTCAAGCCCCAGCTCATAGGCGCGCTCTGCTGCAGCCACCAATCGGGCGGTCTCTGCGGCACGTTCCCCCCCCAGTGTATTGGCAAATTTGCCGGTGTGCAGCTCTACCATGAGCGCCCCAATGGCTGCAGATGCTTCTACCTGTGCCAAATCCGGGTCAATAAACATGCTCACCTTGCTGCCGTTTGCCTGCAGGGCCTCCACAATGGGGCGCAGCTCTGCCACTTTGCCTGCTACATCTAACCCACCTTCGGTGGTTATCTCTTCGCGCCTCTCGGGTACCAAGCACACGTAGTCCGGTTTCAGTGCCAAGGCAAACTCAAGCATAGCCGGGGTGGCGCCCATCTCCAAATTGAGGGGCAGGGGTATTTCTCGGCGTACCGCCTGCGCATCGGCATCTTGCATGTGGCGGCGGTCCTCTCGCACGTGCAGTGTGATGGAGTCTGCCCCGCCGGCCATGGCTGCACGCGCTGCATCAAGCACAGATGGCTCCGTGTTGTGAGACTCAAGCATGGTGGCGTAGCGTGCCTGGCGCAGCGTGGCCACGTGGTCAATATTTACTCCCAGATGCATAGTAGGATATAAAGTGAAGAATCCCTGCGGGATTGCTCCCGCAGGGATTTGGGTTAATCTTTAGTGCAAGAAGTGGCGGGCACCGGTGAACACCATGGCAATGCCGGCGGCGTCAGCAGCGTCAATAACCTCTTGGTCGCGGATAGAACCACCAGGCTGAATGCAGGCTGTTACGCCGGCATCAATAGCGGTTTGCAGACCGTCTGCGAAGGGGAAGAGACCATCGGAGGCGATAACGCTGCCCTTGAGGTCGAGCCCGGCTTGGCCGGCTTTCCACACGGCAATCTTGGCTGAGTCCACGCGGCTCATCTGGCCGGCGCCGATGCCGAGGGTGCCGTTCTTGTCGGTGAAGACAATGGCGTTGGAGTGTACCTGCTTGCACACACGCCAGGCAAAGCGCATGGCCTCCAGCTCTTCGGCGGTGGGTACGCGCTTGGTTACAACCTTGGACTCAAGGTTATCAAGACCCATAGCCTCGTCATCGCGCTTCATGGTCATGATACCACCGGGGGCGGTGCGGATCATGGGTTGCTTGCAGTATTCGCGCCAGGCATCCATATCGATACGCATGATGCGGCAGTTCTTCTTCTTCTGCAAGATGGCGCGTGCCTCGGGCTCGTAGTCGGGGGCGATGATAACATCCGTGAAGATGGCGCCTACGATGCGGGCAAGAGCCTCTGTCATCGGGCGGTTCATCACGATAACGCCACCGAAGGGTGCCTGCGTGTCGGTCTGGTAAGCACGCTTCCAAGCCTCTACCAAGTCTTCGTCATCCTGGCCTACACCGCAGGGGTTGGTGTGCTTGAGGATGCCGACGGTCGGGCGGCGGAAGTTCATGATGAGAGAAGCTGCGGCATCCAAGTCAAGAATGTTGGTGTAGGAGAGCTCCTTGCCTTGCAGCTGGGTGAAGATGGAGTCAAAGTTACCGTAGAGCACGCTGGGCTGGTGGGGGTTGTCACCATAGCGCAAGGTCTGGTTAAAGGGCAGGGAGAGGCAGAAGTTGTTCTTGGTGCTCTCTTCTGCACGGTGGCCAAGGTAGTTAGAGATGGCGTTGTCGTAAGAAGACGTGCGCATGAATACCTTAACGGCCAGCTTCTCGCGGGTCTTGAGGGTGGTGTTGCCGTTGTGGTTTTCCATTTCCTCCAGCACGGTGTCATAGTCAGTGGGGTCAGATACCACGGTGACAGAGGCATAGTTCTTAGCGGCAGAGCGCAGCATGGAGGGACCACCGATGTCAATCTTCTCAATAGCCTCGGCCAGGGTTACGCCTTCCTTGGCGATGGTTTCCTCAAAGGGGTAAAGGTTCACGCATACCAAATCAATGGTGGGGATGTTGTTGTCAGCAGCCTGTTGCTGGTGCTCGGCCAAGTCTCGGCGCTGCAGAAGCCCGCCGTGCACCTTGGGGTGCAGGGTCTTCACGCGGCCGTCAAAAAGCTCAGGTGCACCGGTGTAGTCGGAGATTTCGGTGACGGGCAGGCCGAGCTCTTGCAGGTACTTGCAGGTGCCGCCTGTAGAAATAAGCTGTACATTCTGGGCTACCAAGCCCTTGGCAAACTTGTCCAAACCGGTCTTGTCCGATACGGAGAGCAGTGCGCGCTGAATTTTCATCGTTTCCATGTTGAAGATAGAATTGGTGTTCATTGTCGCGTTGGCCGCGACGGGCACACCATACACCATTTTGAGCTTTAATGCAAGCCTTATTTTTTACCCGGTTGTACTCAACGGGGTAAGTCAGACAACGCGCGCAAGTTGCCGGTGTTTATCTGAAAAATGCCGGCACGGGGTTGCCCACGCTCTGCCAGCTGTACAAGGCCATGCCGGCGTACAATGCCAAGATAAGTATCACCACCACGTAGAGCGTGCTCACCCCGCTGCCGGCAAAGTTGCCGGCTAGCATTTTTGCTTTTTGTTTCAACTCTTCATCTGACAGCGCTCGCTTTTGGGGGCCTTTTGTTTTGAGCTTTGCCCTGCGAGCCGGCGCCCTGCCGGGTAAGGGGCGGGTATGGGTGGGCTCTTTCTCCGTGGCAATCGGCGCTGTCGGCGCCTCATCGCTATCTGCTATGGGTACCGTTGCATCTTCCGTAAGGGGGGCTGTCGGCGCTTCTTCTGCCTCCACTTCTTTTACCGGGGGATTTTTTTGGATTATAGGGGCAAAGTTTGCAAGCTCGGCTATAATCATGGAGGCATCGCCTATGGCGTATACCACGCCTTCTTTCATCAATACCGGCTCTTCTACCTCTTTTTCGTTGGCATAGGTGCCGTTGGTAGAGTCCAAATCCTCAAGCATGAAGCCCTTCTCGGTGCAGGTGATACTGCACTGGCGGTGCGATAACCCGTCCACCCCGCTCAGAGAAACATCGCACGCATCATCGCAGCCGATGATGGTAACCTTACCGAGTATTGCGGGTAAATCAAAGCCCTGCTTGCGTTCGTTTATTGTGATGATGAGAGATGCCATGCCTGTTTCCTACAGTATGCCATATACCGTGCAAATTGCAATCCAAAAATATGTTCCCACCCGCAGTAATTATTCTTTTTTCGGGGCGAGTTCACCGCAAATCGAGAATCGGATGCAGAATGGCAGATGGATGGTTTTGGTAATCGGGCGCTGTGTCCACCTGATTTTCACCGCTTCGGGTATTTGCTTCACCTGTTGGTCAATGGTGCCTTCCGCATCGTTGCCGCTCATCGTATATCTGTAAGATTTTAGCTCTTTGCCATTGGCATCGGTAAGGGCAACATCTCCCATATCTGTGCCGTTTTCGCTCTTATAGGTTATACGGATAGCGGGGTATTCTGCCTCCTTTTCGTGTACGACTGAGACGGTGAATGAGTACTCTCCCTCAACAAAAGTGGGGTTATCGGCAGGGTGCAGAATGGGGGATTCTTTCACCACATCCTGTTCGCATAGATTCAATGCCAGCGTGCCGGAGACGGTGGCGCTGTTGCCGTAAGAAAGCTCTGAGCTCAGATATACTCTTTCGGCGCTCGTAACCCCACCGGAGTATTTTAAGTCTTTACCGGTAGAGTCGACAATGCGAATACTGCCTGCTACAGTCTCTGTCGAGATAATCTTGTGCATCTCTTCGCTCGGCCCCGTCACTTTTAAGCCTATGTTCAACTCGTTGAAAGGTGCTTCCCTAAAACCCGAATCTTCGTCAGGGTAGACATACATCAGAGAAACTGACTCCAAGTTGACGCTGTAAGGCTGCGTTGTCTGCTCTGCTGCGGTAGCGGCACACGCGGCGGCAAGGAGCGGTAAAAAGAATTGTTTCATGGTCATTATGGGTGAGAATCAGGGTTGGGTAGTAGATTTGGCATATTGTACCCCGCGCAGCGATACGCGGAAGTTGAAGGGTATGCGTGTGGTGGTTTGTTTGGCCGGGTATTCAAATGTGATGCCGTCAAACGAATCGAGGTTATCCGTTTCGACCATATAGTAAAGCATTTGAGCCTCGCCATTGGCTACACTGCCTCTGGGTTGCAATTTTATTTTTTCTCCTTTTTGGTGTAGGTATAATTGCGCATTCAGGTTCAGAAACGCCTCCGATGCGGTAATCTGAACGTTACGGTAAGGCAAGTGCTCGTTGAGGGGGAACAACTGAATGGCTACCGGGTGCCCTTCCACCTCTACGTGGCCTCCGTCCTCCAAGTCCATGGTAAAAACTGCCGTCTTCTTTTCTGCGGATGCCTCTGCCACGGTGGCCTCTCCTTTCACCTGAATCCACGCCCCGCGTGAGGGAAGTGCGCAATAGATATACGCCTTGTTTTCATTCATGCGGTCGCATTTCGTCTGTGTCGGGGACAAATTGTTTTTCTTTGAATCTACCGCATATTCCACCTGTACATCCACAATGCGCTGCCTTGCGCTGATTTTACCGTTGTTGAGAATTGTTATATCTATCCTAATCGGCCGTTCTCCACTGAAAATCGGTGTGCTGTCTGAGTCATAGCGTATAAATCGAACCGGTTCCTCATCCGGAGTCGGAAAATCAAAATCCACTCGCGTTACAGCTACCTGCGGGCGTGCTTCCCCACCCATTGCTGTGCTGCAACACAATAAGCCCCATATCATAGAGTATAACAGCTTCATATACTCCGTATATATCATTTATACATCGCCTTTGCAAGTAAAAAGTGAATTTCTTCAGATTGACAATTTACCATTTACAATTTACAAAGTTATTGAATTTACAAGCTCTTATATAAATATTCATCAGCTGAAAGCCCACCATAAGGAATTAATGTTTTTGCGCAATGCTGCGGCCATAAAACATCGTGCTGCACTCAGGCCGATGTTTTATCAGAAAATTGTAAATGGTAAATTGTGTATTGTAAATAAAGAACTTACAAGGTTCGTTGCCTAATGCGTTTGCCCTGGCCCCTGCGCGATTTAACTTGCGAAACGCGGAGAAAACGCATACAATACCTGCGCGTTCATGTGAGGTATGTCCATTTTTCAACTGGTAACAGACTATAAGCCCTCGGGCGACCAAGAGCAGGCCATCGGCAAATTGCTCAAGTCTCTGGCTGCCGGCAACCGCCACCAATGCCTGCTGGGTGTTACCGGCAGCGGTAAGACTTTTACCATGGCCAACATCATTGCTGCGCAAGACCGCCCCGTGTTGGTGCTGTCTCACAACAAAACGCTGGCGGCTCAGTTGTATTCCGAGCTGAAAAGCTTTTTCCCGCACAATGCGGTGGAGTATTTCGTGTCGTACTTCGACTACTACCAGCCCGAGGCCTACATTGCCAGTACAGATACCTACATTGAAAAAGACAGTGCTATCAATGAAGAGATAGACCGCCTGTGCCTCAATGCCATGCGTTCTCTGCTGCTGCGGCGGGATGTGATTGTGGTGGCGAGTGTGAGCTGCATTTACGGCTTGGGCTCGCCGGAGGATTATCGGGAGCTGACGCTATCCGTCCGTGTGGGGCAAGAGATGGACCGCGATGCCATGCTGGCCTGTTTAACGGAGCTGTTGTTTGAGCGCAGCGACTACGATTTTCGCCGTGGTACCTTCAGGGTGCGCGGGGATGTGGTAGAGATTTACCCGGCACAGAGCGATGGCGAGGCTATACGCGTGGAGTTTTTCGGCGATGAGATAGATGCCATCAGCCTGATAGATGCCGTCTCGGGGCGCACCCGCGAGAAGTTGAGCAGCTACCTCTTCTTCCCGGTTAAGCAATATGTGTCTTCCCCGGAGAAACGCCTGCCCGCCATCATGTCTATTCGCCAAGAGCTGGCAGAGCGCGTGGCCTGGTTTGAGAAAGAAAATAAACTCATTGAGGCCCAACGCCTCAAAATGCGCACCGACTACGATTTGGAGCTCATCAATGAGATTGGATTCTGCAAGGGTATTGAAAACTACTCTCGCCATTTGGCGGGCAGGGCGCCGGGGTCTACCCCCTCCACATTGCAAGACTATTTTCCGGCAGACCACCTCACCATCATTGACGAATCTCACGCCACTGTGCCGCAAATCGGCGGTATGTATGAGGGCGACCGCTCTCGCAAACAAGTGTTGATTGACCACGGGTTTCGCCTGCCCTCTGCGTTGGATAACAGACCTTTGCGTTTCGAGGAGTTCATGCGCTGCCAAAACCAGTTGGTGTATGTGAGCGCCACCCCCGGCCCCTTCGAGTATGTTAACTGCGTGCCCGGCAACAAAAGCTACATACCCGTGCTGAAAGCCAAGCGCGGCAACACCCATTCTCGGCATGAGAAAGCCAGCCAAGCCATTACGCACGCGCCGGATGATTTCCGCGGGGTGTTCTTCCATAAATTGGCAGAGCTGCGCGTGCCGCCGCATTCATCTGCCGCACCTGTAGATACGTTTAACCCGCGTGCCTTGGGACAACCGCTTATTGTGGAGCAGCTGATACGCCCCACCGGCTTGCCCGAGCCTAAGATTACCCTGTTGCCGCTTGATGGCCAAATTGATAAAACCATAGAGCTGTGCCGCCAACGTGTGAGCGTGCGCGAGCGTGTGCTGGTGACCACCCTTACCAAACGCACGGCAGAAGACCTTACCGATTACCTGCGCAACGTGGGCTTGAATGTGGAGTATATTCACGCCGATGTGGATGCCATTGAACGCGTGGAGATTTTGCGTAAATTACGCAGTGGCTCGGTAGATATTTTGGTGGGTATCAACCTGTTGAGAGAGGGCCTCGACTTGCCTGAGGTGTCGCTCGTCTGTATTTTGGATGCCGATAAAGAAGGCTTCTTGCGCAACGAGACCAGCTTGGTGCAAACCGCTGGGCGCGCTGCCCGCCACGTGCATGGCGAGTGTGTCTTGTTCTGCGATGTTGTTACGGATTCCATCCGCGCCTTGGTGGATGAGTCGGACCGCCGCCGCGCTATCCAGCTGGCCTACAATGAAAAACACGGTATCGTGCCCCGCACCGTTGCCCGTGCAGACCAAAGCACCCTGCGCCTCTACACCCCCGATGATGAAGAGGACGAAGCCGGTATCTTGGCCGCTGCCGAAGATGACGAGGAAGATGTGGCTACCGTTATCAAACGCCTTGAAAAAGAAATGAAAGAGGCCGCTGCCCGCTTGGATTTCGAGGTGGCCGCCGTGCTGCGTGATAAAATTAATTTGCTCAAAAAAAGATAAGACGAAAACCGTTCGTGAGATGGGGCGGTTTTAGTTTCGCCGTTTCTCCCGTAATTGCGCCTATAAATCCATGTTTCGAGAGGGGGGAAGCGGGGGAAAATGATGCCCTTACCCCGCGATTATGAATGAATTGCCCTATCGCTGACAAAAGTGTGGAAAAGCTATAGTTATTTTTGATGTTTTTGTTAAAATGAGCTTGACTTGTAAGGGTATTTTGGTAGGATGTTAGGGTCTTATCTTGAGGTGAGCTGTCTTTACCTCATTGCAAGCTTCAAACCACATAATAAATTATGAAATTACATCTCCCCAAAATGCTGCGCAAGGCTGTCATTGCCTGCATGGCCGCAGTAACCGGTATCTCCACAACCGTGGCTACGGGCACTTTGTTGGTCAGTATGATGACACAACAGGCTCAGGCTGCTCTTACCGCAAGTGAGGACGGCAAAGTTGTTACATATGCCAACGCTGATAACTCGAAGATAGAGTTAAATAAACTGAATGCCGCGTATCCGGACTTGGAGAAGGTGGTGTTTGATATGAGTGATAGTGGCACTTCAAATTGGTTGGAGAATACCGGCGGGTTAGAAGGCCTGATTCAAATTGGTAATGACTACACGGATGGTTCTACCGGCTTGATTCTGAATAACGGTGGTGGTGCTACCTATGAGATTGCCAACAAGGTAACGGGTGCCGGTATGATTAAAAAGACGGGTGCCGGTACCGATATGATCCTTTTGTTCAGTGGAGATGTCAGTGAGTTTACCGGTAAGATTGTGCTCGGCGCTGCAAGAACTTTCACTCTTCAATTCGGTAAAGAAGGTGTAACAGCCGTAAGCAATAATGAAACAGGCTTATGTGGAAAAAATGATATTTCCTTCACTTCTAACTTAAATACTCTTAATTTTGCGTACGATAAGGGAGCCGCACCCGTCTATGTAAAGAACAAGATTAGTCGCTCCGGTAGCGGTGTTTCCAAGGTATTAATGACGGGTGGTGCGGATTATGAGTTGACGAATTCCGTTACGATTGACGAGTTGACTGTTAATGGTGGTAAGGTTATTTTCTCCAGTGGTTGGGCAACCATTAATAAGGCTGATATTACGGGAGCCACTACTATTGGAGGTAAGGTCAATTATGCAAATTGGGATCTTACGAATATTCATAACGTTACGGCAAATGATGCATTAACTGTTGAGGGGCAAGTTACGCTGGGCGGGACTTTAACTTTGTCCCAAGCTATTACAAATAAAGGTACTGTCTATATTCATATAGATGATGCGTTGTCTATTGACCTTAGCGGCTTCACGGCAGAGACTACCGGTACGGGAAAAGGTGCTACCGGTACTTACACCTTGATTGAAGGTGGTACGGTTATGGGGTCTTATCTTGGTGAGCCGGATGCGGATAATAACAGACCTTACTTATCGATGGATTTGTCCACGCTTACCTCTGATCAAATTGCCGCCGTACTCACCGGTGTAGACACCGTGGGTAAAGAGTGGAGCTTTGCAGACGGCAAGATTATGTACACCGTATTGGCTGTAGATTTGACGTGGAGCCAAGCCACCCCGCTCACTTGGCATGTGGGCACCGAGTTTGACGGTGGTGCTGCATTTGCTAATGCTGATAACGTTATCTTCGCAGAGAACTTGGGTGATGTAACTGCTACCATCGATGGGGATATTGAGGTGTCTCAGCTGAGGGTTAAGGCCGGCACGGATTTGGCTTTGGCAGGTACCGGTGCCATGGAGATTAACAAAGCTGTGTTTGAGAGTGGCTCCGGGTTGACCATTGCTGCCGGCCGCGAGATGACTTGGGCACCCGTAGCCGGTACCGAAGGCACCCCGCAGACCTTGACGGTGCAGGGTGCCCTCACGGTAGAGAACGGCGCCTTTAACAACACGGCTACCATTACGGTAGACGGCGGTACTCTGAAAATGAAGGGTAAAGATGCCTCCGGTGCCTACTTGGCCGGCAATGTAGTGGTTGCCAACGGTGGTACGTTTGAGGTGACAGAAGGTAATGATATCTTTAACTATAATGATGCCAATAAGATAGAAGTTCTCAGCGGGGGTGAACTCAAGTTGAATGCCACGCGTGTCTCCTTCCAGGCCTCGGATGAGCTTATTCTCAATAACGGTACAGTAAGCGGCTCGGGTGACCAGTACGGGTGCTTGGACTTCTATGAAAACGGTGGAACCGTGACCTCATCCGGCATCAGCGCCATTGATGCCCCCCTTCGCTTGCGTAACGGTGGGCAAACTACGAAATTTAACGTAACAGATGGCACCCTGACTATCAGCGAGACCACTGCCAACGGCGGTGCCCTCAATAAGAACGGCGCAGGTGTACTGGCCGTAACCGGCAACCTCAAGCATACCGGTACAACCACCGTGACGGCGGGTACCCTGCAATTTGCCGGCAATACCACGGCTGATTCTGCCGTTGTTCTGGGTGGCGGTAGCCTTGGTGTAACTACTGACGCCACTGCGAATCTTGCCTTGCTGAGCGGTGCCGGTAATGTAGCCGTTGCAGAGGGCGGTGTGCTTACCCTTAACAAAGTACAAGCAGATGCCGGCGGTATTACTGTTACCGGTGCAGCCAGTGCAGGTACCGGTTTTGCTATAAGTGGAGACGGCGCCCTGACTCTGGATGTTCTCAATATTGGGGGCTCTTTCAAGATGAATGGGTGGGACAAGCTGACGCTCAATTCCGTGAAACTTGCTGAGGGAGCGGAGCTTGTATACGGCGAGGGTGACGTGCTCTCCATCGGTTCCGTGACAGATGCTGTCACACTCAACGTGTTCGGCGTTGTCGGTCAAATTAAGGATGGCTTTGATACGGGTATCACATTGGCCGAAGGGCAGGATGTGGCTGCTCTCAAAGAGCTGTTAACGGTAGATGGGGTAGATTCTTTTGACCTTAAGGTGACAGATGGTCGCGTTTGGTTGTCCTCTAACGCAACCGTTCAATCTGATTGGGATATCAACTGGGGTGCAGAGTTGGCTCAGGCTCCTGCATCCGTGCCGCAAGGTGGTGTCGGTACTTTGTCTATGGCGGCCCATGACGGTGTACCTATTTATGAGCTGTATGGCAACACCACTTACACGGTAGCCGATGGTGTTATAGCTATTTCTCTTACCGGTGATGGTGATGCCAACGGTATCGTTATAGGCGGTAATGATGCAAATGCTGATAACGGTCTCGGCGGTGTTACAACAGATGTGTGGGTTGAAGCTACCGAGGGTGCCTACAAAGCCATTGTTGGTGGTAACTATGCCCAGAACTGGGGTGGTGGCCAGCGTGCAGACTTTGTGGGTAACACCCATATCAAGATTGACGGTGCCACGGTAGGTACTATCGTGGGCGGTAACCATAAGGATGGCCAAGCTGCGCGCTTTACCGGTGATACTTACATTTCCGTATTCAGCGGCAGTGTGACGGGCTCTATTATCGGTTCCGGTACGGCTGCTCATAATCAACTTGCTATCCACACGGGTAATACGAATATCTTTGTATATACCCCGCTTACCTCCGGTGAATCCAAATTGCACAGCGAGCCGTCTGATATGATTTTGGGTGGTTTCAGTTGGATTACCAACGTATCGAAAGGCCAAAAGCTGGATGGTAACACCAATATTCTTGTAGACACTACAAAGTATGAGGGCTCTGCAACAGAGTTCGGTAAACATGTTATCGGTGGTAGCTACAATAATACCCCAGGTACCCAGACGGTGACCGGCAGCACCAATATCGTGCTCGACTTGGGTAATATAACCATGAAGAATGGTTACAAGGTTATCGGCGGTAACTGGTGTACATACGGTTCTACTGATATTGCCGGTACCAATATCACCATCAAGAGCGGTACATACAAGGCACCGGTCGTAGGTGGCTCTTGGATTGATGTACGAGGCGGTACTCACAATATTGCCGAGTCTAATATCAACATTACCGGCGGTGTACTGTCGGGTAGCAGCATCTTTGGCGGTAGCCGTGTTGCCTCCGGGGCACCTACTCTTACGACGGGGGCTGTTAATATTGTGCTGAGCGGAGATGCTGTTGTGAACCATGTATATGGTGGCCACTCCATTGAGTCTGAAAATGGTACACCCAATGAGAATATGGTAGTTTCCAAGACGGATTCCATTGAGATTACCGTTGATGGTAATGCCCAGGTGTTGGGTACCATTGTGGGTGGCAGTGCCACGCTGCGAAATAATAACAGCAACTCTTCTTTCACTACGGGTGATATCGTCATCAACCTTAATGACGGTAAGTTGGGTGGTAACGTCTATGGTGCCGGTGAAGCCCTGGGTACCCTGCATCAAAAGGTAGATACCGTAACCGTTAACCTGAGTTCTGCTATTGAATTGCCCGGTAAGATTATTTCCGGTGGTTATGATGGTGATGCTGTCAACATTGCTGAATGCACCATCGCAGAATACAGCAAACTCGTCTTCACCGATGCCACGGAATACGGCAACCTGACCGGTACTCAATTTAAGGATTTCAATGCAGTTGAGTTGACGGAGGGCGCCTCTGTAGTGATGACCTCCTTTACTGCCTTGAACAAAGAGGTTACCATCTCCGGTGCCGGTACACTCAGAATTGCCAATTCTTTAGCCGTAGAGCTTGATAAGCTCACGCTTTCCGGCGGCACGGTGACGATTGACAATGGTATTTCATCTGCCTCCGGGCTGGCTCTTGCCATCACGCAACCCTCCAAGTTGATATTGCCGACCAAGGTGGGCGAGCAAGTGCTCACCCTGTCTGCTCTCAATATTGACATGACGGGGGCCTCTGCCACCAATGCATACGTAGACCTCAGCGGTGAGCTGACCAGCCTCGGCAATCTTGCCGTGAACCTCACCAACATCAGCTCTCTTGACCCCGGTGAATATGTGCTGATTGATGCAGACTCTGTCGACATTGCGGGTGAATTGACGGCTACCTTTGATGCAGAAGTTCCTGCCGGTATGGAATATGTGGTAGAGGTTGTGGGTAACAAGCTCATTTTCCGCAGCGCTTTCCTCAGCGATTGGGTATGGGAAGGCAGCACCAACGGCGAGGGTACCGTATGGTCCGACGATGCCGACGGTTGGAAGTCCAATACCGGCAGCCCCAATGGTCAGAATGTGTACTTTACCGCTGCTGCAGCGGGTACTGTAACCGTCGGAGGCGAGGTGAATCCCGGTAACATCGAGGTATCGGGTGGGGAGTACACCTTTGTGGGCGAGGATGACGACGCCTCCGTCAAACTGGGCGCCGATGGCAAGCTGGTTATCGGCGTGGCAGCCACGGTGAACATGGCCATGGATAACGATGAGTTGGGCGGTACCACCGACCTGAAGGGTAAGCTGGTGCTGCAGTCCGACAACGCCATCGGTAACTCTGCACTTCAGTTCAACGGCGGTACGCTGGTTTACGATACCCTTACGGATGACGAGGGTAACAAGACCAGTATTTCTACCGATTTGAGCAACCAAGCCGAACTGGCAGTAGACTATGACGGCGCGGTCAAGATTCAGGTGGTAGATGCCGAAAACAACGTGGTATGGGGCACGGATGCAGAAACCTCTGCCGACAACAGTGGTGTGTTGGCTGCCCTGAACAGCGGTATTGAAAAGACCGGTGAAGGTGCTTTGACCCTGCGTGTGGCACATCCCAGAGGGGCAGATGGCGTAAGTACATATGCCGGTGCCATGGAGGTAAGCGAAGGCGTGCTGAACGTTCACAGCGTTAAGATGCATGGTACCAGCGCAGGTATCAAGTTTGCCGGGGCGGTATCCGTTGCCTCCGGTGCTGAACTTCACTTGGATTCTGATATCCAAGGCAATTTGAATGTAATCGACCTGGCAGGTACTCTCAGCGGTGACGGTAAGGTCAGCTTCGGTAATACCGGGCGTAACTACCGTATCAGCGGTAATAACAGCGGGTTTGCCGGTACTTTGCAATTGGGCGCAAATGGAGGTACTACCTACTTTGCCGATGCTTCATCTGCCGGTGGTACTGACACCTTACTTGATCTTAACGGCGCTAATTTCACCGTTGAGGGTGAGGGTGCAAAGACCATTGTGGCCGAGTTGAAGGTAACGGATGATAAGACCTCCACGCTCATCCGCACGGATAATACCTACTTTACCGGCGATGTAACCGGTAGCGGTACACTGCGCGTGGCCAACGGTATTCGCACCGCTTTGCGTGGTGACTTGAGCGCCTTTGACGGCACTGTTGACATGAGTGCTGCCGGTTCCATCATGGAGCTGGGTGGTGAAGGTGTTGCCAATGCCGGTGGCGATGTTATCGCAACGCTCGGTGGCAACGGCACGTATCAGACCATTTACTCTGATGAAGTCGTTATCTCCGGCAGTGTGGCAGACTCTGCCAAGTTGCAGCAGAGCGGTACCGGTAAGCTTGTTCTTGCCGGCGAAAACACCACGACGGGTAAACTTACCGTAGATGCC
>JAZNGY010000205.1:0-18867 GCA_045576695.1 Akkermansia sp.
CGCAAAGAGGACTTTTTCTGAAAGTAATTTCAAAAATAACCTTATTTACTCTTCTTCAGTATGTAAACTATCAAGAAAAGCGTTCGTTGTGCCAACTCCGCTATACTCTATCCGCGTAACCTCTAATTATGCCAACGCGTACACCCCGTTAAATTACAATTTATCGAGCAGATGCATCTTTCAATTGTAAACTTTAACAGCGCGAAAAAAACACCAAGCAAATTATTTTGCTTGGTGGCTGAAATTGTATCAATAGCACAATCAAAGTGCCAGTTTGTGGCGGAAATCGTCCGTTACTTTCAGCTCTGAGATGAAAGCGACCAGCAGGTCAATCATGCTCTCCACATCGGCCATATCAGCAGTTTCAACCGGGCTGTGCATGTAGCGCAGGGGCAGGGAGAAGTTGGTGGCGGGCACACCGCTGCGAGAGCGGAAAATCTGGTCTGTATTGGTACCGGTGGTGCGGCCACTGGTTTCGCGCTGCATGGGGATGCCTGCTTTGTCAACCACGTACTCAATGCGGGCATTGAGGTTGGGGTGGCAAGCGGGGCCGAAGCAGAGGCAGCCACCCTTGCCCAGTTTAACCTCGCCGTAGCGGGCGGTATTAAGGCCGGGGCTGTCGGTGGCGTGGGTAACGTCTAAGCAGATGGCGGCATCGGGCTGTATACGGTAGGTCAGCATGGCGGCGCCAATGCAGCCTACTTCTTCTTGTACGGTATTGGCAAATACGATATTCCACTCGGGGTCAATGCCTTGTTCTTTAAGGCGGCGGGCTGTTTCTGCCAAGATGAAGCCGCAGAGACGGTCATCTAATGCACGGCATACAAGGCGCTTACCGTTGTTGAGCATGAGGGGGCCATCGCAATACACACCGCGGTCGCCCACGCGCAGGCCGAGGGCTTCTACCTCCTCGCGGCTGTCGCACCCGAAGTCTACGTACAGCTCCCAGAGCTTGGGGGCCTTGTCTTGGTCATCGCGAATATGAATGGCCGTGTTGCCGATGATGCCCGTTACCTCGCCGTCTGTGCCGAAGAAACGCAGGCGGCGGCCACGGGCAATGGCTACATCTGACCCGCCGAGGCGCTCCACATACACAAAGCCATCTGCGCCGATGTGGCGAATGGAAAAACCGATTTCGTCAGCATGGGCATCGAGCATGAGGGTGGGGGCATTGGGTTGCTTGCTCTTGAGCACCGCCCACGTAGAGCCATATGCATCGCACTGTTGCTCATCGGTAAACGGCTTGATGTATTCTGCCCAAATGCGCTGGGCATCCATCTCCATACCGGTGGGGGAGGGGGTGTCCAGCAGGGTGGATAAAAAGTCGAGTGCTTCTTCTGTAATCATAATGGTGAAAGGGAAGTACGAAGTACGAAGTACGAAGTTGATGGTGTTAATTGTTTAAATGTTTGCTTTTGTGGGTCTTAATAGAGGCTGTCAATATGGCAGTTAACTCGCGAGCTTCTTCAAGTAACGGAAGTAAACGCTCTTTTTCGAATAGCTTGCCCTCTATTAACAGTTCAATCCAAAAGACGCTTTCGTCTGCTTCTTCCTCTGAAATTTTGAGCTTATTCAGGAAATCTTTGTCACTTTTAGCAATTCTTGCCGCACGATAATTGGCCCCGACAGATGTGCCTGAACGCAGCAGTTGTTTTCCCAACACTTCAGCACCACTGCCCACTTTTGCAAGGGAGTGGTACAAGTTTATGATGCGCAGGGCAAATTGCTTTGTTCTGGCCTTTAAATCCTGTACAGCCATATCATTACTTTGTACTTTGTACCTTGTACTTTGTACCTTGTACTTTGTACCTTGTACTTTGTACCTTGTACTTTGTACCTTGTACTTTGTACTTTGTACCTTGTACTTTGTACCTTGTACTTTGTACCTTGTACTTTGTACTTTGTACTTTGTACCTTGTACTTTGTACTTTGTACCTTGTACTTTGTACCTTGTACTTTGTACTTATTTACATATTTTTGTAAGCAATATCGCTGCGGCGTTGAGAACCGTCGAAGTCTACCTTGGCAGCCTCTGCATGGGCGCGGGTGCGGGCGGCATCCAGCGTTTCGCCTTGGGCTACAATGGCCAGCACGCGGCCGCCGTTCGTTACCCAGCCTTCAGCGGTCTTTTTGGTGCCGCAGTGGAACACGCGTGCCTCGCAGGCATCCAACCCGCGGATAAGGTCGCCGCTGTGAGAGGATGCAGGGTAGCCGGCGCTGGCAAGTATGCAGCATACGCTCCAGCCTTCGTCAAAGCTGATGAGATCCGGGGTGAACTCGCCCTTGGCGCCGTTGAAGCAGAAGTTTGCCAAATCTCCGCGCAACAGGGGCATGACGGCCTCGCACTCGGGGTCGCCGAAGCGGCAGTTGTATTCAATTACCTTGGGGCCTTGCGGGGTGAGCATCAACCCAAAGTACAAGAAACCGCGGTAGGGCAGGCCGTCCTTTTGCAAACCGGCCACCGTGGGGGCTACGATGGTGTCTTCAATGGTTTTGATGAGCTCTGCACTTGCCAGTTGGCGAGATGCCACGGCGCCCATGCCACCGGTGTTGGGGCCTTCATCGCCGTCTTGCAGGCGCTTGTAGTCGCGTGCCGGGCAGAGGATGAGGTACTTGTCATCGCAAATGGCACCGAAGATGGAAATCTCAGGCCCGGTGAGGAACTCTTCTACCAGAAGGCGGCCCTCGCCGAAGCGCTTCTCAATGAATACCTCTTGCAAGAACTCTTCGGCAGAGGCGGCATCGGGGCACACGGCCACACCCTTGCCGGCGGCCAAGCCGTCGAACTTGAGCACGGTGGGGTACTGCCCACCGATGGCGGCGACGGCGGCTTCGTAATCTGCCACGGCTGTTGCTTTGCCGGTGGGGATGTTGTGGCGCACCAAGAACTCTTTGGCAAACTCTTTGCTGGCCTCCAGCCGGGCGCTTTCCTTGGTGGGGCCCCAACAAGGAATCCCCGCGGCGTGGCAGCGGTTGGCCAACCCATCATCTTTGACGAGGTAGCTTTCTTCACCGGCTACGCAAAGGTCTATGCCGAGGCTTACCATTTGCTCCATGAGCCCATCTAAACCATCGGCCTTAATGGCTGTGGCCGTTTGCAGAATGGCATCACTGCCGGGGAATGTATAAATCTCAGGCTTGCAAGGGCTTGCGGCCAGAGTCTCTACCAGCGCTTGCTCGCGCCCACCTTTACCGATAACTGCGATTTTCATGTTACCAATAGTATAGCATGCAAGCGGTTAAATGTAAATCACAATTTGTTTCGCTATGCTAATCTTTTCGGTAGGTAAACTTGAGCTTGGGTTTACCATTCGCAACGCAATGGAATTGAGGTATTTATTTGGGGCGGTGCGGTTCAAGCGTTTGCTTGGCTTCGTATTCGCGTGTGCGGACTGATTGCTGGGCAAGCTCTTGCAGGTGTTGCTGCATGGCAAAGGGTTTGGTGCGTGCGGGCGGGGTGGCTTGTACCGAGGTGCCATCCGGGCGCACAACGTAGGCTTGCGCCGTGTCGTTGAAACAAGCCTCGAGTATGCCGAGAATGCGGGCGGCGAGCTCTCGGTTTTCGATGGGTATCATCAGCTCTACGCGGCGGTCCAGGTTGCGGCTCATCCAGTCTGCACTGGCTATGTATACCAAGGGGTTGCCGGCGTTGCCGAAGCTGAAAATGCGGGCGTGCTCCAAGTAGCGGTCAATAATGCTTACAATGCGCGTGCGCACTTGCCCTTGCGGGGTGTCGGGGGTCCAGCAACAGATGCCGCGCACATTCAATTGAATGCGTACCCCGGCTTGAGATGCTTTCTCCAGCGCGCGCATAACTTCCTTGTCGTTCAGGGAGTTCATCTTGGCGTGAATATGGGCGGGCTCGCCGCGTTGTGCGCGCTGGGCCTCGGCTTCTATCAGCTCTAACAGCCTTTTTTTCATCATGCCGGGGCTGGGGAACAACTTGCGGAAGCGCATCAGCTTGGTCAAACCGGTGATGGAGTTGAAGAATTGCGAGGCGTCTGCCCCCAAATGCTCGTTGCAGGTCAACAAGTTGAGGTCGCTGTACAGGGCGGCCGTGGTCTCGTTGTAATTGCCGGTGCCAAAGTGGCAGTAGCGGCGCAATGCGCCGTTTTCCCGGCGTACTACCAAGGTGATTTTGGCATGGGTTTTGAAGCCTTTAACCCCGTACACTACCTGCACACCGGCTTTCTGCAGCTGCTCTGCCTGCATGAGGTTGCGGCTTTCATCAAAGCGGGCTTTGAGCTCTACGAGCGCGGTTACTTGTTTACCGGCCTCTGCGGCTCTGCACAGTGCTGCTACAAATCTGGAGTTGCGAGCCGTGCGGTACAGTACTTGTTTGATGGCCAGTACATCCGGGTCTTTGGCGGCTTCTTCCACAAAGCGCACCACAGGCTCGTAGCTTTCGAAGGGGTTGTGTATCAATATGTCACCTTGTGCTATGTTGTCAAACATGCTCATGGTGGGGTCTACGGCGGCGGGGGGCACGGGGGTCCAGGCATCCATCTTCAGATGCTCGTTGCCGGGGTCGTACGCCAAGCGCCCGAAGTCTACCAACTGCAAGGCGCCTTGCACGGGGTAGGTGCAAAACTCATCTGCCCCCACCATGGCCGCTATGCGGCGTGCAAACTCCGGCGGGGTGGTGGCCGGTATCTCCAAGCGTACACAGTCAGAGAACTTGCGCGCCACCAATACGGCTTCCATCTCTTGGGCAAAGTCACCGCCTTCTTCTTCTGCTACGGCAATGTCGCCATTGCGGGTTACGCGGAAGGTGCTGAGGTTTACAATCGGCTCGCCGGGAAATAAGTGGTTGATAAACTCGCTCACTAAGTCCTCAAGCAGTACGTAGCCATCTCGCCCCAGGGCTGCTGAGTGTACGCGGCGTGGCAGCGTCTCGGGCAATACCACCGTTACCATGCGTGTGGCTTCGCTGTCGGGTTCTCTGAGCTCCAACGCTAAGATAATGTGCAGGTTAGGGAGCAGCGGCGGACGCTCTGCCTCCATGGCAAGCGGGGTGAGTAACGGTGCTATGTTGTTGAGGAAGTGCTCCTCGAGTGCAGCGTATTGTGTTTCTGTCAGCTCGCTTATCAGCAAGGGGCTGATGCCGGCTTGCTGCATTTGGGGCATGAGCTCGCGGTTCATCAGCATGTATTGGTCTGCCACCATGCCCGATGCCCGCAGGCGTATCAGCTCCAATTGCTCTGTAGGGGCCAAGCCCGTGCGGTCTGCCGCATATTTGCCGCTTTGGCGCAACAGCATTAGCCCGCCTACGCGTACTTGGAAAAACTCATCCAAATTGCTGGCGCTGATAGACAAAAATTTAACCCTTTCCAAAAGTGGCAGCTCTCGACGGTATGCTTGGTCAAGCACCCGTTGGTTAAACTCCAGCCACGATATCTCTCGGTTAATATACATTTTGCCTTGCTGCGCATACATTTTGCGCGCCTTTCAATTTAGCATATTCGGCGTCGCATGACAAGCCGTAAGTTCTGCATAATTGCAAAGCAAAATACGCTTGCTTAATACGGCACCGGGTTGCCGTTGCGTTCTTTAAGGCCTTTTCGCATGTTGTCCATCATGCGTTTGCCTTGTTTTGTATTTTGGCCCACTACGTCGTAAGAGGGTATATGGTCGTTCCAATCCTCGTCAGAGCGCACTGTGGCCCAGTGCTCAATGGGGTAGCGGTGTCCCACGGGGTAGACGGCGTCCAGCCACTCGGTGGTATCGGCGCGGTCGGTCCAGTTGTCGGTGTCTATATCCTCTTTAGGTAGGTAGATGAGGCGGCCGGCGCGTTTCCAGGCATCCAAGATGATGCCATCGGGCCATGCGCCGTCAGCAGCTTTCAGGTAGACACAATTGTGTTCTCTGCCCGTTTCTCTTTTGTAGACGCAGCAGCCTATTTCAAAGAAGTTAAGCGGGGTACGCCTCAGCTCGCGGTACATATCGTGCTGGTAATGCCAGCAAAGGCCGCGCTCTAAAGCATCATCGCTCAAGCTGTTTACCAGCCTGTTATTGCGCCAAGCCGGCCAACGGCGCGGTTGGTTGATTCTGCCGATGGCGGCCGCAGCCTTGTAGGCTGTATCTGCCAGCATTTGAGCTTCTGCCTGTGCCTCGGGCAGGTTGCGTTGCTCTTCGGGCAAAAGGTTAATCAGCTCGTCTCTGAGGTTGCGGCGTTCTTGCAACACAGCGGGGGTGTCCTCATAGCCAAGGGGCGGTGCCGTCTGGCATGAGGGCAGGGTGCTTATGGCTGCTACTGCCACAATAAGCTGTGCTGTAAAACGGCGCATGTATCAGTAATTGGTGGGCGAGTTCGGGTGCTCTTGGGCGCCTTTGATGATGTTGTTCATCATGCTGCGGTATTGCGGGGTAAACCATGCCTCCGGCCACCAAGAATCCATGTAGTTAGAGGAAAGCCCAAAGATGGAGAGCTCGTACCATTTTCTCTTACTTTGAATGGTAAGCCAATGCTCCATGGGGTATTGGTGTCCTTCGGTGTATACTTCTGCCAGATAACGTGTGATGCTGTCGCGGCTCTCCCACTCGTCCGGGTTCAGCTCCCATGCGTTGAATACTTGCAAACGGCCGTTCCACGGCCAAGCATCCAGAACCCAAGCATGTGGCCACCCCGTGTGTTTGGTGGTTACATATATGCAATTGTGCTCTCGCCGTGTGCCTACGTCTCTGCCGCAGCAGCCCAGGTTGAAGTATTTTAACGGCCTGCGGCGCAATTCGCGGTACATATCATGCTGGTAATGCCAGCAGAGCCCGCGGTCTTGCAGGCGAGAGTTCACTAAATAATTGCCTGCCCACCCGGGGAAGTTTGAGTCATTAAGGCGGGCTATGGCTGCCGCTGCTTTGTAGGAGGTGTCAGATATCCACTGTGCCTCTTGTTGTGCCTCGGGCAGGGTTCTCACGTCTGCCGGTAACATGTTGAGAAGATTTTCTTGCAGCGTGGCACGGCGCTCTACCACCATGGGGGTGTCTACATAGGCAATTTGTGGTGGGTAGCAACTGCTCAGCCCCAAGGCTGCGGCTACACCGGCTGCCGTATATTTTGCCATTTTCTTTGCTGCTGTCTTCATGCGGGGGCGCATTCTAGCATAACCGTTTGAGAATGGCAAGTGTATAGCCCCTACCATGACAAAAAAGCCGCTGCTTGGTGCAGCGGCCTTTTATATCTCTCAGAGGATAAATGAAACTTAAGCCTCGGGAGCAACGTTGACGCGACGACCTTCGCGATCGAAGAATACGCGACCGTCAACCAAAGAGAAGATGGTGTAGTCGCGGCCCATGCCCACGCCCTTGCCGGGATGGAACTTGGTACCACGCTGACGTACGATGATGTTACCGGCGATAACGGACTGCCCACCGAACTTCTTCACGCCGAGGCGCTTGCTGCGGGAATCGCGACCGTTACGAACGGAACCTTGACCTTTCTTATGTGCCATGACTAGTAAGAATCTATTGGTTTGTGGTTAATAATCAGGCGTTGATAGCGGTGATCTCTACCTTGGTGAGAGCGGCGCGGAAGCCCTTCTTCTTGTGGAAACCCTTGCGGCGCTTGAACTTGAAGGCAACGCCCTTGGCGCCACGAGCCTCTGCGTCAAGAACCTTGGCCGTTACTGTTGCACCGGCAACCGTGGGGGTGCCTACCTTTGTTGCGTCGCCATCCTCTACCAAGAGAACCTGGTCGAAGGTGGTCTCGCCGTCGTTCACCAGCCCGGAGATACGGTCTACGGTGAGCACGTCACCTACCGTTACTCGGTACTGCTTGTTGCCGGATGTGAAAACTGCGTATGCCATAATTTTCTGAATTTTAGGATTGCACCCGCTTGTGCGGGCTGGCACATTATATACATGCCGAGCCTTTTGGCAAGTCTAAAATTAAAAAATTTTTAAAAAATTGCAAAAAATGCATAAAATTTTCAAAAATGGGCCTATTTTCGTGCAATCGGAGGCAGAGATGGTGGTATTAGGGCAAAAATTGGCTGCTACCCTGCAAGGTGGGGAGGTGCTGGGTCTTGTGGGAGATTTGGGGGCCGGTAAAACGCACTTGGTGCAGGGTATTTTACAAGGGCTGGGGGCAAGCAACCCGGCGGCAAGCCCCACCTTCTCGCTCGTGCACGAGCACGCGGACGGGCGCGTGCCCGCTGCGCACTTTGATTTCTACCGCATGAAGAGCGAGGATGAAGCCCTCGGCATGGGGTGGGATGAATATCTGAGCAGCGGCAGCGTGTTGTTGGTAGAATGGGCAGACCGTTTTGACGGCGTGCTTATGCCGGAGGATACGCTGTGGCTGGTGCTTAAACATGAGGGGGATACCGTGCGCAGCGTGACGCTTGCCGGCTAAAAGATGATTTGCCCGGGCAAATTGCGATTTTAGACTTTCCAACGGCGTGATAGTGTGCTAGAATACCCCGCAACACAACGTGCATTAAACGTTAGCACCATTGATTTTATGACGCCGAAACACATTGTAGCCGTAATTGACTATGGCTCACAGTACACGCAGCTGATTGTACGCCGCGTGCGTGAGCTGGGCTTCCTGGCCAAGTTGTATGCCTTGGAAGACCTGCATGAGATTAGCGAACCCGGGGCCATCATCCTCTCCGGTGGTCCGCGCAGTACCTCCGAGCCCGATGCCCCCGATATTGACTTTGAGTGGCTTAAGGCTTTCAATGTGCCCATCTTGGGCGTATGCTACGGCATGCAGCTGCTCAATATCAAGACGGGTGGTACGGTGCGCAGCAGCAACAAGCGCGAGTACGGCCCCGCCGCCCTCATCCCCGAGAAGCTTGAGGGCTTGTATGCCGATATGTCCCCCTCTTCTCAGGTGTGGATGAGCCATTCTGACACCGTAGACCATTTGGCCGACAACTGCAAGGTGATTGCCCGCAACAGCGATGGCGTGCCCGTATCCCTGCAGTGGGGTGACAGCATGTTCGGTATTCAGTTCCACCCCGAGGTAACGCACTCTCACGAGGGCCGCACCATTCTGCGCAACTTCCTCTCCCACGCCAAAGAGCTGGCCCCCTTCGATATCGGCGACTTCAAGCGCGAGCTTATCGAAGACATCCGCGCCAAAGTGGGCGACAAACAGGTGGTGTGCGGTGTATCCGGCGGTGTAGACAGCACGGTGTTGGCCGTTCTGCTGCACGAGGCCGGTGTCAACGTGCGCTGCATCTTTGTGGATAATGGCCTGCTGCGTAAAGACGAGGCCAAAGAGGTGCAAGCCAACTTTGCCCGCATGGGGGTAGAGATTGAGACGGTAGACGCCTCTGCCCGCTTCTTGGAAGCCTTGGCCGGCGAGACCGCCCCCGAGAAGAAGCGCCGCATCATCGGCAACCTCTTCATCGACGTGTTCTGGGATGCCGTGGGCGATGCCGAGATGCTGGCCCAGGGTACTCTTTACCCCGACGTGATTGAGAGCGCCTCTAACGCCAAGAGCAAGGCTTCCGTCATCAAGACCCACCACAACCGCGTAGAGCGCGTGCTCAAGATGCAAGAGGAGGGCAAGGTGATAGAGCCGCTCGCCTTCCTCTTCAAAGACGAGGTGCGAGAGCTCGGTGCCTCTATGGGCATTTCTCATGATATCCTGTGGCGCCACCCCTTCCCGGGCCCCGGCTTGGCCGTGCGCTGCCCCGGTGAGGTTACCAAAGACCGCCTCGACATCATCCGCGAGTGTGACGCCATCTTCATCGGCACCCTCCGCAAGTGGGATTGGTACGACAAGTGCTGGCAGGCATACGCCGGTCTCATCCCCGTCAAGACCGTGGGTGTTAAGGGCGATGAGCGCTCTTACGAGTTTGCCACCAACCTGCGTGCCATTGTGTCTGAGGACGCCATGACTGCCGACTGGGTTCAGCTGCCCTACGACCTGCTGCGCGAGGCCTCTAACCGCATTCTCAATGAGGTGAAGGGCATCAACCGCGTGCTGTTCGACATCAGCACCAAGCCCCCGGCATCCATCGAGTGGGAGTAAAGCCCCCACACCATCGCTTTGTATTTTCATGCGGCTGCCCCATCTATCGGGGCGGCCTTTTGTACTCACCCCCACAAAGAACAATTACTAATTGCGAGTTGTAAATTGAATGTTTGCGGGCATATGCGCAATATACTTGAATGACTTTGTTTAAGTTTTAGGTAGAAGTCCTGCAAATGCTGATTTGAAGTACGAGTTACGAGATTCAAAAAACGAAGTAATCGTTAGGCATACAGCCGTAATGGCAGCGGCAACTCATGCGCGGCTTTGCAACACTGCGCCGCAGGCGCCCGGCTCTCGCATTATGTGAAGGTGGTGGCATTACTCCACCACCTCGGCGTAATCATCATTGATAAATAGCGGGGCGTATTCGGGTTCTACAGAGAGCCCGGGGGCGGTGGCGTCCTCGGGCTCGGCAACCACCTCTGCAAAATCATCATTAACGAGGGCATCTGCCGTACTGTGGTGAGTACACAGCAGGCGGGGGGTAGAGAAGTCTACCATGGTATCTGTATAGGCGGTGTTTTTGGCCTCGCACCCGGCGTGGGCAAGGCAGCCGCTGACATGGCATAGGCGCAGCCCCACGTGGCGGCCCTCGGAGGGCGTGGTGCGAATATCGCCCATTTTATAACCGCGGCGTTGGGCACATTGCATGGCGCCCACCCAAAGGGGCAAGGCCACAGTGCCGCCGTAGGCTTTATCTGCAATGGTGGTGGGGGTGTCGAACCCCACCCATACTGCTGCCGTAACCTCAGAGGTATAGCCGCAGAACCATGCATTTTTATAAGCATTGGTGGTACCGGTTTTACCGCCGCAAGGTTTATCAAAGCCCAAGTTCACCACATTGGCGGCCGTGCCGCCTTTTTTGGTAATGGATTGCAAAATTGCAGATGTAGCGGCGGCTGTAGATTGGCTGTACACCTTGGTGGCAGACGATTGATTTTGCCAAATAACGCGCCCGGATGAATCTGTGATACTCTCAATAATATAAGGGGTGGGGCGCACGCCACCATTGGCAAAGGCGGTATACGCAGACGCTACAACATAGGGAGAGGCCTCCCACGTGCCCAAGTAAATTGTGGGGCCATCCGGTGGCTTTGTGAAGAAACCGGAGCGCAGCGCCGTATCTACCACATTTTGACGCCCTGCGTGTGCCCCTACGCGCACCGACATGGTATTACGGCTTTTAAGGAGGCCCCAAGAAGCCGGTTTGCGGCCCACGTAGCGACCGTCCGCATTGCGGGGGCTCCACTTCTTAGCGCCGGGTATTTCGCCCGGGCGGAGCCGGGCATCAGAAATCAGGCTATCGGGGCTGCCCCCATGTTCAAAAAAGGTAGCGTAAACTAAAGGTTTGAAGAGAGAGCCTACTTGGCGGCGGCATTGGGTAGCGCGGTTGAGGGGGGATTCTCCACTGTCTCTGCCGCCCACCACGGCCAGCAAAGCCCCGGTTGCGTTATCAATAATCACACATGCCGCCTGCACATATTTGGGGGCGGGAATAATGGCGTTGGGGTCTGCCTCGCGTATTTGGCGCACCAGGGCTTGATATTGCGCGCGTGTTTGGTGCCCGTAATGTTGCAAGCCTTCTATATTGGTTGTAAGGCGTTGGTCCATATCGCGCATGACTTCATCCTGCAAATTGAGGTCGAGGGTGGTCTTGACAATAAGACCGCCGGAGTACAGGGCCTCTTCTTTAACACGCTGGCCATTGGCATCAAGCATGGTCAGTATATGGTCTACCTCTGAGCGGATGAGGTCCAGCGAGTAATTATCATAACCGCGGGGCTGAGGGCGGTGGGTAACAATCTCCTCCTTAAAGGCCTCCTCATACTGGTTATGTGTAATTTTGCCGTGGTCTCTGAGCAGCAGCAGCACTTTATCTCGCTGCTCTTTAGCAGCAGCCGGGTTACGTAACGGCGAACACTCGTTGGGGTTACATACAATACCGGCCAGCAAGGCGGCTTCACCTATGGTGAGCTCTGAGGGGTCTTTGCTGAAATAGCCATACGCTGCCTGCTTGATGCCTAAATATGAGTGCCCCCAAAACACGCGGTTGAGATAACACAAGAGAATGGTTTCTTTATCATAAGTCGCCTCAATACGGCGGGCCAACACCACCTCGGTCAATTTGCTGTCCAGGTTACGTTCTACATGCTTATAGGTATTTTTAGCCAATTGCATGGTGATGGTAGAGGCGCCTTGCGTGGCGTGACCGTGTTTGAATACCTGGCCGATGGCGCGCATCACACCACGGGGGTCTACCCCGCCGTGCGTCCAAAAAGAGCGGTCCTCTTGTATGACAATGGCATCTATGAGGTACGGCGGCACTTCTGACAGAGAGGAAATACTGCGCCGGTTTTCGCCATGCAAGGTGCCGATTTCGAGCCCGGTGCGGTCAAGCACGATGCTGCGCTCGGGCATGCGTAATACTTGTGTAATATCATACCGCCCCGCCTTGACGGTGTAGATACAAACCAGCACGGCCAATAACAACACGGTAACAAAACATACACTCAGGAAGATACGCAACGGCCACATGATAAAGCCGGGCAAATTGCGTGTCAGGAAAAACATAAAACGAATGGGGAACCCGAAGAAAAGCCACAGGCCTTTCCAAAAACCGGTGCCTTTTGGCGGCGGCTTGGCTACATCTTTCCAAGGGTTATGGTCCGGCCCGTTATCTGATGGGCGCGGCGTATCATTTGCAGCGGGGGTATCATCGGGCACCTCCCAATATGAGCGGCGGCGGGCAGGCTTTGTGGGCTCTCCACCCACGGGCTCATCAGGGGGGAGCTGCTCTGCGGGGGGCTCGGGCTCAGGGTAAAACAAATCCGGCTCAGGGGTGCGTCGTGGCATGCGCCGCGAGGGCAAAGCGCGCCCCTGCGGCTCCTCATACTCACCGGGTTTGTACCTGGCACACATAGTTAAATTGGTATAAAGTGCAGCAGAGCCTGTGGGGGTGGCTCTGCTGCGAACGGAAAGGTTTTAATTCTCAGAATCGGTGTCCCCACGCCATGTTATTTATTCATCCTCGGCCAAGTGTTGAAGCTTAATGATGCCGGCGCGGCGCAAATCATCATTGGCGAGGCCGGCGGCAGCGGCGTCCATATAAATGCGGTAGGGGGGCTTGTTGATAGAAAGCTCTACCATGCCGGAAGCCGTGGGTTGCTGCAACAATTTCACAAACTCTGCAAAGTTGTGCGGGGCAACACCGTTCACCTTTTCCACAATTGAGAAACTGCACGTATCATACCCGAGCGTGGCTTTGGTGGGCAGTACTATCGACAAGGCGGTTAACTCATGATAACCGCACTTTTTGAGTTCTTCCTCCTGAGATTCCAAGCGCATGTATTCAATGGGCAAGCTCTTGAACTCTGCCTGTACTGCAGACACGTAATCAGAGGTAAGGGGTTGAAACACCAAGCCACCCCATACCAAATAGCGGGGGGCCTTACCCTCGGGCTCTTTGGCAATCAACGCTTTTTCCTCTGCATCACGGTTAAGCGGCAACACGGCCTCATGCTCTTGGCCGTCTCTGCTGAAGGTGATATTGAGGGTTTCACCCAGGGGTTTCAGGTAACGCACGGCAGTGGTAACATCTATCATGCCATACAAGGGCAACACGCATCTGCCGCGGTTGTCAACCTTGATTCCCTCTACAGATGTGAGCACATCGCCTACTTGCAAGCCGGCCGCAGCTGCTGCACCACCGGGCTGCACCTTGCTGATGTATACACCCGTCCGCTCATCGCTGAACTTGAGATAACGGCGGAACACGGGGTCTGTCAATTCAACAAAATTGACACCCATCACCGGCATGCCTTTCGGGGTATCTGCCGCTGCGCTTAAGAAACGGTTGATGAGGTCGGCATTGATGACTTTGAGTTGGCGGGTTGCGGCATTATACCCGCATGAAAGGCCCACCAATTTGCCATCTTTCACAACGGGGGCACCATGGGTGTAGTTAGCAGGCACAACTTGGTCTGTGCGCATTTGTACGCGGGGTAACCCGTGGTCTGTAGTGCCGATTTCGCCCTGCAAGCCCATTTCAGCCGCTTTTTTGCCATCGAGCGTGCAATACAACCGGGCGGCATCCGTACAGTTGAGCGGTTCTCCTACCGAGAGAGCTGCGCGGTCCGCAAAAATAGCAGACTCTGCCTCAGAGTCTACCACCAACAGACCCAGATTGAGGTCCGAATCATAGCTCAGCACGCGCGCCGTCACCGTGCGAGAGGCATCGGGCAGGCTTATTTCTACATAATTGGCTTTATTTAAGTTAGCGCCCAGTGTAAGCACTTTACCCTCACCCAAATAAACACCGGCAAGCTTGACGGATGATGCTGCTTTTTTCTCCCACGGGCGCAAGAGGTTGTAATCTTGCACCGTAAGAGAAACGGTAAGCAGAGATGCGGAGGGGTCGGGCATGGTGGGCTCTGCGGCCGGCGGGAGCTCGGGCTGAGGCTCGGTTTGAGCCGTTGCTTGCTCTGTAGCATCGGGCTGAGGATTCTGCACGGTTTGCTGCTCAACTACTTGAGCCTCAGGGGTGGCAGCAGGGGCTTGCACTTGTTCTGTTTGTGCGGGCTTTTGCGTTTTATCGCCCTTTTTGGCAAGCGCCGTGCGCTCCGTGGGTTCGCAACTGCTCAAAGCCAACCCCGATAGCGCAATGATGAAAATCTGACGATACATAATCTGAAAATATGATAAAAGGTTAATTGAGGCGAGCGGGTGCCGGCACGCTGTAACGCTCACTTATGCGCTTGTTTGCAGCATCTATCTCGGCATTATCAATAATCAACGGGCGGGGCGAATCAGCAAACTCTATTACGGTGTATGCGGGACGCTTGCCATCTGCGGGGTAAAGTAGGGCATACAAATGCTCCAACCCCTTAACCGCTTCTCCGTTAACTTTTGTTACCATGCGTGTGCCGTATGTGGTATAGCGGGCGTTAACTTCATCTTTAAGCACCTTGGTAACAAGAACCATATCTTGTTTTTGCTGAGAATCACCATTCTTCAAAAAGTCTTCCACATCCACATTAAGCGTGGTGAGGTTGATTTGATGTGCCGCTACAACATTGCGGTGCAAAGGCTGGAACACCAAGCCACCGAACTGCACGTAACGGGGCATGCTGTCGTACTCTTGTGACAAGATGGCATCCGGGGCGTAGGGCTTGAGCTCTACCACAACATCATGCTGCACACCATCGCGCTGAATGCGCATGCGCAGTTTATCGCCCGTAAAAGAACGCTCGGCAAGCTCTTCAAGCATGACTCGCTCGCCATCCAGCTCAATCATGGCAGAGCGGTCTACCGGCAAATCATTGATTGCCAATAATAAATCACCGGGTTGAAGCACGCCATCGCAAGAGCCTCCTTTCACAACGCGGCCCACCAACACACCGGGCGAGCTCTCTGCCAAACCGTAATGCTTGCGCATGGCGGGGTTGGTAAGCGGGAAAAACTCTACCGACAAATCTACATACTTATCATATCTGCCGTCTTCCACGTCTTTGAGGAATCGTTTGATGACGGGCATCGGTATCATGTAGCCGGTGGAGTTTGCCTGCATAAGCCCTTGGAAAGCAACACCCACTACCTTATCACCCATCAACACGGGGCCACCGCTGTTGCCGGGGTTAATGGCGGCATCTATCTGCACGGTAAGGTGGCTCTCGCTCTGGGGGTGAGAGTACACCGTGGTATCAATGCGTGAAACAATGCCTCGGGTTACAGACAAGCGGCTACCGCCTATGGGATACCCCACGGCGCGTACCTCGTCCTCCAGCTTAGGTAATTGATCACTGAACTGCAAGCAGGGCAAAGCCGCAAATGCCTCCGCATCATCCGTTACCTCTACCAAAGCCAAATCAGCATCATGCGCAATGTGCTTAACGCGTGCAGCATACTTGCGGGCATCGCCATAGGGCGACACGGTAATGCGCTCTGCATTTGCCACCACGTGTGCGTTGGTCATGAATACCCCGGGGGTCACCATAAAGCCGGTGCCGTTGCCGGCGCCGTATTTGCCGCTCTTCCAAGGTGTTGCATAATCAGGCTGGCGAATGGCTACTTCGATTTTCACAATGCCTCTGTAAGCATCTACTGCAGATTTGCTTGTTGCTGCAGCCACGGGGTGTTCTTGCACGATGACAGGGGGCGCAACCACGGCAGGTGCTTCAACCACAGCAGGTGCCGGGGTCTCTGCAGGGGCAGGTGCTTCAACCACAGCAGGTGCCGGGGTCTCTGCCGGGGCAGGTGCTTCATCCACAGCAGGTGCCGGGGTCTCTGCCGGGGCAGGGGGTCCAACCACAGCGGGTGCGGGGGTCTCTGCCGGGGCAGGGGTGGCAACCGCAGCGGGCTCAGCAGGGGCAACAACTTCCGGCTGCGGGGTAGGTACAACAACCTCGCAGGCTACACCTTCAGGCTCTGCCATCACAGGAAGCGTTGCAAAAAAAGCAACAGTAGCAGTTCTCTTAATCACGCAGATATTATGAACAAATGGGCATTACAAGTCAAGATTAAAGCTTTGCAAGAAGCAACCCAAACAGCAAAAAACGCTTGCACAAGTACGAATGTTGAGGTATGATGAGCTGACAATGAAAACCAACGGCACCACTCGCACCCTGCTTGCACTGCTCCGCGTGGGGCTGGGCCTGTTTTTTGTCATCAACTTTTTCTTCAAGCTGAACCCGAAATCAATGGGTGACAACGCCCAATTTCTGACAGATTGCAGCATACTGCCGGAGTCTTTCTCCATGCCCCTCACCTGTTTGGGGACAACAATGGAGCTGGTGGTTGGCGTGTGCCTGCTTTTCCATAAGCATTACCGTGGCGCCACCTTGTGGGGCACCGTTATGACGGGGGTGTTTTTCCTGTTATACGCCCAAGCCTGGGCGCGCGGGCTGAGCCTGAGTTGCGCCTGCACCGGCAACACCCAAGAAGTAACCAATTATCCCATGGATACCGGCCTGCGCTTAATACTGCTGGGCAGTATGCTCTTGCTCGTTTGGGATTCTCGCCGCAACGCCTCCGGTCGGCGCAAAAAAGCCCCGAAGTTCGACTTCTCGGATGCATAACCGCACTCCCGTCGCCCCCGCCAAGCGACCTGAGGATATATAAATTTCTATAGATGAGAATTTGAGAGTTCCGAATTGAAAGTTCGGCTCGCTGCGTTCTCTTCCTGCGTTGAGGAAAGCTTGTCAAACTCAAATTGATCAACCGAAACGTTTAACGGAACATAAAGCAAATGCGGGGGATGCTTTGGCCGCATCTCCCGCATTAACAACTCAATCAACTCTGAAATTACATGAAAAAAACGTTCGGCTCACTTTCGTGCCCTTTCGTAGAGTAAGACACCGCCTGTGCCGCTCGCGTTCAATTTTTTTTGTGAAAGAGTAGATTTTCGCTTGATTTTAAATTCGTAATTGTAGTTTACTTACAGAAAGTTTTCCATTCATTAACCAGCGCCGCGTGGCCGGTTTTAATGACAGTGCCGTGTTTATCAACAATAGTGGCACCGGGCAGACCGGATACTGCAGTGTAACCGGGCAGCTTTTGGGCAGCGGCATCCATCATGGTGGCGAACTTTATGCGCTCCGACTTTACGTATTTTTTAGCAGTGGCTTCGTCCGAATCGTGGCTCACCAAAATAATCTCCACCTTGGCTTTCTTCATTTTCTTGTACTCCTTAACAATGGCGGGTATGTATGTTTTGCAGGCAACGCAAGTAGAAGAAGAGTGCAGGTAAATGTAGTAATTGGCCTCTTTGGAGGGTTTGCCGCAAACAAACTCAGCCTCTTTCAGTGCTTTGGTGACAACCCCGGGCCCCTCAGATGCCGGTTGGTTGGTGAGCTGGCGCCACTGCAGCACCATGCGGCCATGGCCGGTGGTAACGGTGTTGCCGTCGGCATCAATCAGGCACATGTTGGGTATGCCGTTGCCTTTTACAAAGCCGGGCAAGCCGGTAATGGCGGCAGGCATGATGCCGGCAAACTCTGCATTGTAACCTGCCAGATACTTTTTGGCGTTGCCTTCATCCTCGCTGGCCAGCAAAATAAGCTCCACCCCGGCCTCGCGCATCAGCGGGTATTGCTCAATTATCTTGGGCATCACTGCCTTGCAGGGGCCGCACCAAGAGGCAGACTCCAAGATGAAATAGTGTGTGGCGGCGGGGTCGGGCTTTGCCTCAGTAAAGAAAGTGGCACCTTGTAAAAATTGACCTACGGCACCAATCTTGGCCTCTTTGTTGGCTTCTTTTTTGCTTTTTTTATTTTTCTTGCTTTTCTTTTTAGTCTTGGCAGATACCTCTTCCGTTGTATCGGCGGTATCAGCAAAGGCGATGGGCTGCGTGCCTATGAAAAGGCCGGCCAAAAGAGTCAGATAAAATGCATGGTGTTTCATGTTGCTGTTATTCTACCATGCGCGTGCCCCCTTGGTCAATAAAAAACGAAAGGGCCGAGCACCACTCGGTGTTCGGCCCTTTCTTACCACTATAATAACATGAAAAAGACATTGTGACATGCTGCTTTCGCACAGTCTGTATGCAGTATTATACACCGCCCGTTGTCCTTTTGTTCAAAAAAAACTTTAGCTCTGTTGAATTTTTTTTAACAGAAATGTATAACAGAACGTAAAATTCAAACATTAAACATTAAACATTAAACATTACCTCCCTCCCGCCGCGCGGATGAGCTCTGCACATTCTGTGTGGCCTTTCCACCCCTCCACATTAACATTAGCCCATGCCCAAGGCAAACGCATTAGGATTATGACACTTTCTTCAGATTGACAATTTACCATTTACAATTTACAAAGTTGTTGAATTTACAAGCTCTTATATAAATATTCATCAGCTGAAAGCCCACCATAAGGCATTATCCTTTCCC
>JAZNGY010000206.1:0-3469 GCA_045576695.1 Akkermansia sp.
TAACCAGTAAGTTCCATTAGTTGCTTCAGGAGTTCCCCCTTAGCTTTGCGCGAGTGAGTCTTTCGATACTTTGCTGCGTTGGAATTCAGTAACTCTATTATTGCTTGTTTGCTCATTTTGAGTGACATGTGTATATGTTAGTACCTGATTTATGAGGCATCCAGCTTTTCACGTGTCAGCCAAACTCGTGAGAAGTGTCAGTTCGGTGACTGGATTTTTGAGGCAATGCGATTGTCTTTAATAACGTGACGCGCCACATTTTACGCTTGCAAGGAAATGAAAAGCTTGCTAGAATGGCAGACAGATATGGATATTATTGACTCTCTTACCCAATTAGCTGCGCGTCTCCCCCGTTTGCGAGAAACAGTACAGACGGAAGAAGCAACGAAGAATGCGCTTATTATGCCGGTGTTACAGGCACTTGGCTACAATGTATTTGACCCTTTTGAGGTGGTGCCAGAGTATACCTCTGACGTAGGCACCAAGAAAGGGGAAAAGGTTGATTATGTAATTATGAAGGACGGAAAGCCTGCCATTTTGATAGAATGCAAGGCCATCAATTCCGTTTTGAATATCAACCATGCCTCCCAGCTCTACCGTTATTTTGCATGCACGGATGCTCGTTTTGCTATTTTAACAAACGGTGTGGAATACCAATTTTATACCGACATTGAGGCTCCGAATAAAATGGACGACCGCCCATTTTTTGAATTCTCTTTGGAGGATATGGACGTGCGCAAGGTGGCAGAAATTAAGAAATTCTCTAAATCGATGTTTGATTTGGAGAATATTTTGAGCAATGCGTCTGAGTTAAAATACAAGAAGCAAATTCGGCATCTTTTTAGTAAGGAATTGGAGGCCCCGTCTGAGGAATTTGTGCGGCTTTTTGCCAAGCAGGTGTATGGGGGTGTTTTGACACCGGACAGGCGCGCACAATTCACCACACTGGTGGGGCAGGCATTCCGTGAGTGGTTGAATAATCGTATTAGTGAGCGATTGCAAAATGCACTGGATGGCGTAACACCCGGCACGGCTATTGACGCGCCGGCTCCTCCTCCGGCACCTGCCCCGGCAATCGTAGAAACGGCGACAACTCCGGAAAAAGAAGATGATGGCATTGTTACCACAGAGGAAGAGCTTGAGGCGTTCCATATTGTTCGTGCTATATTGGCGCAGGTTGTAGACCCGAAGCGCGTTTTCCTGAAAGACACACGCAGCTATTGCGGTGTATTGTTGGACTTTAACGTGCGCAAGCCTCTTTGCCGATTCTTGTTCAACAATAAACAGACAACGCTTATTTTGTTGGATAAGGAAAGAAACGAAAAGAAAATATCGTTGGAGAGCATTGTGGATATATACAAGCATGCTGCGGAGCTTATCGAATACGCAAAAATTTATCTCTAAAGGTAAGGAACTTTAATCATTCTCCCCGCCCCGGTTAAGCCGGGGCTTTTTGTTTTTCGGGAGGTGAGCTCCGCATTTTGCCCAAGCGAGCACCGCATGATGCGGAGTTTATTTGGTACGCGCGGTGCAGCGGCTGGGCCACTTGACAAAGGGGCATACTGGGGTAGAATAGGGAGCATGAGGGAGAGAAAAAAAGCTAAAAGGCGGAAAATAGGCTTGTACAAGTCAAGCAACAGTGGTATAAATGCGCGTATAATGCGAGCAATACCGTTGCCCGCTGCCATGAACACGTACAGACAACAAACAACATGAACGAACAGAACAGCAGTGGTGTGAGAAATGGGGGCTGCTGTAAAGAACACAGCTGCACTAAAGAGGAGCTGACGCAGTACAGGCAAGATGTAAAGACTCGCATTGCCGAGAACGATGGTACTATCTTTCCGAACAATTGTCCGGATAAGACGGCTATTGTGTTGCAGGAATTTATAAAGTCGGCAAAGGAGCGTGTGTGTATATATTGCGGGCACTTGAATGCCGCCGTATATGGGGATTTACAATCTGATTTTGAGGATGCCATTGCAAGGGGGGTTGAAGTCCGCGTGATTTGTGCACCGGGTGAAATCGGAGCAAAAGAATTGGCTGAAAAATTGAAGTCTGGAGACCACTTCCGCATTTTAAACGAGGCAGTGACGGTATCCCATTTTGCAGTTGTGGATGGGCTTCGTTACCGTATTGAAACAGACCAAGACAGTAAGGAAGCTTTTGTGTGTGCCTATGCAGGGGAAGAACAACAGCCGCGAGTCAGAATCATCGAGGGTGTACACGATATTCTGTGGGATATGGCTAGCTAAATTGCAGAAATGACAACTATTCTGGCAGAGGCAGGGACAGAAACTGCAAAGGCTTGGTATGAGTATGTAAACGGAGGGGGAGATTTTTTCTCTCACTTCGTTTTTACTCTTTTAGTATCCGTTGTATTATCTACAAAATGGCGTGACTATCTCATAGAGCCGAGAAAGGATGACATGGAGGAATTTCGCCAAGAGGTGGCGGATGAAATCAAAAAGGTTGAGTTGTGTGAACGACTGGATCCTCAGTTTAAAGACGACATTAAGAAGAAATTTGAAAGTTACAGAGACGAAGCAAAAGCTTTGCGGGAAGAATTAGCTACTTCGACATCAGGCACAACAAAGTGGTGCAAAGGTTGGTGTTGGTTTTGCCTTGCGGTAGTCGTTGTTTTTATAGCTACAGGATTGGATAAAATGCTGGGCTTCCTTTGCGTTTTGGGGTTGTTGCCTGTACCCATATTCCGAAAATTGATTGATGGAAAATATGAAACAATGCAAGGACGCCATGAGAATTTAAAGAAGAACTACAAAGAGGTACAGGAGGTATGCCAGCGACAATATGATGACAAACTGAAGACCGAAGATGCCAAGTTCCGTTCGTTCTCAAATGCAAGAAGAGTCAGCATAAGGAGAAAGCCTGAATAACTGTTCGCCATCTTCCTCGTAATTTCCCCCGCCCTGGTTAAGCCGGGGCTTTTTGTTTTTCGGGACTAAAGTCCCGAGCTCCGAGGCATGAGCTACTCACCACAGGGGGAGTTCGCCTTGGAGGAGGGCTTGTTGTGTGGGGGCTGCGTGGGAGCGAGCGCGGTCGATGAGGGCGGCTTGGAGGAGAGAGAGGGAGACCTCATCAATGAGCCATTTACGGCCACGGGGCCCGGCGGGTTTCCAAGCAACGAGCACTTGCTCGGCGATAAGACGGCGGATGGAGGCGGCTGAGTATCGTAGGGCGGCGGCAGCCTGCTGCACGGTGATACCACGGGGGGCGGAGAGGGGTTGAATGTTTGATGTTGAATGGTAAGCATTCGATGCTGGGCAAGTTTTATAGCTCAGCATCGCTTTTCTGAGGCAAGAGAGCAAGATAATCACCCGTATAACCGGAGGCCAGCTTTTGAAGCGTTTCGTTAAACCACGTCTCGGCATTAACTTTGCAACGTCGACATTCTTCGGCCATGGTGTAGAGGATGGCAGAAGTTTCTCCGGCATCAGGCGCTCCGATG
>JAZNGY010000207.1:0-8865 GCA_045576695.1 Akkermansia sp.
CATTTGATTACTGCTTTTGATGTTCCATGGCATAAAGGTATTATGCCATATGTCTCTTCAAAAGTGTAACCTATGTCTTGGTACTTGTGTTACCTATGTGGTGGTACTTTTCTGTTACCTTTGTCTTGGGTGCGTACCATACTACAAATTTTCTACATAAAAAATAAATAATATCATTTTTCACAAAAAGCTAATTTTTACCAAAACTAAACCTAACATTTATTTTACACGAATAAAGCGCCGTTATTTTCATGGCAGAAAGTGTTACATTTAACGCTTGCCAGAGCGCGCATGAGAGCGTATGATAGTGGGCAGATATGAACACATACAGAATTGCAATATTGGCAGGCGATGGCATAGGCCCGGAGGTCATGGAGCAAGCGCTGCGCGTTTTAGATGCGGTAGAGAAGCTCTACGATTTCCGCACAGAGCGCACGGCATGCTATGTTGGAGGTGCCGCCATAGACCACTGCGGCAAAGCCCTGCCGGCAGAAACGCTGGCCGCATGCGAGGCAGCAGATGCAATTCTGTTCGGCTCTGTAGGCGGCCCCAAGTGGGATACCTTGCCACCGGATGAACGCCCCGAGCGTGGAGCCCTGCTCCCCCTGCGCAAACACTTCAACCTGTATGCCAACCTGCGCCCGGGCATCTGCCTGCCGGAGCTGGTGGACGCCTCGCCCATAAAGAACTCACTTATCCCGAACGGATTTGACATTTTGTGTGTACGAGAGCTCACGGGAGGCATGTATTTTGGTGAGCCGAAGTTCTATGGTGAGAAAGACGGCGAGACCGTAGCATTAGATACTCTTTTCTACAAGAAGAGCGAGGTAGAACGCATAGCGCACGTAGCCTTTGAAGCCGCACGCGGGCGCAACAAGAAGCTGTGCAGTGTAGACAAAGCCAACGTGCTTGCCTCCTCTGTCATGTGGCGAGAGGTCATGAACAACATTGCCCCGCAATACCCGGATGTAGAGCTGTGCCACATGTACGTAGACAACGCTGCCATGCAATTGGTGCGCAACCCCAATCAATTTGATGTAATGGTCACAGAGAACACCTTCGGCGACATTTTGACCGATGAAATGGCCATTGTGTGCGGGTCTTTGGGCATGCTGCCCAGCGCCTCCCTCTGCAAAAACGGGGAAAACACCTTCGGGCTTTACGAACCCTCCGGCGGCTCAGCGCCCGACATCGCCGGCCAAGGCATCGCCAACCCCATTGCGCAGATACTCTCCATGGCTATGATGCTGCGCTACTCTTGCCGAGAAACCGCTGCCGCAGATGCCGTAGAGGCCGCCGTACGCCGAGTTATCGCCAAAGGTTACCGCACCGGCGACCTGCGCAGCAATGTCCCCGGAGAAATACCCGTGGGCACCGCAGGCATGGGTGACGCCATCATCGCAGAGCTCTCCGCATAAAAAATCTACCCCCATCATCCTACCGTGCAGTCCATTTGCCCCCATTGCAACTCACCGATACACAACGGCGCTGAAGACCAGTGCCCGGTGTGTGGTTACAGCATGCACCGTGCAGATGCGGTTTTCGGGGCGCACGAGGTAGAATTTACGCGTGTGGTAGACGCCGCAGGCGCACTCACCCACAAAGAGCGCATGGAGCTCATCCGCTTTTTAGGTGATTTGGAGCGCAAATTATGCCCCATCGCACTTGGGGTATACATAACGGACCACGGGCAATTATCAGACTTCAGACACCACGCGCACTGGATTCTCAACCATGCTCGCATCCATCATCCCTCCTTCGGCAAGAGAGAACAGACAGATGAAGACGAGGCGCCCCCCATTATTGAGCTCAGCGCAAAAGAGCGCCGCATGCGAGCAGAGGAAAAAGAACCGGGTATCTTCAGCCGCCTGTTAAGCCGTATAAAAGAGCGTTTCAGCAAATACCCGCCCCCGGTACAACATGAATGGATGCTTATACTGGTGCTGGATGTACAGCTGGAGATTGCATGCTTCACCTGGGGCTATATGCTTGACCGCTACATCACCCCCGACACCATCAACATCGGCATCGTAAAGGCCCGCCTGCTCTTCCGCGAGCGTGCCATGGTGTTAGCGCTCAAGTCGGTAATGAAAAAAACCGTCCATCAAATAGCCTCTCACGCGCACAAAATCAACAGAAGCATCAAAAAAGCACAATCTCGCAGTGGTTACACCCACACAGCCCGCTTGCTTACAGCGGCGGCCGGTGTATCGCTTCTTGCCGCCACCGGCAACAGCCATGCCACCCCTGTCGTAGACAGCGCGGCCTTTAACGATGATGATTACGCTGAAATTGTAGAATTACCGGCTACGGAACCCGCCCCGCCCCCGGAAACCACCCCCGCATCCCCGGCCCCGCAGCCACCCCGCCCTGCCCCGCAACCCACCACCCCGGTTACAACGGCATCCGCCCGTTGGGGAGCGGCTACCTACACAGAGGCACCTCAATGGTCTCAACCGGACTACGACCGACTGATGCAAAGGCAAATTAACGCCGGTTTCAATATGCTTATACCCGGAGGGCAAGAAATCACCCCCACCCCGTTACCCAAAGCAAACAACAACCAAGGGGCTTTTGAAGAAAGTGATACCGAAGTACGCGGCCGCTATACCGACCGGTACAAACCCCGCACCGGGCTCAAAGCGCCCAACCTGAATGACCCCCAGAAAATTCTGACAGACGTAGAACACAACGATGCTCAATACGCGCTGCAAAACCTCAATGCACACAGCCCATACCGCATGTGCGTAAGCATTTTCAAAGCCGGGCAAGAGGTACCGCATGACCTCATGGCGGCCGGTTTGGTGCATGCCGTATCCGGGGCAGATGAATACGTTGTCATGATTCAATACGGCATGGGCGACAACGCAACCGTAGATTTAGGCTTCAAATCCATCAACCTCAGCGATGAGCAACGCCACGCCATCCTTACGGCAGTGCAGAGGCGCATGCAGGCAGCCGGTGGCGGTATAGAAGGCTTGTTGGCAGCCATGCAATGCGTTAAAGAGCAGATAAATGCCCTCAACTACAATTTTGAACCGCTATCTGCCGGCACCAGCCACATGCTCCCCTCCGTTCTACCGGACGGTCTGGGTAAACAAGCAGAGGAAGATGAAGAGCCCGGCATCAGAGACAAAATATTTGCCGCCGTATCAAACCCGGCCTCGTACCCCTACATCATCTTGGGCGCGGTCGCCGCACTGGGCACTGTCGGTGGGTTCCTCTGGTTTTTACGCTGGTTGCACACCGGAAAATTACTTGAGACACGCGCGGACTACCGCTTAGCATCTCGCTACGGGGCCGGCGTATCACGCCATGTTCGCTACCTGGAGGGTCAAGAAGCAGCCAAAACCAAAACCATTTTCTGATAATTTTTCGCGCGGGATGTATTGGAAGCAACTTTCACGTTGACATGGTACAAAACCTGCTATATAATGCGGGAACTATGGCAAAGGTAAGAATAACCGGCTTAGAAAACGTACAAACAGTACCCTCTCTCTATCTCCCCAACAGAGTAGATGCAGCTATCTTAAGCGAGCTGGAAAACAAGCTCGGCGGCTCAGATAGAGTAGCCTACATGGTAGAAGAAGTACTTATGCCGGAAGCTGAGGTTATGCGTTTCCTCAAGAAGCGCCATGTTGTTATCTTCAACTTCCGCAAGGCCAATGTAAAAGTTTTGCGCGAACAACTGCTTGCGCAGATGGAAGCCGGCAGAGATGTTATCTTTGTCCCCGGGCGTCCCAATAGCATCATGGGCTGCACATCAGACGTCCCCATGCCTTTCCTGATGCAGTTGGCAGCCCTGCATATATCCCCCGTACCGATATTTGCCGGGCACTACCGCGAGGATATTCTGCGTGCGTTCACTACGGATAAGACCTATGAGTGGATAAGCGTAGCCATACAGCCCAAACTCTCCCCCGGCCCGCGCACGGGCGAGCGTGTGATGGAGGCATGGCTTGAGGCCTCGGCCACAGAGTACGAGCGCAACCCCATACTTGAATATTCATTAGCCCGCCTGTTAGTAGAAGGCATGCGCCGCAACGGCAAGGTTGAGATTATAGACGGCATGGACGGCTCGGCGCTTCCCTACTCCAAGGTATTGGGCGTTGCCATGGCACTGTCCCGAGAGCTTAAAAAGATGGTAAAAGAGCCGCGTTTGGGCATTATCTTACCCCCGGGCAAAGGTGGTCTGATTGCAAACTACGCCTGTATTCTGGCAGGCATTGTGCCGGTCAACATCAACTATACATCATCAGATGCGGCATTCAAGAGCATTATACGCCAAAGCGGCATCAAGCACTTTATCTCTGCACGGGCTTTCATGAGCAAACTGCCGCAATTCCCATGGCCGCAGGGTGATGCCATCATCCATTTGGATAAGACCCTTAAAGGCATAGGCATGCCCAAGATCGCCGGCTGGGTGGCCTTTGCACGCTTTGCCCCCATGGGCCTCATCAACATGACCTTCAACCTCGACGCCCGCAAGGGCGATGACGAAGCAGCCTTGCTTTTCACCTCCGGGTCGAGCGGCGAGCCCAAGGGTGTATCATTCTCGCACCGCATGATTGTAGCCAACATGACGCAGGTGCTCAGCAAGGTAACCTTGCCGCCGGGTGAAAAGTTCTTGTGCAGCTTGCCCATCTTCCACAGCTTCGGGTTAACTATCAGCACCTTACTGCCGCCGGTATACGGATTCGGCATGGTAACCTACCCCTCACCGCTGGATGCCAAGAAACTCAACGAGCTTATCGAGCAGCATAAGTGCGCGCTTGTAGTAACCACCCCCACCTTTGCCCGCAGCATGCTGCGCCGCGCCGGGGCACACACCTACGACTCCGTCAAGCTCTTCATTGTAGGTGCTGAGAAACTGCAACCCTCTGTTGCAGATGAGTTTAAGAAAAAATGTAACGTTACCTTGCTGGAGGGCTACGGCCTCACCGAAACAGCCCCCGTTTGCGGCGTAAACCTGCAAGAAACCGGCCCCACCAAAGCTCAACCCTACTTTGTACCGGGTTACAAGTTCGGCAGTATCGGGCAGTTGCTGCCCGGTTTGGCCGTACGCATTACAGACCCCGACGACGACAACGTGCGCCTTACCCTTGATGAACAGGGCATGATTTGGTTTAAAGGCCCCAACGTATTCAAGGGCTATGTAGGCCGAGAAGACCTTAACGAGGGTATCTTCAAAGATGGCTGGTTCAAAACCGGCGACTTGGGGCGCGTAGACCTCAACGGCATACTCACCTTGGGCGGCCGCCGCTCCAGATTCTCGAAAGTAGGCGGTGAAATGGTACCGCACGAGGTGGTAGAAAACGCCATAGAAGAGTTTGTACCGCACCCGGAGGGCTTTGTAGGCCGCGCCGTAGCCGTTGTAGGCGTACCCGATGCCCAGAAAGGCGAGGCCTTGGTATTGCTCTCATGCGTACACCATTCACAACTGCTGCAAGCACTTGATGAGATACGCACCTACATGGTAGAACAAGGATTACCGCGCCTGTGGTGCCCCCGCGAAATCATACCGGTAGAAACCATACCGGCACTGCCTACCGGTAAGATGGATTTACGTGGTTGCCAAATGCTTGCAAACGAAGCATTGGGCATTCAATAACACGCCCTTATCTTCATATGGTATTGATGCGCAAAGCATGTAGTATAGTTTCAGCCGCCTTGTTACTGGGCGGCATCTTGTGTAACTGCGCAGAAAACGCAGCATTACCGGAGCATACGCAACCCATCTCTCTGCCCGAGATTGAAAACATGTACCAAGTCAGCCCGGATTTGTACCGAAGCGGGCAACCGGAGCCCGAAGGCTTTACCAAATTGGAGCAAATGGGGGTACGCAGCGTACTCAACCTCAGAGAATACCACAGAGACACCCCCAAAGCCCGCCACACGGGCTTGCTCATCATGGAGCACCCCATGGCAGCAAGCAAAGTAACAGAGGCAGATGTTGAAGCGTGCCTACGCCTCATACAAAATGCACCCAAACCCGTGTTGGTGCATTGTTGGCATGGGTCCGACCGCACGGGCATCATCGTAGCGGCATACCGCATTGTCTTCCAAGGCTGGAGCACTGAAGCCGCAGAAAAAGAGTTCAGGGACGAAGCCTATGGCTACCATGAATTTTGGTACGGCAACTTGGTAGAACTACTGCGCAACACAAACTGGAATGCCATGAGAAAACGGCTGCAACTACCTGACGCAGCAGCTCAACCTTAATCCTGAATACGGTCGCCGGGCCGTGGGCGCCGGCTGTCGGCCGGTATATGGATAATGTACTCACCGGGGCGGGCAAAACCTTTATCCGGGGCTACGGCTTCGTTATACCGCTTATCATCCTCCAACGCCCGTTCTTGATTAAGGTAACGTTGTTCCTTTTCAAGGGTTTCTGCCAGCACTTGACGGAGCAGCTCGCGCTCCTGCTCCGCAGCACGGGAACCAAGCATAGGCAAGAGCGATACAGTGAGCCCCAAAAAGGCCACAAAGCACAACACCACAACACCGGATACAAAGAGCATGTACCTGATACCCTCTGAGCGGGTAGTGCGGCTTTGCTCTCGCTCCTCGAGGGTGTAATAAGACTTACTGAGGCGAAACCACTTCATAACGGCAATTATTTATTACGCTCGGCAAACGGAACAAAACGCCCGCGCCGCGCTAACACCAAACTGTGCATACGCTGCTGTTTACCGCGGGAAGAAGCCGGCACCAAGGTAGAGCTCACCTCAAACCCGGCACGCATCAGGGTAGACTCCAAGCGCTTATCGCGGCGCGCCACGGTAATGGCAAGCAAGCTGCCGCCTTTAAGCGCATTGAAATAGGCCTGCGCATCACCCATGCTCAACTCGCAACGGGCATGCACATGGCGCAACAAAATAGCATGTAATGACCCCGTGCGCTTGCGGCATAAATCTGCCGCATGGGCTACCTCCGGCTGCACGCGGGGGTCTTCCCACAACGGGGCGTTTGCACCGTATCGGCGGTTCCACTCCAACACGGCAGCCACGGGCTCTGCCACGATGAAACGCGCCTTTTCACGGCGCAAACAATCCATCGCCTTAGCTAAGCCATACCCCAAGCCCACACCGGCAATCATAATTTGCGGCTGGGCTGCACGGGTAATGGGAGCTGTGGCCATCTCTGCCATAGACTCCTCACTGCCATAGGTAAAAGATGAGGCGCAGGGCAAACCGTCATGCTGCAACGACAACTCGCCATCGCGCTCCCACAGCTCCCATATGCTGCCGTCTTCCATCTTCTGTTCACCTAATTTACTGAGTGGCTTCATGCCCATAGTATACAGCACCCTCTGCGCTATGGCAAGCCAAATGCACTGACCGAGGCGAAAACACCGCCAAACCGCCCCATTTACAACCCGAAACCAGGCAAAAAAAGAAGCAAAATTATTCTGCGGCAGATTTTTTCTTGACTTAACTCGAAGTATCGGTTAATCTGAAGACACAAGCCATGAAAGACCGTCGAATTGTAATTACCGGCATTGGTGCCGTTTCCCCCTTGGGTAACACAGCTTCTGAGACGTGGGCAGCCATGAAAGAAGGCCGCTCCGGCATTGGTATCATTGAGAGCATTGACACAACCCCCTTCCCCGTTCACATCGGTGGCGAGGTAAAGAATTTTGATGCCACACCGTATTTCAAGAAAGACCCGAAAGCCGTACGCCGTTGCGACCGCTTTGAGCAATTGGCAATGGGTGCAGCCGTTATGGCTATGGAAGACGCCGGCCTTGACCCCGAGAAGGTAGACAAAAACCGCGTGGGTGTTATGATCGGCTCCGGCATCGGCGGTTTGGGCATCCACAGCGCCAACTGTGAAACATTGGTAACCAGTGGTCCCCGCCGCGTATCCCCCTTCTGCATCCCGTACATGATTACCAACATGGCCTCCGGCATGGTGAGCATGGACTACGGCTTCGGCGGCCCCAACATGAGCATTTCTACCGCATGCGCTACCTCTAACCACTGCATCGGCGAGGCTTGGCGCATCATGAAGTTCGGCGATGCCGACGTTATGATTTGCGGTGGCGCAGAGGCAACCATTCTTCCCATCGGCATCACGGGTTTTGCCAACATGAAGGCACTTTCCACCCGCAATGATGACCCCGCCACAGCATCTCGCCCGTACGATGTAGACCGCGATGGCTTCGTTATGAGCGAAGGTGCCGGCGTCATCATACTGGAGACATTAGAGCACGCACAAGCCCGTGGCGCCCGCATTCTTGCAGAGTTGGTAGGCTATGGCTTAAGCGCAGACGCCTATCACCTTACCTCCCCCATGCCGGAGGGCGAAGGCGCCAGCCGCTGCATGCAGATGGCTTTGGAGCACGCCGGCCTTAAGCCGGAAGATGTAAACTACATCAACACGCACGGCACCTCCACCTCAATGGGTGACATTTGCGAGACCAAGGCCATTAAGCGCACCTTCGGCGACTACGCTAAGAACGGCTTGGTGGTAAGCTCCACAAAGTCCATGACGGGTCACCTTCTGGGTGCAGCCGGTGCCATTGAGCTGCTGGCATGCGTAATGGCCATTCAGGAGAACTTCATCCCGCCCACCATCAACGTATTCAACCAAGACCCCGAGTGTGACTTGGATGTATGCCCCAACGTGGGTCGAGCCGTCAAGGTAGATGTTGCGCTGAGCAACTCCTTCGGCTTCGGCGGGCACAACGCCTCACTCATTGTCAAGCGTTTTGCCGAGTAACCCAAGGCAAACGCATTAGGATTATGACACTTTCTTCAGATTGACAATTTACCATTTACAATTTACAAAGTTGTTGAATTTACAAGCTCTTATATAAATATTCATCAGCTGAAAGCCCACCATAAGGCATTATCCTTTCCC
>JAZNGY010000208.1:0-8110 GCA_045576695.1 Akkermansia sp.
GCATTGTGAAAAGCTGCACTCTTGGGATGATATTTCAACCCTTGCAGAACGCTTTGGTGTGCAAAGCAACCTTGTGTTCATTGACTGCGGTTATCAGAGCTATGAAGTGTATGGGCATTGTGCAGAGAAAGGCTGGACTGCCCTTATGGGTGATAAGCGCACCACTTTTACCCATCGCCAAAAAGATGGCAAGCAGGTTGAACGATTTTACTCGCCTAAGCGCCAAGTCAACCTTGGCTATAGCCGAGTGGCAGATATGTACTTCTGGAGCAACCTAAACGTAAAGGATGCGCTGTTCCGCTTACGCAAGAACACAGAAAAACCGCTGTGGGAAGTACCCTCGAATTGTCCGCAGGATTACCTTGATATGCTCGACTCTGAGAGTCGAACCTACGAAAAAGGACGTTGGACGTGGAAGCAAATCGGCGACCGCCCGAACCATTACCTCGATTGCGAAGCTATGCAGGTATGTGGGGCGATTATGCTAAAGATAGTAGGCTCGGAGAGTTTGAGTGAATAAAAGGGAGGATTTAACCGGAATTTGTGCCGATTTGACCGTGTTAAACTCCCGATTTAACCGTGATTTATGCTGATTTAACCGTGTTAAACTCCCGATTTATCGCTCTTAAATGAAGCATCTATGAAGTCGAATCGTGCAAATTTTGACATCACCCCTTGGGCATGAGTAAGATTTACTGCGCACACACCGATGTTGTTGCTACGGATTCCTTGATTGAGAATCCCCGCAACCCGAACCGCCACCCCGAAGACCAGATTATCGCCTTGGCGAAAATCATCCGTCATCAGGGGTGGCGTAATCCTATTGTTGTCAGTCGCCGCTCCGGCTTTGTCGTGAAAGGTCATGGTCGCTTGCTGGCAGCCCGCATGCTCGGGCTTGAAAACGTGCCTGTCGATTATCAGGACTACGAGAACGAAGCCGCCGAATGGGCAGACATGGTGGCTGACAATAAGATTGCCGAACTCTCCAATATGGATGAGGACGAGCTGAATGCCATTATCCGCGAACTGGATGGGCAGATTGATTTGGAGCTTACCGGGTTCAACGATTCCGAAATCAACTCCATGCTGGCCAGCGTATCGGAGGACTTGGAAGCCGTGCCGGATAACGTCCCGCTGGATGCCGATAATGACAGTACCGTGACCATCCTGCCGTTCATTGCCTACGGAGCCAAGAAAATCTACATGCAGCCGGACGAAGCCGAGCGATTCGAGCGACTGCTCAAGGAGTACAGCTCCGTCCACGGTAACTACAATGGGCTTGCCCTCGAACTTATGGAGTTCGGCGATTCCAACTTCCGTAACGACACCCATGAAAGCTGAATTCATACCGAACTATCCGCTATCACAGTTGAAACCTGCGGATTACAACCCTCGCCATCTGGACGAGGAGAAGTTTGTGCTTCTGCAGGAGAGCCTGCGGAAGTTCGGTGTGATTAAGCCGGTTATCATCAACGGAGAGAACGGTATCCTGACTGCCGGACACCAGCGCACCCGCGCCATGAAAGCCATCGGACTGACTCATTGCCCGGCTATCCGTTTGCAGGGCATCACTCGCACCGATGAAATCCGCTTCAACCTTTTCCACAACAGCATCGAGACCAACAAAACCCCGGTCACGTTGAACTTGGACGATTGCGAACTCGAACACGAGACGTATTGCTATCTAGAACACGAGCGTATTCAGTTCAAGCGCAATGCCAATGCTCTTATCATTAACGGCATGAGCGGGCTTATCATGCGTTATGGCGGCTGGGGTTCTGTGGTGTGTGACGAAGAGGGGCTCGTCCTGCTCAATTCAGACTACGCCGTAGCATGCAAGCAGCTGCGCGTTCCCTGTCTTGTCTACATGATTCCCCGCGAGCAGGAAGAGGAGATGATGCGCTATCTTTCCATCGACTACGGTCAGTACTACTATGATGCCCTAGGCGTGAAGTCCTACAACCAGCTCCATTGCCAGATGCACCGATTGCAGGGTAAGAAGTCCCGACTCATTACATCCTCTCTCTACGAGAACTATGTGCTGCCGACCTTGCAGAAGAACGAGCGCGCGGTGGACTTCGGTGCCGGGCGTTGTGCCTATGCCAACATGCTCATGAAACAAGGCTACAAGATGCTTGCCTATGAGCCGCACTTCCAGCAGAAAGGCTCGCTCAATATCCGTGAAGTTGTGCGTATGATTAAGGTTCTCCGCGAAGATATCCTCAAGCATGGACTCATGGATGTGGTGGTACTCGATAGCGTCCTCAATTCCGTAGTGAACAGCCAGTTTGAACACGCTGTACTGACTACTTGCAACGCTCTACTGAAACAGGATGGTCGAATCTATATCGGTACGCGCTCGCTGCCGTTTACGGAGCGACTCAAGACGTTCAAGACATACAACAGCCACGGACGCGATATTCAGTTCCTCGATAAGGAAAACTTCGGGGCAACCTACCGCAGCGGAGTCTGGACGATGCAGCATTTCCATACCCACGATAGCCTCCGTAACCTCCTGCTGGAATATTTCGAGAACGTGGAAATCAAGGGAAGAGAAAGTGAGGTCCAGCTATACGCCATCGCCAGTCATCCCCGGAAGCTACCGCGAACTAAGGTGGAGGAAGCTATCAATGTGGAGTTCAACATGGAATACCCCGGCAATTACCACCACAACATGCATGGCGAGTTGGTGGCAGAAATTATGCAAAACATTGAGCAAGAGCGTAGTTTCTTGTAAATTGAAGCCGATTTTATTTGCAAAATTTGCAGAACTGTGCTATACTGAACAACAAAACAGACGCCATGATTACGATTCGCACACTAAAGGTCAGCGCCCCCTTTTCCTATCTCTGGTTGAAGCACGTTACCGGAGTGAATCTGGCAGTCCATTGTGCGCATTGCTTGCTGGGAGAATACGACCCACGTATTAAAGCAAACCTGACCGAAGTCTCGAACATCACGCTACCGTATGCTCCCTACCATTACCTGTGCGGAGTCAGCCGCCCCTATGTGTGGAATCGCAACTTCCATCTGGCTTTCCGGGAAAAGGAGGGAAGCCTCTTAACCATTCAGAGGAACGGCATCTACGTTGAGATTGATAACGCCGAAGAGGTTACGTTCAGCATGGCAGATGCCGACCCGAACGACCCGCACTACCGAAGCAGGAACTACCGCACCTGTCGCAACTGGCAGTTTGCATATAAGATTGCGATGAATACATTTAAAGTTAATTAGAGATTATACTATAAAAGCGTTTGTTTTCTAATTATGTTATTTAATTTTTTTAGATTCATCACCCAAGGCAAAGTTAGCGCCATTTGCTTATGCCTCCTAATGCAGGGATGTTGACTGATATATGTGTATTGAGGTTTGGACTTGCTGTACGCTTCTCCTATCGATAATGTTATTTCGTCACTATCGTTGTTGTATGCAAGTTGTCTGCTTGTTTCTATAAAAGGCTGAGAGAATAGCCCTCCATAACCAGATTCCCCTTGCGAATACTCTCCTCGTGAACAAGAAAAAATGCTAATAGGAGCGGGCGGAGAGCTTAACAGTGCTTTCTCGTATGCTTTTCTAATTGCATGTCTGTCAGGACTAAATTCTTCACTTAATAATATAGAGGCCTTCTTCGCCCTTAAATCATCCGATGAAGCGTATGCTCTACAACAGTCTAATATAGATAATTGTCTTTCTTTTATACTCAAAAATTCAGATTCTTTCAAATGATGACCGTCAGACAATTCAATAATGGTTTCGCCTTCTCTGCGATCCAGAAATCCGTGCCCTGAAAATATAAAAATCAAAAAATCTAATTTTAAAAATTTCAGGGACTTAATTTTTTTTAATGTAGCTTCTCTGGTTGGATCGAGTACTATCTCTATTTCGCTATCATTCCAGCAGCCTCCTTCCTTACTTCGAAGAAAACTCGCATATTCATAGGTGTCTTCTGTAGCCCCGATTTCGGAATCTGTACTACCAATTATTAGAGCATGTTTTTTCATGACTGTATGTAAGAATTAATGTATTGTCTGAATTCTTCACTGTACGCATCAACGTTTTCGCCTTCCAACAATGGAAATTTCCATATTTGGCCATGCAATCTAACCCAGTTTTTTACATCTATGTAATCTTCAATTTCCTTTCTATTTCCCTCATAAAATGCATGAACGTTTGATAAAAAATTAAAAAGTATATTGCAGAACTGGTCGTAACGCATATATTTTTCATCAAGATCGTATTTATTATCATTTCTCCATTCCCTCGCCTCATGCTCCCATTTTTTTGTAAAGGAAGGCGATTCTAAATAGGGATACTCAATGGTAATTTCAAGTATTCTTGCAAGCTGTTTGTCTAAGTCATCCTTTCTTCTTTTGTTTTCAGCCTCTCTATCCCATTGATTATGCTTTTTGCTTTCTATGAGCGACCAAACGCTGAGACCAATAGCAATAATCGAACAAATTACGGTGATAACATCCATAATAATTTCTGAAGTAATGTTCATTTTTGTAAAACTAGGGGGGATTCAGATTCCATTACGTTACCTCTATCTACAAGAAGCTTTCTATTTCTATAATATTTTTCTCTCATGCGCAAGTTTTAATTTTGACATGCCCCCTCTGGCATGTTCAAGTACATTCTCAATCGACTGACGGAACGCTCCACATGGCTGGGCGTCATTGCCCTTGCAACTGCATGCGGAGCCACTATTGAAGCGGCTATTGCCGAGCAGATTATCGCCGCAGGCATGGCGGTGGCTGGTCTGATTGGCGTAGTAACCAAGGATAAAACTGAAACCAAAAAGGAGGACTCCGACAATGGCTGATACTCTGGCTCAGGTACAGAAAGACGTGCGCTTCTGGCAGCGGCTGCTGACCTTTGCCGGGTATAAGCCCGGTAAGGTGGATGGCGTGAATGGTCGCAAGACCAAAGCCGCCGCCCAGGAGTGGCAGAACGATGCCGAACGCATCAAGGCTGAAATCGGCAGCTTCGATGAGCGCTCCGAGCGTAATATCGCCACGCTTACGCCCGAGACTCAGCGAGCTGCCCGCATCTGGCTCAAAGCCGCCAAGGCTGTAGCCGATGCCGAGGGCTACGATGTCCGCATCATCTGCGGAACCCGTACCTATGCCGAGCAGGATGCGCTCTATCGTAAGCGTCCGCGTGTGACCAAAGCACGCGGTGGTCAGAGCATGCACAATTTCGGCATTGCCTGGGACATCGGAATCTTCCGGGGCAAAGAATACATTGGCGACCATGCCCTATACGACAAAGTAGGCAAGCTCTACAATCAGGTGCCGGGCATCGCCTGGGGTGGTACGTGGAAATCCTTTGTGGATGAACCGCACTACCAGCTCGAAAAGTACAGCAGCAGCTCCGCTGCCCGCAACGCTTTTGAGGTATGAGTGCTAAAGGACTGTTTACACGCGGCTTCACCGAGGGGGAAGTGAAGCAGATACAGGCGACCGCCAAGAAGATGCTGCTGGAGGGCAAAACCCTCATGAGCTGGAACGATGGCAGTACGTCCGTGAGCAAACAGTTCGCTATGCCCGTGGCAGATGTGCTGGAAGAATGCGCCTATGCTCTCCGCTATTTCGAGAAGCAGGCTCAGACTTCCGGCACATCTGACTATCCCGCTTCCCTCAGCCATGTTGCATGGCGTTTACCCCTGTAACCCACATTTACTCTCATGAACTTCCTGCAACGCCTCGCCGCCCGCATCTTTTTCGGTTCGCATTCTGTCTTTGAATCAGCCAACCGTTCACCCCGGCGTGCGGAAGTCCCCGGAAGTGGCCCACGCGATACCTCGCTCGACCTGACTCCCGGAGTCCGTTCCGAGCTGGTACGCCGGAGCCGCTATCTGGTCAAAAACTCCGGCTTCTTGCAGGAGATTGTGGGCAGCATGGCCATGTACTCTATAGGAGACGGCATCATGCCGCAGCCCGCCAGCAAGGATGCAGCATGGAATAAGCAAGCCCTCGACTACTTCAATCGATGGGCGAGACACGCCGAAATCACCGGGCGATTCAATCTTGTTACCTGTCAATACCTCGCCTGTATGGCTCTGGAAGTAGATGGTGAGATATTCATCCTGAAAACTGAGGAGGACGGAGTACCGAAGATTCAGCTTATCGAGACACACCGTATCGGCAGCACCGAGGAAGACACTACCGAAAGCACCATCATTGATGGCATCCGCGTAAACGCCCTCGGCAAACCGCTTTCCTACCGCCTTTTGCTGGATAATGGCAACTACCGCGACCTCGCCGCTCGGGATGTCCTGCACCTCTTCACTCCCATGTCTATCTCCCAGATGCGGGGATATCCGACTATTCAGCACAGTATTAACCACATGCTGGATGTTGCCGAACTGCTGGCTCTCGAAAAGCATGCCGTTAAGGATAACGCTGACATCTCTCGTGTTCTCAAAACTTCCCGAGCAGATGTAGACGACCGGGATTTTCAACTCAATGCCCCCGTTCAGCCCCAGGGAAGCGACCCCGGATTCCTCCAGACCATCCTTGGTGGTAAGCTGGTGAAGATTCAGCCGGACGAAGCTATCGAGAGCTTCCAGAGCAACCGCCCGAGTCCTACGTTCCAAGGATTCCTCGATTTCTTGCACCGAGATAGTGCGCTGGGCTTGTTGCCGTATGAGTTCGCCAGCGATTCGTCCAAAATCGGTGGTGCCGGAGTAAGACTTACCGTGGCGAAAGCCGACCGCAGATTCAGTCGCAGACAATCCGTGCTTATAGACCGTATGCTTCGCCCGATTTGGCATTTTGTCATCGGGCATGCCATCACGGCGGGCAAACTGCCACCCGCAGAAGACTGGACTGAGGTCGATTTCGTCACGCCCCGCCGAGTCACGGTGGATGCCGGGCGTGAAGCTCAGCAGAACCGCGAGGACGTGAAAGCGGGGTTGAAAACCTTAACTGACCACTTTGCCGAACTCGGTTGCGACATCCATCATGAGCTGGAAACCCGCGCCCGCGAGATGGCTCTCGTGAAAGAGATAGCTGCCAAGTACGGAGTCAGCCCGCAAGACCTGTATCAATCCTTTACCCAGACCACACCATGATTACCGCTCCCATGCAGCCCTGGCTGATAACGCTGGAAGCCTACCGAGAACTCTGCACCGTGAACTTTCAATCCCCGGCGCAGAGTATTACTATTGAAGAAAAGGCTCAACCCTACGAACTGCAGAACGGACTGGCCACCGTTCGTATTCATGGAACGATGCTGCGTCAGGTATTGCCCCGTCAGAAAGCTATTGCTGCCATCTGCGGGGTACGGCTGTGCAGCATGGAGGAAACCGCCTCAGCGTTGCTGCAAGCCGCAGCAGATCCGGCGGTACACACCATCCTGCTGGATATCGACTCTCCCGGTGGTACGGTCAACGGAACGCCCGAGCTGGCTCAGATAGTCCGCACCGTAGCCAGAGAAAAACATGTCTACGCTTTCACCGCAGGACAATGTTGTTCCGCTGCTTACTGGGTCGCCAGCCAAGCGGATGTTATCTACGCCGCTCCCTCTGCCACGGTGGGCTCAATCGGTGTCATTCTGCCGGTGGTAGATAGCTCCGCTCTCTATGACCGCTGCGGCTTGAAGATGGAAGTATTCTCCGCTGGCAAGTACAAGAGTACCGGGATGGATGGCACCAGCTTGACAGAAGAACAACGCGACCGCCTCACGCAGCAGGTTAATGCCACCTGGGCGAGATTCAAACAAGCCGTAACCCGCCGCAGGGCGATTGCTGAAGCCGACATGGAGGGACAGAGCTTTTACGGAACAGATGCCCGAGACAAAAGGCTCGTAGATGCCTGTGCCGGGTCGCTAGCTGCGGTACAGGCAAAGCTCATTGCTCGACACAATTTTTGACACCACCCCCTCAGTTATGGAAACACTCGATGAACAACTCGATGCAGCCAACGCGCGTCTGACCGAGCAGAGCGAGAAACTCGCAGCGTTGGAGACAGAAATCGCCACCTTACAGGCAACCAACGAAGAGCTGTCGGACAACCTGACGCACACGAAGGAGCAGCTTGCGAGCGTGGAGGGGGCATATCGAAAAGCCCTCGAAGAAGTGCAGCAACTCAAGGCAGAAGCAAAGAGT
>JAZNGY010000209.1:0-22277 GCA_045576695.1 Akkermansia sp.
GGCATCAGGGCAAACGCATTAGGTAACGAACCTTGTAAGTTCTTTATTTACAATGTACAATTTACCATTTACAATTTTCTGATAAAAGCTTGTAAATTCAATAACTTTGTAAATTGTAAATGGTAAATTGTCAATCTGAAGAAAGTGTCATCATCCTAATGCGTTTGCTCTGGGGCGGGCATGACACCTAACTCTTTTGAGCCCCACAGGCGTGAAAACAGTGAGCTCTTGCGGTTGCAAACGCATACTTTGTGGGCAGATGCTGGGATTTATCTTGCAAAAGACAGTAAATCCTGTTACAATCAGCGCGCGCAAGCGCCTTACAGGGTCTCGGTAAACGTTTTTTCAGCATAATGGCCATCCCCTTTTTCAGTAAATTACGCGAAAAGAAAACACACCTCAAGCTCATTAACAAAGAGCTTCAGAAGGTGAGGGATGCGATTGCCGCGCAGACGGAGAATTTCACCCCGCACGTGCGCGAGTACATGCGCCGCATATGCCGCGGGCAGGGCAAGATGCTGCGCCCGGGCTTGGTGCTGCTTACGGCTGCTGCCACGGGTGGTATTAAGCGAGAGCATATTGTATTTGCCGCGCTGCTGGAGATGACCCACATGTCATCGCTCATCCATGATGATGTGCTGGATAAGGCAGACACCCGCAGAGACCACCCCACACCCAATGCCCTGTGGGGCAATGAGTTGGCTGTGTTGCTGGGCGATACCCTTATGGCGCAGGCTATTGTGATGGGTACGGAGATTGGCGGCAGCAAGTTTTGCCGCAAGATGGCCGCCGCCATGCGCGACCTGTGCCAGGGAGAGGTAGAGCAGTCCTCCCGCCTGTGGGATGCCGAGATGAGCCGCGCCGACTACTACGAGATTATCCGCAAAAAGACGGCAACCCTGTTTGCCATAGCCATGAGTGGGGCCGCCTACCTGCAAGGTATGGATGACGAGATGGTAGAGCAGCTTAACCGCATGGGCACGCTGCTGGGTATCTCTTACCAAATCTACGATGATTGTTTGGATATCACCGGCACAGATGAAGATGCCGGTAAAACCCTGGGTACCGATGCCGAGAAAGGCAAGCTCACGCTGCCCGTGTTCTTCTTGATGGAGTCCTCTTGCGAAGACGTGGCAGAGCAAGTGCGCACGGCTATAGAGCGCCGTGAAGAAATTGACTACGCCGCCCTGCGCGGTACAGAAGCATTCGCCGAGGCGGTGCGCTTGTCGGTAGCAGAGGGCTTGGCCCGCAATGAAGAGGCGCGCGAAGTACTGTGGTTGCTGCCCGACACCAAAGCCCGCAAAGCCTTGGCAGAGATGACCTACCGCTTAGATGACCTGCTGCGCGATTGCTGCGTAGAGGATTAATGCAGAAAAGATAACGCTCTTTGAAATGCTATGCTGATACGCCCGGAAAAGATGCTACCCGGAGTAAGTGGCCTTGCCGCAAGCGTGTGGCAAGAGCTGTATGCCGTAGCAGAAGAGGCCACCGCCTGCGAGCCCAAGTTGATGGGTATATTGGATGACGTGGTACTCAGCCGCACGGGCTTGGGCAATGCCGTGGCCGTGCGCTTGGCACGCAAGTTATCCCGCCGCGACATGGGGCGCGATGAGCTGGAGCCGCTGATACGCACCCTGCTTAAGGCACACCCGCAGGCGGTAGAGTGCATGGCGGCAGATTTGCGCGCCGTGGTAGAGCGCGACGCCGCCTGCCACAACGTGCTGGAGCCCCTGCTGTTCTTCAAAGGTTTTCACGCCTTGGCCACATACCGCGTAGCCCATTTGCTGTGGCAAGAGGGGCGGCACCTCATGGCGCTGTTGTTCCAAAGTATCGGCAGCGAGGTATTCGGGGTAGATATTCACCCCGCCGCGCAGATAGGCTGCGGCATACTGCTTGACCACGGCACGGGCTTTGTGGTGGGCGAAACCGCCATTATTGAGAATGATGTCTCCCTGCTGCACGAGGTAACGCTTGGCGGCACGGGTAAAGAGAAAGGCGGCGCACGCCACCCCATTGTGCGCAGCGGCGTGTTGATAGGCGCCGGTGCCAAGGTGCTGGGCCGTGTAGAGATTGGCGAGTGCGCCAAGGTGGCGGCATCCTCCGTTGTGCTTACGGATGTGCGCCCGCATACCACTGTGGCCGGCGTGCCGGCGCAAGAAGTGGCCGCTGCCTCTGCCCATGAGATTTCGCCCGCTCTTTGCATGCAACAAAGTATTGATACAGAGCCATGATTACCGAGGTAGACATACACCTGCCGCTGCGCAAAGCCGCCAAAGAAGACGCCCGCCGCAAGGCCGTGGCGCAAGAGTTACAGCTTTCTCCCAAGCGCGTGCAGGGTATGCGCCTGCTCAAAGAGAGTATAGATGCCCGCCGCCGCCCCATTTGCAAGCAATTGCGCCTGCTGGTGGGGGTAGATGAGCCCCTGCCGCCCGCAGAGCTCCCCGTGCGCCACTACGCCCCGCTTGCAGACAGCGCCAAGCGCGTGGTTATTGTGGGTAGCGGCCCCGGCGGTTTATTTGCCGCCCTGCGTTGTTTGGAGCTGGGCATGCGCCCCATTGTGCTGGAGCGTGGCAAAGATGTAACAGCCCGCCGTTTTGACCTGCAACCGCTGCATTTGGGTGAGTTTGCCGGCGTGAATGCAGAGTCTAACTACTGCTTCGGCGAGGGCGGTGCCGGCACATTCTCCGACGGCAAGCTCTTTACCCGTGCCACCAAACGCGGCCCTGTTATGGAGGTGTACGAAACCTTTGTGGCCCACGGTGCTTCGCCGGATATTTTGACCGATGCCCACCCCCACATCGGCTCCGACCGCTTGCCCGACATCATTAAAGCCATGCGCCACAGCATCATCAATGCCGGGGGCGAGGTGCATTTTGAAACCCGCGTGTGCGGGCTGCTGCGCTCTGCAGACGGCACCCGCCTGCTGGGTGTGCACTCATCAGACGGCCGAGAATGGGTGGGCGATGCCGTCATATTGGCCACCGGCCACAGCGCACGCGATGTGTACCGCATGCTCAACGATGAGGGCTTGCTGCTGGAGCGCAAGGCCTTTGCCGTGGGGGTGCGCATAGAGCACCCGCAAGCGCTTATAGATGCCGCGCAATACCACCTGCGCCCGGGCGAGCCGCGCCCGCAAGAGCTGTCCGCCGCCCGCTATGCGCTGGCTACCAAAATTGAAGACCGCGGCGTGCACTCCTTCTGCATGTGCCCCGGCGGGCATATTGTGCCCTCTGCCACCGCGGCAGATGAAGTGGTGGTCAACGGCATGTCGCTCTCTGAGCGCAACTCCCCCTTTGCTAACTCCGGTTTTGTGGTTACGGTAGAGCCGCAAGATACGGATGCCTACTCCGCAGAGCACGGCGTGCTCTCGGGCATTGCCTACCAGCGCGCGCTTGAAACCGCCACTGCCCTTGCCGGTGGGGGCGCCCAAAAGGCCCCCGCCCAGCGCGTGGTAGATTTTTTGAAAGGCCGCGTGTCTGCCGGCTTACCCGCCACCACATACGAGCCCGGGCTCACCCCGTGCGACCTGCATGCCCTGTTGCCCGCCCAAGTGGCATGGCGCATGAAGGAGGGCCTGCTGCACTTTAACCGCAAACTGCGCGGTTTTGCCGGTGAAGATGCCTTGCTCATCGGCTGCGAAACCCGCACCAGCTCGCCCGTGCGCATACCGCGCGACAAAGAAACCCTGCAACACCCGCAGCTACAGGGCCTGTACCCCTGCGGCGAGGGCGCGGGCTATGCCGGTGGCATTGTCTCTGCCGCACTCGATGGCCGCCGCTGTGCAGAGGCTGCAGCACGCTGAGAGGCATATTGCGCACGCATGACAAAATGCGTGGCACAGGGGCAAATTTCATGATTGCCACGGGGGGCATAATGCGGTAAAATAGGGGCATGAAATACGATCTGATTGTCATCGGCGGTGGCCCGGCCGGTTACGTGGGCGCAATACGTGCTGCACAACTGGGCAAAAGCGTTGTGTGCGTTGAAAAAGAACGCGTAGGCGGCACCTGCCTCAACTGGGGCTGCATTCCCACCAAGGCTTTGCTCAAAAATGCGGAGGTATACAACACCATGGCCAAGCATGCCGCAGAGTTCGGCATCTCTTGCGGTGACGTCAGCGTTGATTGGTCTGCCGTTATTGGCCGCTCTCGCGCCATCAGCGACCGCCTCTCCAACGGTATTGCCTTCCTCTTCAAGAAAAACAAGATTGATTCCGTTACCGGTACGGCAAGCATCACCGCACCCGGCAAAGTGACCGTAACCGCAGAAGACGGCACGGTGAGCGAGCTTGAGGGCGACAACATCCTCATTGCCACCGGCGCCCGCACCCGCGAGGTGCCCGTGTTCCCCTTCAACGGCAAAACCATCATCGGCAGTAAAGATGCCCTCGTGCTCGAGAAACGCCCCGAGAGCATGATCGTCATCGGCTCCGGCGCCATCGGCACAGAGCTCTCTTACGTTTACCACAGCTTCGGCACCAAGGTAACACTTATCGAGGCACTGCCCCGCATTCTGCCCAATGAGGATAACGATGTTTGCACCGCCGTAGAGCGCTCTTTCAAGAAGCAGGGCATCACCTGCATGGCCGGTGCTAAGGTAGAAAGCCTTACCGACAACGGCGAGAGCGTAACCGCCCTTATCACTGCCAAAAATGGTAAGCAGCAAGAGATTACGGCAGATGTTTGCTTAGTCTCCATCGGCGTGGTACCCGTGGTACCCGAGGCCGCGGGCCTTGAGCTTACCGAGCGCGGCTTCATCAAAGTGAACGAGCGCTACGCCACCAACCTGCCCGGCGTGTATGCCGTGGGCGACTGCATCGGCGGTATCATGCTGGCCCACACCGCCAGTTTTGAGGCAGAGCAAGCCGTAGAAGGCATGTTTGTGGAGGGCCACACCCCGCAGCAAGCCACCTTGGTGCCCGGTTGCACCTACTGCCACCCGCAGGTTGCCAGCGTGGGCAAGCGCGAGCGCGAGCTCAAAGATGCCGGTGTAGAGTACACCGTGGGCAAATTCGCCTTCCAAGCCATCGGCAAGGCCGTGGCCTCCGGCGAGACAGAGGGCTTCGTCAAACTCATCTTCGGCAAAGAACACGGCGAGCTCCTCGGCGCCCACATGGTAGGCGAATGCGCTACCGAGATGATTGCCCACCCCGAGCTGGCCATGAGCAGCGAACTTACCTTGGAGGACCTCAACTCCATGATTTACGCTCACCCCACCCTCTCAGAGGCCATTCACGAGGCCGTTCTCGCTGCAGAGGGCAGAGCCATTCACGCTTAATTAACACCTAAACCTCACTTTCCCCCGTGTCACGCAAATTTTATTACGATATAGACGGTGAAAAGCACGGCCCCGTTACCGGGCAAGAGCTTTTGTACCTGCGTGCCGGGGGGAAGATTGACGGTAAAACTTGGGTGCGCGCAGAAAACTCGCAAACCTGGCGCCCCTTTGACTCGGTAGACCTCAGCGCCGAGCGCAAACAACAAGCATCTGCCGGCATTCTCAGCCAACTCTTCCGCAACATACCCCTCGGCACTAAAATTGCCATCGGGCTGGTGTTGCTTATCATACTGGTGTTATTGGTCATTGCCATCAAGTTCCTTTGGCCTATTCTACTGGTGATTCTGGCAATTGCTATGTTCTCTCATATCATTAAAATGAAATGACAGCATTAGCTAATAGCTTGCAAGAGGTGCAGAGCTTTGATGAACACCTCCTTTTTTATATATGCTGTACATTCGGCACCGTGGTAGGTGCCATAGCCGGTGCCTCGGCCTCCAGTCGCGTGCGTATGGACATGTTCGGCATCATTGCCTGCGGTACCGTAGCCTCGCTGGGGGGCGGCACGGTGCGAGACATCCTGCTCTCGGGCATGAAACGCCCCAACGGCGACCCCGTCACCGTCTTTTGGATGAGCGGCGGTGATGTTGACTTCTTCTACCAAGCCATCATTACCTCTCTGGCCGTTTTCTTCATCACACGCTTCATCAAGCCCCCCGTGGGTACCATCCGTGTGGCAGACGCCTTTGCCATGGCCTTTTTCACCCTGCTGGGCACCGCCAAAGCCTACTGGATTGGGTGCGACCCCGCCATCTGCATTGCCATGGGTGTGTGCACCGGTGTGGCCGGCGGCGCCCTGCGAGACATCCTCACCGGCAATGTCCCCTACGTGTTCCGCCCCGGTGAAATTTACGCCACCGCCGCTTTGGTAGGCAGTGCGCTCTTTGTGTTGCTCATGTATTTGGGCGTGCCCTACGGCATGGGTTACATTGCCTGCACCGCCGCCGTGTTCATCGTACGCATGGCTGCCGTGTATCATGATTGGCGCCTGCCCTCATACCGCCCCCTCATTGACACCGTGGCGCACCACGAAGACGAGGAAAAATAATCCCCGCCTTCGCCGTGCGCCTGAGTACGCGTTTTAAACGTTGACTTTCAACTTTATCTGCCACCTGCTGCGCGGATGAGTTTTGCGTATTCGGTGAATTGTTGTGCTTCTAAAAGTTCAAGAATCGTTTCGCCGTAGTCATCAGTTTTGTTAACATTAATACCGGGCATAGCAAGAATCTGCTTGAAGACGTCCATTCGGTTTTCATATGCGGCATAACTAAACGCGTCGATAGAGTCAGCACCCTTTTGCAGCATCAGCTCTACGGCTTTGGTATGGCCGCCACTTATTGCTTTATATAGACCGGCGTTGGGGTCTGCGCCTTTATCAAGCAGCATCTGCAAGATTTCAATATTGCCGGCGGCAGCAACGGGTTCTATAATGTCCCTGTATTTGGGCTCGGCGCCTTTATCAAGCAACAATTTTACGATGTCAGCATGCCCGCCTCGGGCTGCCTCCGTAAGCCCGGCAATGGGTTTAGCACCTTTATTAAGCATCAATTGTACAAGATTCATATGGCCGCCTTCTGCTGCACCCGCAAGTCCGGCTTTGGGGGCAGCACCCTTGTCGAGAAAGAACTCAACGAGTTGCGCGTCGCCTCGTTTGGCTGCTCCATAAAGCCCATAGTCAATGTCAGCTCCCTTAGAAATCAGCATTTCTATAATCCCTTTGTGCCCGGCTAAAGCAGCCCCGATCATAGCTTCGTTAGTTTTTGCTCCCTTATCAAGCAGCAATTCTACTATGTCGGTTTGGCCACCTATGGCAGCGCCCAATATGCCCCTGCCGGGGTCTGCGCCTCTCTCAAGCATTAACTGCACGAGTCCCTTATGGCCGCCTAAAGCTGCGCCGCCTATACCTTCATTCGGGTTTGCTCCTTTGCTGAGCATCTCTTGCACAAGGCTCATGTGGTTACCCAAAGCAGCGCCCGCAAGCGCATCACTTGTGGTGGCTCCTTTATTGATGCTTTTATGTACAAGCTCTGTGCGCCCGGCTACGGCTGCGCCCATGCAAAAGGACGATATGAGCTTTTTCTCTTGTAAACCGGCTAAAGTGTTGGTATTACCATGATAACCGGCGCGAACGGCGTTTATTTGATCTCCTGCGTTATCGTGCGTCAGATCCATAAACATATAGAACTTATCTATGGGGGAGGCCATGGTAATGCTGCTGGGTTCATCATCGCTGCAAGAGCTTACCAAGCAGGGTACTGCGAACAATGCAAGAAGTAAAAGTGTGCGTTTCATAATGTTTTTTGGGGGGATTAGATGTTTTTTTGGTTTATATTGATGTTGTATTCACCAATAAAGAGTACTTAAAAATTAAAAATCTATCACACAATTTTAAATTTGTTCTGTTTTATATGTAGAATGATAAATTTTAATTTATCAGGCTGTTTGATGTGATGCTGTGAGCGTAGCGAACCAAATTTTTGAGCCCCGCCGCATGGCGAGGCGGCATATGGTAGCCCCCGGTAAAGCCACGCAGTGGCGGAACCGGGGGTATAGAATAAAAGTTGACCGAACCCCGCCGAATGGCGGGGTGGCATAAAGGGTGGCTTAATGGCGTAAGGTTTTTATTTTTCGTGCATTGTATCATTGTAAAATCAACGTGAATATTAACGCCACGCATTATGTCACCCCTCGCCGGGGCTCAAAAATTCCGCTCGCTTACGCGAGCCATCTGCCCGCTAAACTCCGATTTATCAACCGAAAAGTTTAACAGAACGTTTCTTAAATAATTGTCCGTGATGGGGGAAGCCTATTGCAAGAGGCTCTTCAGCTCGGCAGTGCAGAGCCCTTTCATGCGCCAGCGCATGATTTTGCTGAGCAACTGAAGGTAAAGCTCGGGCTGTTCTGCCGGTACTGCCAGTAGTATAACCGTGTCCGCCTGCTCCTCCGGCCATGGGATGGGGCTTGTGCAATGTGCAACATAAACGGCCGCTGCGGGTAAACCTGCTACTCGGGCATGCGGCACGGCCAAGCCTCTTCCCACATAAGTGGCCTCGAGCGCCTCTCGTTCTAAGGCTGATGCCGTTAATGCTTCTGCCTGTTGCGTAAAATGTAATGCTGCGAGTTCTCGGCAGAGCAGAGAGATGCTGCCGTGGTGACCTTGCTCTGCGGGTAAAGCAATTTTACGTTCCGTAACGAGTATCGGCGTGGTATTCATGGCGGTGCGGGGCAGAGCGTAACATGATTTGTTGCCCTGAACAAGTGATTCTTGTGTCTTAATTTTTAAAATAACAGATTTTTTGAGTAAAAAGAGGCGCTCGTCCGGAATTGAAGTATTGCACTGCGCGAAGAAATGGGGTAGAATACAGGCACGATGCGAAGGGTGAGATACACACGAACCATAACCGGGCTGGCCGTAGCCACCATGAGTATGCTGCAATGGGCGGCAGGGCAAGATGCAGCCCCGTCTGCCACCATGGCACCGGAGGAAGAGTTCTCCGATGAGGTGGTAGAGACCGTGCGCCTGGGTGGTGAGGGTAATGTGCAAGCCGAGCAAGCAGGTGTGCAACGTGCCGACGATTATGACCATACCGCAGAGATTGATTCTCCGTATGATGGCGAAACCGGGACGGTGGGCTCTACCGACGAGACGCCCGTCTCGCCCACGGATAATTTGGTAACGGATAATGACCCCTCGCGCATAGCGTACCCCGTAACCCGCCGCAACGCCCGCACAATGTCTCTTACGGTGCCTGCCCCCCGTGGGCTTATTACGGACCGCAATGGCGAGGTGATGGCCACCACAATCGTGGCGTACCAGCCGGCCATTGAGTTCGGGCAGTTAAAAAACGACACAGATGAAGAGATTATAGCATTGGGGCGGCGTGTGATGGCCGAATACGAGAAGCTGGGTATAGCGCTCATCCCCAAAAAAGACTCAGAGCTTATATCTCACTACCGTCACCGTCGCTGGTTGCCTTTGCCCATCGGCCCGGTGTTGCGCAAGCATGAGGTAACACCGATAGAGGCTCAGCTTAAGGCAATTGAGCATGGCACGCTCATGCCGCGTTATATTCGCTATTATCCTGCGGGGGAGACCGCCGGGCACATTATCGGTTATACCGGTACAAAAGCAAAGTTGCCCACGGGGCCCATCAATTACCATGACCCCCTGTTTGAAAAGCAAGAGGGCCGTGCCGGGTTGGAGAGCGTGTTTGACCGCCAGTTGGTGGGGCGCCCCGGTGTGTGGCGTCTCATGTTTAATGAGGAAGGTGTAAAAATTCTCGATGAGCTTCAGCAGCATCCCCGCCCGGGTGGCACCGTGGTGACAACGCTTAATCTCAAATGGCAAAAAGCGGCAGAAGAGTCTTTGCGCCACAATACCGCGCGCAAAGATGAACACGGTAAAGACTACCCCGGCCGCGGTGCTTTTGTGATGATAGATGTGCAAACCGGCGAGGTAGTGGTGATGGCCTCTGCGCCCAATTTTGACCCCAACGTCTTTATACCTGCTATTTCGCAAAAGGATTACGATGCTCTGCGTAATGATGCCAGCAACCCCTTGGTATCTCGCGCTTTTGCCGGCGTATACCCGCCGGCTTCCACCTTCAAAACCATTACCGTGGCAGCGGCTTTGCACCACAATGTGATTACCGAGGGTACGTATATTTATTGCCCGTACAGCTTGCGTATCGGTGGCCACGAGTTCAAAAACCACAGTAGTTTCACCGGCGATATCAATTGTGTGACCGCCTTGGCCAAGTCTAATAACCCCTTCATGTACCAAGTGGCGGCTACGCGAGAGCCCCGTATCGGTGCCGAGCGTTTGTGTGAAATGGCCCGCCGCTTCGGCTTGGGGGCTCGCACCGGTTTGCCCATTGCTGATAAACCCGGTAATGTGCCTGATGAGGCATGGATGCTGCGCAACTATTCGCGCGGCTTCATGCAGGGCGACGCCGCCAATATCTCCATCGGCCAGGGGCCATTGCTGGCCACGCCGTTGCAGGTGGCTTATGCCATGACCGGTATTGCCAATGGTCGCTACCTGCCTAAGCTGCATTTGGTGCGCCAAATGCTTGATATGGATGGCAATGTCGTCTACCAGTTTAAGCCCTCTGTTCAACACGGCTTGGAGGACATGTCCGAAGACCTTACCGTGGTGCGCAAAGGTATGCGTGCCGTAGTGTCCGGTGGCTCCGGCTACCGCGCCAAAATCAGCTATGCCACCAATGCCGGTAAAACCGGTACCGCCCAGTGGGGTAAACCCTCAGACGACTGCCGCCTTGCTTGGTTTGCCGGCTTTATACCCGCAGATAACCCACGCTATGCCTACGCTGCTCTTTACGAAGGCGAGCCTCACCAGGTGATTTCCGGTGGCCGTATGGCCGCTGCCATTGTAACCGGTTTCTTCGAGAATGAAGAGGTGAAGGCTGACCTGAAAGCAGAGTTTGAGGCTGCCGCCCGCCGCCCCCTCAGTACGGAGGATTCTGTGCGCAAACCCGAGGAAGATGAATCTGCCGCCGCCCGCCGTGCAGCCGAGGCCGAGCGCCGCCGCCGCGATGCCGAACACCGCCGCCGTACCGATAACTGGGATGACGGCCGTGGCCGCCATTGAATATGTTTTGTTATCATAAAGAGTAGGTATCTGAATGGATGATATTCATACACGGGGGTAACATCAACCCGGTAAATTTTCATATCTTAAACACCGGTGTGAGTTTTTAGGGGAAGCTCGGTTGTAATAGAGTGAAAAACGGGGGTATTCGCCATATTGCGAATACCCCTTCGTTGACTTTTTTTGGGTATGATTCAGTAGTGAGCCCCTGCGTTTACCAATATGCTGTATATTTGCTGATGTTGGGTAGCATAGGCAAGCACCGAGAATTGTTTGTTATCTTTAGCGTTGATGTTGGCGCCGGCTGCTATCAGCGCTTGCACTGTTGCAACATGTCCTCTTTGGCCTGCAAGCATTAGAGCTGTACGCCCGGTTTTATCTGTAGCCTCCAGATTAGCTTTAGCCTTAATTAAGGCTTGTACGATTGCTGTATGTCCTTGTTGCGCAGCATATAATAAGGCCGGTACTCCATTTAAATCACGGCCATCAACTTCTGCTCCTGCAGCTATTAAGGCTTGCACAATCTCAGTATGACCGTTGTAAGCAGCATACTGCAAAGCGTTTGCGCCTTCTGGGCCTTCTACTTCTGCACCTGCGCGCAAGAGGATTTTAACAATTTCGGTTTGTCCGTTCTGTGCAGCATGCAGCAGGGCAGTCATCCCCGTGTTGTCTCGGGTTTCTATATCAACCCCGGCCTGAATGAGAATCTGTACGGTTTTGCAGTAGGCTTCTTCTCTATGATATTTTTTGTCGACTTTTTTGCGTTTAACCGCATATAGTAAGACAGTATCTCCTTCTGTATCTCGTTTAAATAGATCGCCACCTTGTTGAATGAAAAACTCTACCATATCTGCACGCCCATACCTTGCGGCTTGCATTAATGGTGTGGTACCTGTTTTTGAAGTGGCCTCAATATTCGCGCCTGCTTGGAGGAGCAGTTTGGCTGTTGATGCATTATTAGGGTTGCAAGCAGCGAAGTGCAAAGGGGCATTATTATTTGTTTTTAATTTTGCTTCAATGTCTGCGCCTGCTTGGATAAGCAGTTTAACTACCTCAGTTTTCCTATTTAAGGAAGAAAGATGCAATGGCGTGATTCCGTCGTCATTTTGAGTCTGAATATTTGCACCTGATTGGATAAGTAGTTTTACGGTATCTGTGTGGCCTTTTTCGGAAGCAACGGTGAGGGCTGTATGACCTTTTTTGTTTTTAGCTTCAATCATGGCACCTTCTTGTATAAGCGCTTGAATTGTGGCAGAATGGCCATTGGCTGCGGCAATGATAAGAGCAGTTTCGCCGTTGGAGTTGACTACATCAATAGAAGCGCCCGATTTTATGAGCAACTTGGTTACATCCGTATGCCCATTTAGCGCTGCATGCATCAGAGGTGTGTAACCCATATTGTTTCTGGGGTTGATGGATGCTCCGGTAGAAATTAGAACTTGAGCTGCGTTTGTATGTCCGTTTTGGGCTGCCAGCATTAGTGCCGTATCACCGTTTTTGCTTGTAGAATTAAACTTGGCGCCTGCTTGTATGAGGGTTTGAATCGTTTCCTGTTGGCCTCCGGCAGCGGCTGCCATCAGTGCAGTTTGTCCATTGTTATCTGTTGCTTCCGGTTTTGCGCCGAATTGTAGAAGAACGATAAGAGTGTCGTTTTTTCCTTTGTTAGCCGCAAGCATAAGCGGCGTCATCCCGTTTGCGCTTTTTGCTTCTATATTAGCGCCTGATTTTATAAGTGCCATCGTAACAACAGGGTGCCCTTTTTCAGCAGAAATCATGAGTGGAGTAAGGCCCCCGGTAACGGTGGCTTCTATATTGGCGCCTGATTTTATAAGTGTTTTTACTACGTCTTTGTGGCCGTTTCCGGCTGCAATGGCCAGAGCAGTATAACCATCCGGTTGGCTGGCGTGAATATTTGCCCCGGCTTGTCCCAGATGGTTAACTGTGCTTGCATGGCCATTCATGGCTGCAAGCATGAGAGCCGTCATGCCGTTGGGTAGGGGTATTTCCATGTTGGCTCCTGATTGTATTAAATATTTTGCCGTTTCTGTATGGCCATTTTCGCATGCAAACATGAGAGGGCTGTACCCTTGCTGATTTGTAGCATTGATTTTGGCTCCTTTACGGATGAGAAAACGTACCGTTTCGGTGTGCCCGTTTTGGGCTGCTTTCATTAGTGCGGTTGTGCCGGTTTCGTCTGCTGCATTAACATTTGCACCGTTTTCAATGTGTTTTTGTACGGATTCTGTGTTGCCTTCTGCAGCCGCAACTAATAACTGTTGCCTTATGTTGTGTAGGTTAATTATTGTAGGAGTAAATGTGGCGTACGCTGTGTTGATGATAGTTGAGCTGAAGATACATGTGAGCGCTATTGCTGTGTGAATTTTCATAATGGTTGAAAAGATGCTGTGATTGAGAAAGATTACGAATGATGCGTCTTGAGGTGTCTCGCATTCTATCAGCTTTTTCTGTTATTGCAAGATTATTTGCAGGGTGGAAAGTGTTAAATTCTTGACCAAGCTCCAAAATTCTACTTGCTTGACGGGGGAATAGGGGGTATAATGGACGCGTGAACGGAAATGACATGAAAGAGGTCGGCTTGCGTGCCTACCGTGCCATGGAGATGGCACGCGCGTTTGATACCAAGCTTTCCGCACTGTATAAAGCCGGTAAGATGTACGGTGGCGTCTTTTTGGGGCGAGGGCATGAGGCTATCGCCGCATGTGAGGCTGTGTTCCTTACCAAAGGTTTTGATGTATACAACCCCTTTATCCGCGAGCAGGCGGGGCGTTGCGCATGGGGCTACAGCGTGCTTGAGAGTGCGCGTTGCTACTTAGGCAGTACAGAGGGCTGCATGCGCGGGCGAGACGGCAATATCCACTGGGGTGTGCCGGCAGATGGCAACCCGGCGCCTATCTCTCACCTGGGGGCCATGGTGCCCGTGTGTGCCGGTATGATGCTGGCCAAGCGTATGCAGGGGGTGCAAGGTGCCGTAGCTGTGCTGAATATAGGCGATGGTACCACCTCTGTGGGCGCCACGCACGAAGGCTGCAACATGATTGCCGTAGAGAAGCTGCCCGTTGTCATTGTCGTAACGAATAATCAGTACGCCTATTCAACCCCCAACGACCGCGAGTTCGGCTGTGCAAGCCTGGTAGACCGCGGTGTGGGCTATGGCTTTGCCACACATGAGTGCGATGGTACCGATTTTCTGCAAACCCTTGCCACCATGCAAAAGGCAGTGGCAGCTGCCCGCGCCGGCGAGGGCCCGCAATGGGTAGTGGCACACACCCTGCGCATGTGCGGCCATGGTGAGCATGATGATGCCTCTTACATACCCGCCGAACTCAAAGAAGCCTTTGCAGACCGCGACCCGCTGGCCGTTGCCCGCCGCCAAGTGCTGGCCCAAGGCTGGCTTAGCGAGGCAGAGGTAGCAGCCGTGCAGGCCGAAGCTGTGGATGAAGTGCAGCGTGCCATGGCTCAAGCACAAAAAGAACCCACCCCCGTGCCGGCAGAGACGGATTGGAGCGCCGTCTCTTGGAAACCCTCTCGTTATTAATATATCCTGCTGAAATACAACCATGAGTGTAACCTACATAGATGCCATACACCAAGCCATGGCAGAGTTGATGGAGGAAGACCCGAGCGTGTTCCTCTACGGCGAGGATATTGCCGGCAAGTTCGGCGGTGCATTTAAGGCTACCAAGGGGCTCTCAGAGCGTTTCCCCGGCCGTGTGCTCAATGCCCCCATTGCAGAAGATACCATTATGGGTGTGGCCATCGGCGCTGCCATCGGTGGCATGAAACCCATTGCCGAGATGCAGTTTGCAGACTTCGGTATACTGGCACTCAACCAGATGTGCAATAATGCCGCGGCCCATTACTTCCGCACCGGTATGCCGTTGAATGTGACCCTGCGCATGCCCTGCGGCGGCACGCCCGGCGGTGGCCCCTACCACAGCCAGATGGTAGAGGCCTTGTTTGCCCACTTCCCGGGGCTGCATGTGTTTACCCCTGCCACGGTGGCAGATGCCTACTACATGATGAAGCAGGCCGTGCAGATACCCGACCCCGTGGTGTTCTTGGAGCATAAGTTCTTGTACCGCTGGCTTAAGGCAGAGACCTGGGTGGACCCCGACCCGCTGCCCATAGGCCGTGCCCGCATTGCCCGCCCCGGTCGCCATGCCACGGTGGTGACATACTCTGCCATGGTGCCCGAGTCGCTTAAAGCCGCAGAAACCCTGGCGGCTACCAGTGGCTACCATATTGAGGTGGTAGACCTGCGTACGGTTAAACCCATTGATACTGATACCATTTTAGCCTCTGTGGCACGCACGGGCAGGCTGCTGGTGGTGAGCGAGGATTTCCCCTGGGGTGGTGTGACTGCCGAGGTAGTGGCCCGCGTTGCCTCCGAGGGCTTGCACTTGCTGGATGCCCCGCCGCTGCGCCTCAGCTCCAAAGAGAGCCCCATCCCCTACCACCCCGATTTGTGGAAGGCACACCGCCCCCACAGTGAGGATATTGCCGCCGCTGTTCGTTACCTTTTAACACTTTAACACCATTATGCCGTCCGTTCCCATTCTTATGCCCCAGTTGGGCGAATCCATAGCCGAGGCCTCCATCATGCAGCTGCTGGTGAAGCCCGGCGACACCGTGCAAGAAGACCAAGAGGTGTTTGAGGTTGAAACCAATAAGGCCGTGATGGCCGTTACCGTTTCTTGCGGTGGCGTGGTCAAGAGCATCTCGGTAAGCGAGGGCGAAACCGTGCCCGTGGGCGCCGTGATGGGCATTATTGAGGCCACCGAGGCTGAGGTTGAGCGCACCGGCGCCGCCACTATGGATGACGCCGCCGTTGCCGCCGCAACAGCCCCTGCCGTGCCTGCAACCCCCACCGGTGCTGCCGCTATGGATGGTGCCCACTTCCGCACCGATGGCGAGTACCGCGAGGGTGTGCCCGGCAATATTGAGACCGGTGGCCGCGGCCTGCCCGTGCCGGCCCGAATTCGCGGCGCGCATTACCTCTCCCCCCGTGTTAAGGCGCGTATGGATGAGCTTTGCATCACAGAGGCAGACCTCGCCTACGTTATCGGCACCGGGGCCAATGGTCGCATTACCATTGAAGACTTTGAAAACTTCATCAACTATGTGGATGGCTGGCCGTCTAAGCCTGCCTCACCCATGCGCCGCAGTGTTGCCGGCAGCATGCAGCGCACATGGCGCCGCCCCATTGCCAGTGCAGGGCGCCCCATTTACATGGCACCCATCATCTTGCACCGCCGCAATCACCCGCGCAAACCCGGCGTTACGCTTTACTTCTTGCGTGCGCTCGCCTTGGCGCTGGCAGAGTCCCCCGAGTGTGCCGGTTACATGGTGGGCGGGCGTATTCTTACCCCGCGCCATATAGACTTGGGCGTGGCTGTGCAGGTGGCAGATGGTGTGATGGTGCCCGTCATCCGCAAGGTGAATGAGTACACCATGGATGAACTTATAGACGTGTACAACAACGTGGTGAAACAGGCGCGCGACCGCAAGCTGGACCCCTCTCACGTAGGCGGCGGTATTGCCACGGTGTCCAACTTCGGCGGTTTCGGGCTCACCTTTGCTTCTCCCATGCCGTTGCCCAGCGAAAGCCTCATCTTGGGCGTGGGTGCCGTGCGTAAAACCCCCGTGTGGAGCGATGAGGTAGAGTGCTTTATCCCCGTAGAGCAGGCGGAGATTGTGGCCTCGTTTGACCACCGCGTGGTAGACGGCGGCGACATCGGCCGCCTGATGCAACGCATTGCCTATTTCTTGGAACATCCCGAACATTTGTAAGCCATTATCATGCAGAGCTTTGACCCACAAAAACACGTAATCGGTATTCTGGCCGGTGCAGGGGAGTACCCCCGCCTTATGGTGGAGGGTGCCAAGCGTGCCGGTATGCGTGTGGTGGTGGCCGGGTTCCGCGGTGCCGTGGGCAAGGATATTCCGCCCCTGTGTGATGCTTTCTGCAAGTTCCGCGTAGGCGCTGTAGAGGGGCCGCGCAAGTTTTTTCAAGAGCATGGGGTAACTCATGTGGTGATGACCGGGCAGATTAAACCCGCCTGCATATACACCATGTGGCCCGATGCCACGGCGCGCCGCCTGCTGGCGCAGCTGGACCGCCGCAACGCCCATACCATTTTCGGTGCTGTGTGTGATTATGTGGCCGAGCACGGCATGCAAATGCTGCCCTCCACGGCCTTTATGGATGAGGTGTTGCCCGGCGAAGGCCATTTGGCCGGCCCCGTACCCACAGAGCAGCAAATGGCAGAAGCCCACCACGGTATGCAGCTGGCGCGCGAAATTGCACGGCTCGATATCGGCCAAAGCCTCATCGTACGTGGTGACCAAGTAACTTGTGTAGAGGCCTTCAAAGGCACCAACGAGTGTATTAAACACAGCGAGGGCACGCCCGAGGCACCCGTTACCCTTTGCAAAGTTACCAAACCCGGGCATGATATGCGCTTTGATGTGCCTTGCCTCGGCTTGCGCACCATTCAACACTGCGTGCGCCACCATGTGCGCCATATCGTTTTTGAGGCTCACCGCACCATCCTCTTCCAAAAACAAGCTGTTATAGACCTCTGCAACCAACACGGCATTACCCTGCACGGTATGGCAATGCCCGCCGGTGGCATACAGGTGCCGGCCATTGAGCATGCAGAGGATGATGTTGCGCACGCCAATGCATTAGCTGCAGCCATAGAGCAATTGGGTATAGGCCACTCTGCCGTTGTTTGCGATGGCGTGGTGATCGCCGTAGAAGACCCCATGGGCCCCCTCAAATGCATTGCCCGCGCCTCTGCATACATGAAACGCATACGCTTTGCCCGCATTGCCAACTGGTTGTGTGGTTTGTTGCTGGGGCGCAAGGGAAGCCCGCCTGCCCCTATGGTGATGGGAAAAACGGCAGAGTTCTTCCACACGCCACTGGTGCAACAAAGGGCTCGCAAAGCCGGGATCATTCTGCAATAGAGATGCACATGCCATGAAAAAATACAACTGCCTGCTTATTCCTTTTCTTCTTCTGTTCTGCTTGTGCGGCTTAACCGCTTGTGGGGTGCAAACCTTGTTGTATCCGGGGGCAGATATGGCTATGCCCGACCACCGCTACGGCGCAGAGGCCGAGCATGTGGAAATAAAAGCAAAAGACGGCGTGGCCCTGCGCGGTTGGTTTTTCAATCGCGGCAAAAACACCCCGCTGGTGGTGTGTTATGGCGGCAATGCCATGAATGCGGGCGCCTTTATTTCTATGGTGCAGGCAGATACAGCGCGCTCTTACCTGCTGATGAATTACCGTGGCTATGGCGACAGCGAGGGCGAGCCCTCTGAAGCCGCCTTAGTGCAAGATGCTTGCCACTGCCTGCAAGTGGTCAGTAAAAAACTGGATAAACCCGCCTCCGTTGCGCTGGTCGGGTTCAGTTTGGGCAGTGGTGTGGCCACCCAAGTTGCCGCCATGCATAAGCCGGATGCCCTCATCCTCATTTGCCCCTTCGACAGCATTACCGAGGTTGCCTGCAACTTTGTACCCCTTGTGCCGCGCATGCTCCCGCTCGATACTTGGAAATCTGCCTCCTTTGCCCCGCAAATCTCTTGCCCCGTTACTATTTTGCGTGCTTCGTACGACTCTATCGTACCCCGTGAAAGTACGGATGCCCTCATACGCGCCTTTACCCCCCACGCCCCCACCGTGTACGAGTTCCCCTGCGACCATAACGATATCTTTGTGCAAGCGGGCTTTGTTGAGACCCTCTATAAGCATTTGCCATGAGCCCCGCTCCGCGTTTTCTTTGTGCCTTTTTAGGCCTTGTGTTCGCATTTTTGATGGGGCTTAGCATCATTGGTTCACCCCTCATTTATGCGAGCATGCAGGCGTCTGATTCCCCTTGGTGCGGGGTTGCCCCATTTATTTACGCTGCCTGCATTTTTGTCGTTTCTTTTCTCACCTATTCTTGTATGGGGTGCATTTTGTCTCGCTTTGATGCTCGGCATGCTTTTTGGTTTGCCTTGGGTATTTCTGTGCTCAGTATGTTGGGCGCGCATGTGTTTTACCTTTATTGCTTTTAAAGGCTCGCAGCCACGTCGGTTCTCTATACGTTATAGCCTGACATACAAAAAAGCCGCTGCTCGTTATCGAGCAACGGCTTTTGAAATGTTAAACAGATTTCATTTTACTTGCGACGGCGGCGGGCTGCAAGGCCGGCCAATGCAAGCAAAGAAAGTGTAGCTGTGGTGGGCTCGGGGACGGGAGCTGTAGTAGCTACACTGTTGGCAAGTGCCTTCATGGTAGCTTCATCGCCACCCTTGTAGCCGTTGAAGTAGTAGCTGCCGGCTACAGAATCATGGAAAGTCAAGGCGGCTGCACCGGCATTCTGTGACTTAAGCCCAGTGGCAGTTACATAGCTATCAACAATGGCGGAGCCATCATGGCCAATCAGGGTGAAAGCAACTGTTGTGCCGGAAGTTGCACCAAAGGAGTAAACAAGACCGGCAGAAGCTACATCATCCCAACCGGTGCCCTCAGCATCACCATTCAGGTCGGAAAGGTTTGTTGAACCTTGCCATTGTACACTGCTCCAGGCTGTGTTATCACCCCAGCGGGCATAGAGACCGGAGGTGTTAATTTTACCAGCGTCTGAACCACCGTTCACAGTAACACCTGTAGCAGTGCCGTTGCAATTATAATTCACGATGTCCGTACCCCAAGCAAAAGCCTGCCCTTTCTCCAACAATGTTCTGAGCTTTGCAACATCAAGCGTGAGAGCAACGGTAAAGTTGTTGCTCTGCGTGTTGTAACCGGTGTTGCCGACCTTAGTAAAATTGGCGTCCTCAAGAGTCGTGGCCATGGCCATGCTGCTTGCTGCCATAAGAGCGATAAGTGTTTTCTTCATGTTTTGTATCTTCTGTTTATGTTAATTTGAGCGGTTAGCGCAGAAAACTCTGTTCCTCGCGCGTTAGAATGCAGAGAGACCTGCCCCCAACCGCATGGCGACATTTTATAGTTTTTTTCGTGGCATAGCAAGAAAAATGTATGTTTTTTTGTAAAAATAGTCTGTTTCTCATTTTCTGATAATAACTTAGCGACTATTTTTTATTTTTTTATGGGGCGATGTAGCAAATTAGGCGCATTATAAAACAACGCTCTGTTAGACATTTCTGTTGATAAATGTTGGGTTGGTATGGGGGCGGGACATGCGAACGAAGCGCCCATTGGCAATTAACTGAAAACCTATACATGACAACCCAAAAAAAGGGAACGCCGGCGGGCGTTCCCTTTTTGATAAGGAGATGATAGGCGTTATCAGGCGCCGAGCTGGAAGCGCTCGAAGGAAACCACGGTGATGGTGTCGCCGAGTTCCTTGCCGATGTTGGCCACAAGCTTCTCTACGCTGATGGAGGGGTCCTTCACGAACTCCTGGCTCAGCAAGCAGCTCTGCTTGTAAAGGGCCTTGAGCTTGCCGGGAAGAATCTTCTCCAACAGAGCCTCGGGCTTGCCTTCTGCGATGAGCTGAGCCTTGGCAATCTCTTGCTCCTCGGCCACGAATGCGGGGTCAAGGGAAGAGGAGTCAACGCTCTTGGGGGCGCAGGCGGCAATGTGCAGGGTGATGTCTTTGCACATGGTCTGGAAGGCCTCTGCTGCTACGGTAGCGGCGTTGCCGCAAGCAACCTGAAGCAGAACACCTACCTTACCACCCATGTGGATGTAGGAAGCGATGCTGCCCTCGCCTGCCAGCGTGTAGCGGGCAAACTTGCGGAACTTCATGTTCTCACCGATGGCGGCGCACTGCTCGGCAAGGTACTTCTCAACCGTGGTGCCGTTGATGGCTACGTTGAGAGCCTCATCGAGAGTCTTGGCGGCAGATGCCTTGAGAGCGGCGCCAATCTCAGCCACGAGAGCGCGGAACTTGTCGCCCTTGGAGCAGAAGTCTGTCTCGCAGTTGATCTCGAAGATGATGCCGTCGTTACCCTCTACCATGGTGGTAACAACACCTTCCTTAGCCTCGCGGTCAGCCTTCTTGGCGGCCTTGGCGATACCCTTCTCGCGGAGGTACTTAACGGCGGCGTCCATGTCGCCGTCGCACTCCATGAGGGCCTTCTTGCAGTCCATCATGCCGGCATCGGTCTTGATGCGCAGCTCTTTGACCATTGCGGGTGTAATATCAGCCATTGTTGTGTAGAAATTGTTGGATTAAGCAACCTTGTTGTTGTTGATAGCCTCCGTAAGTACGGAGAGAATCAGGCGGATGGAGCGAACGGCGTCGTCGTTGCCGGGGATGGGGAAATCCACGGTCTCCGGGTCGGCGTTCGTGTCGGTCAGCACGATTACGGGGATGCCCAAGATGTGGGCCTCGCGGATGGCGATGTCCTCGTGGTCGGCACCGATGGCTACCATGACGTCGGGTGCACCACCCATGTTGCGGATACCCTGAAGGTTGCGCTGCAGCTTCTCGCGCTCACGAGCAAGGGAGGCAAGCTCCTTCTTGGACATCTGCTTGTACTCGGGTTGCTTGTCGAGGTTCTCGAGGTAGTCGAGGCGGGCAATGCTCTTCTTGATGGTTGCCATGTTGGTAAGCATACCACCCAGCCAACGGAAGTTGACGTAGTATTGACCGGTGGCCTCTGCGGCCTCCTTAACAGCCTCCTGAGCCTGGCGCTTGCAGCCTACGAAGAGGATCTTCTTGTTCTTAGCAGCCTTCTCGCCGAGGAAAGCGCAGGCCTTGTCGAGGCACTTCTCAGTCTCCTCGAGGTTGATGATGTGGATGCCATTCTTCTGGGTGAGAATGTACTTCTTCATGTTCGGGTGCCACTTGCGGGTCTGGTGACCAAAGTGTACACCGGCCTCCACCATCTTTATAATGAGTTCGTTAACCATTGTATGTATGTGTGTTGTGTGAGCCTTATGTCAGGTCTCACGTGTTTGTGGAAGGTGCTGCGCTCTCGCCCCCAGCCTCCCGTTGTTGATATTGCAGCATCAGCAGGGGCAGGCAGAATATACCATTCTGCCCTTATTGTCAATCAAATTCACTCAGCATTTTTATCTTTTTTTCGCGCGCTTATTTCTATTTCGCGCCCGAAATGAAAATAAGGGGTGAGCTTATTTTCATTTCAGGGCGTAAACGAAAGGCTCTGTTAAAGATTAAAGTTAATAGATGTGGCAGCCCGATAAATGCTAATTTATCGGGCAGTTTGATGTGATACTGTGAGCGTAGCGAACCAAATTTAAGAGCCCCGTGATAGCGGGGCGACGGACCGGTAGCCACGTGGTGTAGCTGCGTCAGCAGCGGAACCCGTGGTAGTGGTAGAAAAGAAT
>JAZNGY010000210.1:0-2037 GCA_045576695.1 Akkermansia sp.
GAATTTTTGATGTTTAAAGTTTAACTTGCATTCACGCTGAAGAACTCAGCAAGAGTTTTTACCGGTGCCGTGGGGGTGATACCATGGTACCGGTTTTTTGGAAAGTTGTAAAGTAGATGAGCCGGGTAATTTGAAGTACGAGTTACGAGATTCAAAATACGAAGTAATAGTTAGGCATACAGCCGTAATGACAGCGGCAACTCATGCGAGGCTTTGCAACACTGCGCCGCAGGCGCCAGACTCTGAACTTCGTATATCGTCATTCGTACATTCAAACTCCGATTTATCACCCGAAATGTTTAGCAGAGCGTTAAAAAATACATTTTTCTGTGCCCCGGTATGCAGAGGTTCCCATTGGCATTACCTGTATTGTCATCTGTGGGCCTTCTACACTTTTTGCCGAGATACTGCTTGAATTGAATGAAAAAACGTGTTATTTTTCTTCTTGGCTGATAGATTTTGATTTTTTGGTACTCTTTATCAATAACCAACCATTAAAAACATGATGAAACACACATTTCTTCTTAAATTGATGGGTTCCTCGGAAAAGGAAATAAAAATTTTTCGCGCCGGGTATACGGGTGATACTGCTACTTTCGATAAGCTGAAAGACAGTCTTCACATTAGTAGCTATTGCATGGGTACCGCTGCCGCCGGGAATAAAGAGCTGGTTCTGCAATGCCTTGACAAAGGCGCTAGTCCTAGCAGGGGTCTTAAGGGCGCTGCTTGTGGTGGTCATATGGAAATCGTACAGTTGCTGCTCTCCAAAGGCGCTAATCCGGGCTGGGGGCTTAGTGGCGCTGCATTGGGTGGGCATATGGACATCGTACAGTTGATGCTCTCCAAAGGCGCAAAGCCGAACATGGGGCTTGAGGGCGCTGCATTGGGTGGCCATATTGACATCGTACAGTTGCTGCTCTCCAAAGGCGCTGACCCGGGCTGGGGGCTTTATGACGCTGCTGGTGGTGGTCATATGGAAATCGTACAGTTGCTGCTCTCCAAAGGCGCTAACCCGGATAAGGGGCTTAGTGACGCTGCCATGGGTGGTCATATGGACATCGTACAGTTGCTGCTCTCCAAAGGCGCTACTGACTACAATAGGGGGCTTTATTGGGCTGCATTGGGTGGCCATATGGACATCGTACAGTTGATGCTCTCCAAAGGCGCTACTGACTACGACGAGGGGCTTTGGTGCGCTGCTCAGGGTGGTCATATGGACATCGTACAGTTGATGCTCTCCAAAGGCGCGAAACCGAACGATGGGCTTAGGGGTGCTGCAGAGGGTGGTCATATGGAAATCGTACAGTTGCTGCTCTCCAAAGGCGCTACTGACTACGACTCGGGGCTTGAGGGCGCTGCAAGTGGTGGCCATATGGATATCGTACAGTTGCTGCTCTCCAAAGGCGCTACTGACTACAACGCGGGGCTTGGGGGTGCTGCAGAGGGTGGTCATATGGAAATCGTACAGTTGCTGCTCTCCAAAGGCGCTACTGACTACAACGCGGGGCTTTGGGGCGCTGCAAAGGGTGGCCACATGGAAATCGTACAGTTGCTGCTCTCCAAAGGCGCTACTTACTACGAAGAGGGGCTTAGAGCCGCTGCCATGGGCGGCCATATGGAAATCGTACAGTTAATGCTCTCCAAAGGCGCTACTGACTACAACGCGGGGCTTTGGGGCGCTGCAAGTGGTGGGCATATGGATATCGTACGGTTAATGCTCTCCAAAGGCGCTACTGACCTTGATTCAGCCCTTGAAGAAGCCGAAAGTGAAGACCATACCGAGTGCGCAGAGCTTATCCGCGCGGCAATGAAGAAGTAATGTTTGATGTTGAATTTTTGATGTTTAAAGTTTAACACTCATACAAGCCGAATATCACAACAAACTTTTTTACCGGTGCCGTGGGGGTGATACCATGACACCGGTTTTTTGTGGAAAGTTGTAAAGAAGATGAGCCAGGTAATTTGAAGTACGAGTTAAGAGATTCAAAATACGAAGTAATAGTTAGGCATACAGCCGTAATGACAGCGGCAACTCAT
>JAZNGY010000211.1:0-6678 GCA_045576695.1 Akkermansia sp.
ACTCGCTACGCTCGCTGTCATTTTGGGGCAGAAAAATGGTGGATTTGCCTTGTTTTTTAGTCAATTATCCGCTAGAATTTCGGTGACCGCAATTTTGAGGCATCCACTTTTCGGTGACTGTTTTTTTTGAGGCAATACGATGTGAGAGTGGGGGCAGCGTGGCAATACTGCGACCGCGCACGGAGTCTAACGGCCCATTTATCGGGCAGCGGCTGCGCTATCGGAGGTGGTGCGTTTTTTGCGGGGTATCCTAAAACATAGCACCAACAAACACGCCCACTGTGCCGAGCACGGTGCAAGGCACATCTACCCCCACAAGCAACAATCCGCAAAAGGGCATTTTTACCCAATAATCCCAGGGTTTATACTGTGGCACAAATAAATAGCATTCGGTGCCGGGCGCATCATCATAATACCGGCAAAATTCATCCCCATCAAGGACAGCAACCTGAGACAATTTCACCTTGGAGGCAATCTTCTTGGCCGCCGCGGCATCCCAATCTTCCTCCGCTATACAATACGGTGTATCTTCGGGGGCGGGGGCTACCTTTACCCCCAATAAACCCAGCGCGGCCTCCGGGCTGAGGCGCACATAATAGCGCCGCTGTACAGGCTCGCGCTTAACACTAATCGGCAGGTAAAAACTCTCCGCATCATCAGGAGCAACTAGCACAGCCCCATATCTCAATTTTTCATGCTCGCATTCATGCGACACCTCGCAAAGCAGGTAATACTGCCCCGCTGAGAGGTAAACATCATACCGCGAATCCTCTTGTTCCACCGGATAAAAATCACACGTATCCTTGAGGGCAGATGAAAAGTGACACGAGCAAGATGCCAACAACAGCATCGCGGCAGAAACCAATGCACATTTTAATTTCGTGAGCATTTTATTCTGCAGTTTTAACTTCCATCGGTTCGACACACGGCTGAGCTATAGCAACGAAGGAGTACGCAACTATATCAACGGAAACCCATACCACATTACTGACCAGTGTACAGGGGATATCTACCCCCAGAAACAGAGTTGCCATTGCCGGCATTTTTACCCAATAATCCCATGGACGATAGGCGGGCACACAAACTTCAAATTGAGAGAGTTGCGAGTCATATCGACAAGGTGCCTCCCCGGTGCGGAACACGATTTCCGCTTGCGAAACAGGGGAACAAACCTGCTGAGCGGCAGTGGCATCCCATTCTTCTGCCGGTATGCAATAGCGGGAGCCTTTCGGCGGTGCAGCTACTTCTACCCCCAGCACTTGCTGCGCCACGGCAGGCGGCAACAGAAAATAATATTGTTTGCGCAGCGGCTCACGCTTCACCTCCACGGGTAATTTGACTCTCGGCCCACCAATGCCCGGCAGCACGCTGCCTACCTCCAAGCCATCGGCCTCGCACTTATAGTCCACATGGCATGCAAGGTAGTATTGCTCGCCCTTGCGGTAAAAGGCATACGGCTCATCCTGTACCTGCTCGGGCTCAAAATTGCAGGTTTGCAGCACAGCTTCAGAGGTAGTGCACATACACGAGCTGAGCATCAGCGCGAATGCTGCGGGTATCAGGCTCCATTTTTTCATATTCATCATTCTGCGTCAGTTTGTTGAGACATAGCTTGAACCGGCACCATCACCGGGGCGGCCACCAAAGAACCGGCCATGACCGCAGCCGTGGCAACTACCGTGCCGGGCACATCTACACCTACCGCCAGCAAAGCTGCCAAGGGGTATTTGTAGGCGGCATCCCACCCGCGGATGGTGGGTAAATAGACGTTCAGGGCGTCCCATTTATCGTCTTTAGAATCCCACAAATAGCAACCGGGCGCAAGCAGGTGGTCGCGGAACACACTGATTCTGTTTTTCGGCAGGGGGCGAATCGGCTTGCAAAGAGTGGCGCGGGTGGCATCCCACTCATCTTCGGTATAATAGCCGGGTGCCGCATCTTGATGACGGGCGGGTTTCACACCGAGAAAAGCTTTTACAGAGGCACTATCCATCAGCACATACATGGCTTGGGGAGCGAGTTCATCATGGTAGCTGATGGGCAACTTCACCTCACTATCAGGCACAGCCATGGCACCGCCAACGCACACGGCATCTGCATGGCACACATAACGCACGCCCAGCTTCAAATAATAGGCACCATCCATGCGGTATATTTGCAGCTCTTGCTCTTTATCTTCGCGCGGCTCATAGATGCAGCTTTTCACCACGGCCTCAGAGGTAAGAACCATGCAAGACGGCAACAACAGCACGGCGGTGGCAATGCCTGATAATAGCACTTTCATGGCGCTATTATACAAAACTCGGCAGCCATAACAAGAAAAAACGGTCAACAGCTGCACTCTGAGCTTGCAGTACGGCATAACAATTGGTAGTATATGGAGAGAATCCTTATGCGTCTCCTCCGATTACATAGATTTTTCTCCGTCTTGTTGATGACTTGTGCAGTGATGAGCTCGCAAGCATTGAATCTGGATGACAAGACCCTTATAAAGCTCATAGACCACGGCAGCACCAAACTGGCAAAATTGAAACAAGAGCATGATGAGATTCAGGGGGATAAGGAGCAAAGAGACTATGTCAAGGAGCTGAATAAGGATATCAACGAGGAAAAAAAACGCTGCCAGAAATATGAATCTGCCATACGCGCACTGGCACCCAAGGTCAAAAAAAGTGGCAAAATAGATTTACAAGATGAACAAGGGCGCACCCTGCTTATGCTGGTGGCGGCTCTCGGCAATGACGCGGCCACCCAAATGGTGTTGCGAGAAGCGCCTGATTTGATGATTACGGATAAAAAAGGCAACGGGGTCATGGCCTACGAAAAGATGGGAGATGGCACGACCATAAGCGATTTGCTCAAAGATCGATGGAAAGCTGCTTTTGCTGCACGTAATCAGGACGAAATTCTTATTTTGCTGGATTGCGGAGCCGGGGCAGACTGGCCGATTGACGGCGAGCCCCCCCTCGGGCTTGCCATTAAAGAAGGAAACAACACCCTGTTCGACCGCCTTATGATGTACGGCGCACATGCCGGTAACCGCATGAGTGATGGCACCCCCCTCATTGAACTGGCTGTAGAGCATTGCAACGACAATGCCGTGGCAGACTTGTTGAACGCGCTTAACGAGACCGAAATCATCTTTACAGATGGCGCACCTATCTTCCGCAAACTGATGAGCGCAAAGCACGTCGAGTGCCTGAGCGCTTGGTTTAACAAAGCCCAATCTCTGAAAAAAATGAACACGGCAGATGGAACCTCATACTTCTGCTTGATTATGCGACTGGCAGAGACCTCAAGCGCTAAAAAAATTGCAGCTCGTCACGTTGATTTGCTTAACCAGGAGGATGCAGAAGGCAACTTGCCGCTGCATGAAGCGGCGCGCCGCGGCGATGCAGAGCTGTACAAAGAGCTGGTAAAATTGGGGGCTTCTCCCGCTACACGAAATTCACGCGGCGAAACGGCGCTGATGCACGCCGCGCTCAGCGAAGATGAAGAAACCCTTGCAGCGGTGCTCGAGGGCATATCCCCGGACCAACTTAACGCCACGGATAAAGATGGTCACACTGCCCATTATTATGCCAAATTGGCAAAAGACCAAGCCGCCACCAATGCCCTCAAAGCTGCAGGGCTGCAACCGCAAAAGAAAGACTGACGCCCATGGCAATTCACGTACGCCCGACAAACAGAATCAAAAGAAAGCGAGCTGCTATCATACGGCGCATACTTCTTTTGGCATTCTTCAGCGCTTTATTCTGTATCACCGGCACCGGAGTTACCCTCCAACTATACAAAATTTATTTTTCCGATGATGGAGACAGTTCATTTGTAACATACAGCCCGCCGGAAAAAAAGCAGGCGGAAACCCGCCGCCGCTCCCACAGATCAGAAAACGCCGTTGCCTCAGAAAGCAGCCCGCCGGCCGCCAGCTCGTCCAGTGTGGTGATTTCTGCTACAGACTCCGTTGCCCAGATAAATATTTCGGCTCAGATTGATGACCTCGGCGCCGGATTATCCGACAGCATGGGAACGGGAGATTTCGGATTCGGGCTCGCAGATTTAGGCGATGGCGATGGTGACGGCTTTGGCTCGGGCGGAGGAGATGGCGATGGTGATGGCAGCGGTAGTGGCAAAGGAGGACCCGGCTACAATGACGATATTCAAGTGGTACTGGTGCTGGATGCATCCGGCAGTATGATTGAGCTGTTCAATGCGGCCTCTGCCTCCATGGAAAAAGTGCTCACCACCCTCAGCAACGCCAAACTCAACGGCAAAAAGACCAAGGTAAACGTGGGCATTGTCATCTACGGGCAAGCCATGAAAAACGGCGCACCCATGAAGCTTTCTCCCTTTACCACGCAAGTGCGCAAAATTCGCGCGCGCTTAGAAAAAGTAGCCTGCGATGGCTCCATTGAAGAATGCGGTGCCGCTATCGCTTTTGCCAGCGATAACAAAAACTTCCCCTGGAACCAGCGAGACAGAGATGACATGCTCAAGGTTATCTTCATTGCAGGTAACGAGGCTTTTAACCAAGGCACCAAAGATTACAAAGAGGCTATTGAAGAGGCCAATAAGAAAAACATCATCATCAATACCATTCACTGTGGCCCCCCGGATGCAGAATGGGAGGAAGCCGCAGAGCTGGGGCGTGGCGTGGGCCTGACCCTCAATATCACGGAGGGCGCTGCTCCCGAGGTATCGCAAGAAGACATATACAACACGCTCAAAGCCTTGCATAACTGCCCTCCCCTGCCCATCGGCCCGCCGGCGGTACAGCGACGCTACATTGATATGATAAAAAAAGCTGAGCCCCCGCCCGGCGGCAACCCCAAGAAGTTGCAAAAATGGGTCATAGAGAACAAGCGCCGCATTCTGCAGGGGTATGAGTGGGATGCCATTGAAATTTACCGCCACACCCCCGAAGATGAGTTCAGCATCGAAACCCTGGGCGGTAGAGGCAACCTGCCCGTCGAATTGCGCGGCAAGAGCGATGAAGAAATTATCGCCTTTATCAAAGGCGAAGCCGACCGCCGTACCAGACTCTTACAATACTATAACGAGCAAAAAGCCTCCGGCGACCTTGGCGACAAGATTCTCACTGTTCTGCAAGAGCAGGCTCAGGAAAAAGGCATCACCATTGACTTCTGATACCCATGCTTTCTCTCACCATCATCAACAGCGACAATATCTGCTCTACTTTTGAGCTGGATCCCACGCCCGGTGTTCAATACCGTATCGGGCGCTCTACCGATTGTGAAATTTCCCTACCCGGCGAGCTTCACCTCTCGCGCGTGCACTGCATTTTGACCATGGGAGAATCTTGCGCCTTGCTTACGGATAATAACTCAGTCAACGGTATTTTTGAAAATGATACCCGTGCGCAAGAAATTCTGGTATTGCCCGGTAAACAATACCGCGTGGGTAACTGCAAGCTTATACTTGAGCACCGCCCCGGAGAAACGCCCGCCGCCCCGGTTGATGAGGTTATTACAGCGGCCTCGGTGGAAGAATACCCCGAGTATGAAGAGCAGCCGGTGAGCGAAGCGCAGGTTGAGGAATCACCGGCCGAGGAAGAGGTGCAGCCCGCAGCAGCACTGACGGTAGATAGAACAGCTACCGAGGAAGAAGCGCCCCGCACCGCTGTTGCTACTACCCCCAAGCCCAAAAGAAAATTCATTCCCCCGCCCCCGCGTAAAGCGCTGGTAAAACGCGCTGCCCCCCGCCCGTTTTACACGGCAGCGGGCAGGCTGAGCACAGACCCCATCACAGCAAAACCCAAAGAAATTAAACACCGAGGCTCTGCAAATGGTGTCAAGGTAAAACGAGATCCCTCTGTACCGGCCACTTCTTTGGGGCTGCCGAATGATTTTGCATTGAGTCTCAAATTACTCAATTCTACGCCCACCATAGAAGCCGGCGACTTGCTGCGTTTCAGCATACAAGCTGAAGAGGACTGCTACTTTTTCCTGATTCAATATGACAGCAATAACGAGGCAGTCATGCTTGTGCCCGGCGAGGGCGGTGCTTACAATAAATTGCAGGCAGGACAAGAGCTTCAGGTGCCACCGTCCGGTCCGAACAGCCCCTACGAACTTTATGTAGACATGCCCTATGGGGTAGATACCATTCTGGCCATTGCGTGTACCGATAAAATAAACTGGATTCCCGTTTGGCAAAACCACCTCAAGCAACGTGATAGCATGAGCGTTCTTGGCGAGGTGGAGCGTAACACTATTGACCTATTCAAAACGATTGATAAACACGCAGACGCCAAGTGGGCCTCTGCCATGCTCACCATTAAAACAGGCGAGTAAATCCTTGCCCACACATTGAGTTAGTCAAGCCGACAGATCAGGGTTTGCCGGGAGACGCTCGCTATGCACCGGGGCGGGCGCATCCATGAGCTCGTCATTTTACTTTCAGTTGATTTTCTGACAATAAAAACTGCGCTTACCTGATATGGCAAGCGCAGTTTGATGAGATAAAAACTTTATATCAAGCAGCTGCGGGCTCCTCAACAGCGGGTGCCTGCTCGGTAGTGACGGGAGCCTGCTCGGTAGTGGCGGGAGCCTGCTCGGTAGTGGCGGGAGCCTGCTCGGTAGTGGCGGGAGCCTGCTCGGTAGTGGCGGGAGCCTGCTCGGTAGTGGCGGGAGCCTGCTCGGTAGTGGCGGGAGCCTG
>JAZNGY010000212.1:0-14698 GCA_045576695.1 Akkermansia sp.
CTCTATTATTGCTTGTTTGCTCATTTTGAGTGACATGTGTATATGTTAATACCTGATTTATGAGGCATCCAGCTTTTCACGTGTCAGCCAAACTCGTGGGAAGTGTCAGTTCGGTGACTGTTTTTTTGAGGCAATGCGTAATCAAGCCATACGCAAAAATTATTTTGTATTTTTTTGATTTTATTATTGACTTTGATTTTATATTGCTGTATAATACCCTCATACCCACCATCCCGACACCAAGAAAACAACACTACCTAATATAAAGAACAACATGAATACCATAGATTTCAAGAACTGGCTTTGCGCGTTTTTCAAAACAACCACCACAGCAGAGAAATATGTTGCAATGGTTGAAAGCATCAGCCGAGACAACACACCACTCAATATACCGCTTGCGGATGTTGCAGCAGTTGAAAATATTTTGCAAACGGAATACGGCACAGAAGAAACAAATAAAGACTTCAAAAAAGCCTTGATGTACGTCCGGGCATATTGGATACTTTCCGGCGATTCAGCGCAGTTAACATTAGAAGAAGCGCAGAAAGAGCAGCATTTCAACCTTGCAGATTTCTACAGCATAGCCCAAGACATCTTTGACCAGTCATCCACAACAGCAAAAAAAATGGCTGAAAACATACAGAAGATGGAAGAAGAAACCGGCTTGCTCGGAGTACAGAGCATAGCAAGCGCTGCAACGATAATTAACCGCAAATTGACGGAAGTTGAGCGATACGGAGACGAGCAACGCGCCCTACTCTGTTACGCAGCCTATTGCTTCAGCAGCACAGTGAAAAAAGAGACGGAAGCCGATGATAACGGCAGCAATACCGGCACAGAGGGCGGCTATAACGACTACAAAATATGGAGCCTTAACGCGGGCAACAGGCTTGCAACCGTACAGACCCAAATAACGTTTATTCAAAAGCTGTCAGACTTTGCAACTTCGTACGGCTATACCTCATTTGCAGAAGGCACGGCAGAAGAAAATCTGGCAGCAGTAATACACGTTTACACAGATAATTACGCATTAGAATATCTGCTTAATACGCAAGCCTCACGTAAATATACGGACACCTATGGGCAGTATCTGATAGAAAGCATGGCAGCCCTGCAACAAAACATACACCCGTTAGAATTGCCCTATAAGCCAACGCACCCCGCTCACCGCCCGGTTCTTATCATGGGCGATGCTAAAGAAGTAGCCGCAAAATACCGTAAATGGCTGATTGAAAATAAAAATCTTCCTGAGCAGAGCACACGCACGTATGTGTTCCAGCTCAACTCTGCAAATGCCATTTCTCAAAAAGAATTGGGGATTGACTTATACAACGTAAAAGATTTACGAGAAGTAATATACGCCAGACTTTGCATATTGGCAGAATCTGAAACACGGCGTTTACTGGGCAGCCCGCTTATGTATTATATCAACTTCCTGTCTCAATTTGAATTAGTTGATACGGAAGCCTACCAACGAGATACAGCAGAGCTATTGACGCTTATTGCAGAACAGTTCAACGGCAAATGGGATCCTTCTTCTAAGGAAGATATACCCAAGATTTACAATGCATGGAGAATTAAATATAAGACAAATCTTCTCTATAACGAAGAGCAACTGCAAGAAGCGTTCTCACAATTAATGGTACAAGAGAGCGAAGGCTCCGTGCTGATTTTGGCAGATAAGGTAATTACGGAAGAAATTGCCCCCATTGTGTTCAATTACATTGAAGCAGGCTTTCAGCATGGCAGCCCGGCGGTATCATATGATAAAATTCTCGAGCAAATACAAAGAGAAGCCCCTACATACAGAAACAAAATAACGGAGTCATTGTTAATCAACTGTTTAAAAGGCCAACAGGGCACCCTGTTCCGATGCGAAAAACGGCACGTAGTGCCGGCTTCTCAGCCGAAAAAAATAGACGCAGACTACATAGCTGATTACATCTGCGATATATTGAAAAAAGAAGGGGCACCTATATCTGAGGAAGAATTGCAAGCCAAGCTGCCGTATCTCTCAAACACATGTTTAGAGATTACGCTCGCGCGTTATGGCTGGAAGAAAGGCATCATTAACCCCAGAAAAGAAAAATTATTTCATGCCGACATCGTTAAAATCAGTGAGGTAAACCTTGTCCGCATTGCTCTCAAAATACACGATATTTTAAAGGAAAAGGACTACCTTTCCTCCGGGGCGTTATTTGAAATGCTTACACAAGAAACACCGGGGCAAGAGGACTCTGCCATCATCTCGTTAGCAGAACATCCCTACCTGAGCATATTCTCCGTGTTTGCCATTCTTCGTTACAAATTAAGTGATGTTTTCAACTTCCACAAATCATTTATCGGTAATGAAAACACCATAACAACACCGGAAATCTTTATTGATTTTTGCAGAGAGAGAGAGAGTTTTGACATGGATGACTTGCTGCAATTGGAGGAAGAGCTCAAAAAGACCTCCATGCCGCTTGACAGAATATATGAAGTCTGTACCCGCATCAACAACACAACCTTTGTGCGTCGGGACTTAATCCACTTCGATACAGAGAGCATCGACAATGCCATAGCAGAGCTGGTAACCGAGCCCCTGCTCCTGATGAGCGATTTACTGCAGGTTGAGAACTTGCCACAGGTAGCCGGATACCCGTGGACAGACCATCTCATGCTTCATTATCTGCATTTTCATAGCAAAAAATTCAAGATATTATTCCTCCGCTTCACAAAAAAATCCCGCGCAAACGGATTTATCATCCCCCGCGAAGATACAGAGACAACCTTTGAGGAACTGACAGCCAAGCATCTGGCAAGCCTTGAGGAGATGCCGGAAGCCCCCTTGAATTACTTGTATGACCGAGGACTCATAGGGGTGAGAAGATATGAAAACTTGCAGAACCTCCTCAATGAAGTCGAAAAATTGAGAAACGGCACATCTGCATAAACATCAACAACAAAACCATACGGCGCAGATTACTTGATGAGTAAGTAATCTGCGCCACGTTTTGATGAGCTTCGGCATCTCGCATAAAAAAACAATGCGGCATGGCGCGATTGCTTCTTGATAGGGAGAAACATGTTATGATACAATGAGTGCATGGTACGTTTTTTTCGATTTCTCCTGACCGCAACAGCCTTCTGCATGGGCATACTTGCACAACAAGCAGAAGCTGTTGTGTGGGCAAAGTTCTCTGAAGACGGCAAGTGGGCATTGGTACCTCTGGCAGATGGCTTTGACTTTCCCGTAGGCAAGCCTAATGGAGACGGTTACTACAAAGCACGCGGACTGCGTTTGAAATCTCCACGCCACTTGGGCGAGGACTGGAACGGCAACGGCGGCGGCAACACAGACCTGGGAGACCCGGTGTACACCATCGGCCATGGCTTGGTAACCTACGCAGATGATGCCAAAGGGCGCTGGGGCAAAGTGGTTATTGTGCGCCACGCTTTCCGCGACCCGAAAAGCGGGCGCGTCCTTTGCTGCCAATCACTTTACGCACACTTGGACCGCATAGATGTGAAACTGGGACAATTAGTGGGCAGAGGAGAACAAATCGGCACCATCGGTACCAACAACGGCATGTTCCCCGCACATTTGCACGCAGAATTGCACTACAACATTTTGGTGAATTGCGGCCAGCAGGGCATTCCCAAAACCGCAAAAAACTACGGCGACCTCACCGCCTTTATCAACCACTACCGCCGCCTTAAGAGGGAGCTTACCTTCGTCAAGGTACCCGTGGGGTGTTTCTTACCCTACAAAGACACCGAGGGATTATAATCCGCACCATGAAGACGTGTTTATTCGGCGGTTCATTTGACCCCATACACACGGGGCATTTAGCCATTGCAGAGGCAGCAGTTACGCAAGGAGGGGCAGAAAAAGTGGTATTTCTGCCGGCGGCGTGTTCGCCATTTAAAACAGGTAAGAGCGCCTACTTCTGTGCAGAACAGAGGCTTGATATGCTCTACCGCGCCACCCAAAACTTACCTTGGGCTACGGTGTCGGACTTAGATTTGATACTCCCCCCGCCGAGTTGGAGCTGGCGAATTGTGGAGGTATGGCAACAGCAACACCCCCAAGATGAGCTCTACTGGTTGATGGGTACAGACCAGTGGGAACAATTGCACAAGTGGGCGCACTATGATTACCTGACAGAGCACCTGCACTTCATCGTATACCATCGCGGCACGCCCCCGCAACCACGCGATGGCGTACGTGCCACTTTTATTTCGGGCGCACACCCGGCGTCATCTTCAGCCATACGTTCGGCGTTGCAAAACGGTAGCGATTTTCCGCAAGATTGGATACCGAGCAACTTGAAGCAATACCCGAAAAAGATTTCAGAGTAATGGAAAGCTCAAATAAAACGAATTATTTTTATATCAGCGTTCTTACCGTAGTCTCATCATTTGCGGTAGTAATGCTACACTGCAACGGGATATTTTGGGAAGGGCCGACCGGAAGCCATTGGTTATCCGCAACAATCATAGAAACTTTATTCTATTTTGCCGTTCCTATCTTTTTCATGATATCAGGTTGTACCCTGATAGATTATAAAAAGCGCTATGGCACAAAAGAGTTTTTCATAAAACGCGCAACAAAGGCCGGCATCCCCTTTATTGTTTGGTCGTTGGTGGCACTCGGTGTTACATTATATGAATCACCGGAGAAGGAAATTTCACTTATCGGAGATATTCTGAATCATCGCTATATGGGCATATATTGGTTTTTTATGCCGCTGTTCGCCATTTATTTGTGTATTCCGGTTTTAGCGGATATAAAAAACAAGATTCCGACTTTTACCTACATGGCGAGCTTGGGCCTAGTCACCATAAGCATATTCGGATTCATGAGAGATTGGGGAGTACAAGATATCCCCATAAGCCTGAATTCACCTATTTGCGGTGGTTTTTTAATATATCCGCTCTTAGGCTACATCTTACATCATCAAGAACTCTCAAAAAAAGTCAGAATCACAATATACATTCTTGGCTTGGCATCTACGATTTCTCATTTCTCATTCACCTATATATGCTCTCTTCGAATAGGCGTAATTTATCCGTTTTTTAAAAATTACACATACATAACAACAGTGCTACAAGCATGTGCCGTTTTTGTGTTCATAAAGCAACTCTCCCATCAGCTGGAAAAGTTGAACATGGTGAAAAAAGCAATTCTCTACATTCAACCGGCAGCATTGGGAATTTATCTGACCCACTCATATGCAATATCTTTATTCGTCTCGCTGGGTATAGCCCCGGGGTCCATCTTATTTCGAACGGTAGGCGCAATCATTATCTATCTTGTATTGGCATTAGTGATACGCCAATTACAAAAAGTACGTTGGCTGCACGTAATTTTACCCTGATTTTCTCTCAAAATAAGGCATACGGCTTGCACACAGAGAGCAAGCGTGGTATACTGTGCGCATGCCCAAAATTGCATTGATTCAGCAAGAGGCCGTAGCAGAACCGGCAGAAAATAAGCGTATGCAGATGCAAGCCATCCGCGAGGCCGCAGCCGGCGGTGCGCAAATTATTTGCACGCAAGAGATGTGTACCACCCTGTACTTCTGCCGCACTCAAGATTGTGAGCTTTTCAACACGGCAGACCCCATCCCCGGAGAATGGACCGATGAGCTGTGCGAACTGGCCAAAGAGCTGAAAGTGGTTATCGTAGCCGCCGGTTTTGAAAAGCGCGCTACCGGTATATACCACAACACAGCTTGGGTAATAGATGCCGACGGCAAATTTTTGGGCATGTACCGCAAGATGCACATACCGCAAGACCCCGGATTTGAAGAAAAGTTTTACTTCACCCCGGGCGATTTGGGCTACAAATGCTTTGATACACTCTACGGCCGTATCGGTGTGCTCATTTGCTGGGACCAATGGTACCCGGAGGCCGCCCGCCTTACCGCCATGCAAGGGGCTGAAATCATCTTCTACCCCACAGCCATCGGCTGGATTCCCGGGGAAGAAGAGCTCTACACCGCCCAACACTGCGCATGGGAAACCGTACAGCGCGGGCATGCCGTGGCCAATGGCTGCTATGTATGCGCCGTTAACCGTTGCGGGGTAGAGGGTGAAACCACCTTCTGGGGACAAAGTTTTGTGGCAGACTACTGCGGGCAGATTGTGGCAAAAGCCCCGGTAAAAGAGCGCACCATTCTCTATGCAGATTTGGATTTGAATGCGCTTGAAGACCACCGCCGCATTTGGCCCTTCTTCCGCGACCGCCGCATAGACTCTTACAGCGGCATTACCCAACGCTGGGGGAAATAAGCATGAGCAAGGGTATACAGGGCATGCGTAAGCCACCGCTGCGAGTCATCGTAGTGGGCATGGGTGTGCGCTCCATGATATACTCAAGTGTGGCACTCACCAACCCCGAGCTGCTGCAGATTGTGGGGGTGGTAGATACAGACCCCAAGCGGAGAGAATACGCACGCCTCACCTTCGGGCTGGATGACGACCAATGCTTCTGCACCGTTGAAGAATTGGTAGCCAAGCCGAAATATGCAGATGCCGTCATCAACGGCACGATGGACAGGTTGCATGTAAGCACATCTCTGCCCCTGCTGAGGCACGGCTACGACATGCTGTTGGAAAAGCCATTTGCACTCAATGAAGAAGAGGCAGAGGTACTGTTGCAATGTGCAAGAGAAACCGGCCGCACCGTCATGGTATGCCATGTACTGCGCTACGCGCCATTTTACCAGAGAATCAAACAGGCTCTCTGCAGCGGAGAGATTGGCCACGTCATCAATATTCAGATGACGGCTCAGGTAAATTACTTTCACGAAAGCGTATCCTTTGTGCGTGGCAAGTATGCCTCGGCAGAGATATGCGGCTCGGGCATGCTGCTGACCAAGTGCAGCCATGATTTGGATTTGATGGCATGGCTCATGGGCGACAACCCGCCGCAACGCATTTGCAGCGTGGGCAGCATGTATCAATTTGTGCCCACACATGCACCGCAGGGTGCGGGCACCCACTGCATTAACGATTGCCCGGTAGAGAGGGATTGCCCCTACTCTGCCCGCCGTCTCTATATCGAAAACCCACAGAGATGGGCTGATAATATATGGTATGACAGCAACTGCGCCCCGCCGGAAACGGATGAGGCTAAAGAAAAACTGCTCAGCGCCCCCTGTAACCCCTACAGCCGTTGCGTCTATCGGTGCGAGACCGATATCGTTGACCACCAATCCGTACTCCTTCATTTCAAAGACGGGGCAACGGGCACCTTCTCCATGACGGGCGGTGCCTCCGTATCTACCCGCAATATCCATATCATCGGCACCAAAGGTGAGCTTTATGGCAACTTTGAATCCGGGCGTTTCACCATTTCTCACATTGCCCCGGAGGCCCCCACGGGGCGAGTACAACACATGGTAGATATTTCTGCCAGCCAAGAGGGCTGTCACCATGGAGGAGGAGACCGCGAGATAGTGTTAGATTTTATCGCCTACCTGCGAGGCGAGCCTACCTCCCCCGGTAAAACGCTGTTGGAAGACTCCGTATACGGCCACCGCATTGTCTTTTTAGCAGAGAAATCCCGCATGGCAGGCGGCGCGGTACAGGAATGGTAAGAAATGGACGCCCCCACGCCACAACCACGCTTTACATACCCCGACCTTCCGATTTCTCGGCGGCGGCGTGAAATTGCAGAGGCCTTGCGCAACAACAGGGTTGTTGTAGTAGTCGGCGAAACCGGTAGCGGTAAAACTACCCAGCTACCGAAAATTGCCCTCGAGGTAGCAGGCAACCGCCGCGGCATGCTGGGCTGTACCCAACCCCGCCGTTTGGCTGCTGTTGCCGTGGCGCGCCGTATTGCCGAAGAAGTAGGCTGTGATATCGGCAGCTACGTGGGCTACCAAGTGCGCTTCGACGACAAAACAGGGCGTGATACCAAGCTTAAGCTGATGACGGACGGCATTCTGCTGGCCGAAACGCAAGACGACCGAGACCTGCGCAAGTACCACACCATCATTTTGGACGAAGCCCATGAGCGCAGCCTCAACATAGATTTTCTGCTGGGGTATCTCAAACTGCTGTTAGAGCGGCGGCCTGACCTCAAGCTCATCATCTCATCCGCCACCATGGATGCGGGCGCGTTCTCTGAGTTTTTCAACAACGCACCCGTTATCAACGTAGAAGGGCGCACCTACCACGTAGATTACCACTACATGCCCCAACGGCACCCGGATGAAGAATTGCCACAACACGTGGCACGTGCCGTGCAATGGTTGTCGGAGTACGATGAACGGGGAGACGTGCTCGTCTTTCTGCCCGGCGAGCGAGAAATACGCGACTGCGCAGATGAGCTTAACGCGCTGAACCTGCCCCGCACCGATATTCTGCCACTTTTCGCCCGATTGGGGCTTGCAGAGCAGCAGCGCATCTTTCACCCATCCGGCAAAACTCGCCGCATTGTACTGGCTACCAACGTTGCAGAAACCTCGCTCACCATACCGGGTATCATCTATGTGGTAGACAGCGGGTTGGCTCGCATCTCTCGCTATTTGCCCGGGCGCCAAATTCAACGCTTGCAGGTAGAGCCAATCTCTCAAGCCAGTGCACGGCAGCGCGCAGGCCGCTGTGGCCGTGTGACGGAGGGTGTTTGCATTCGCCTGTATTCCCAAACGGATTTCGATGCGAGAGATGCCTACACCGACCCCGAAATCAAACGCAGTGCGTTGGCAGGTGTTATTTTGCGCATGGCAGACCTGAGACTCCCCCCGCTGGGGGAGTTCCCCCTGCCGGACCCCCCAAGCCCCCGCTTGGTGAACGAGGGCTACAAAACGCTACGCGAGATTGGCGCACTGGACCGCCACAAAAAGCTCACCCAAACCGGGCGCAGCTTGGCACGCCTGCCTTTAGACCCGCGCTTGGGGCGTATGTTGCTTGAGGCAGAGCACCAACACTGCCTGCCCGAGCTGCTGGTGATTGTTGCCGGTTTAAGTATTATGGACCCCCGCGAGCGCCCGCAAGACTTTGCCACGCAGGCAGACCAAGCGCATGCGCAGTGGAAAAATGCGGACAGCGACTTCATCTCCATGCTCACGCTTTGGCGCAGCTCTCTGGAGTTCAAAACCAAGCGCAACCTCAACCGCAATCAGCTACGCAAATGGTGCAGCAAAAATTACCTGAGCTTCCTGCGCATGGTAGAGTGGCATAATCTGGAGCAAGACCTCTCTGCCGCCCTGCAAGATACTATGCGGTGGAGCATACCCGCCCTGCCGGCAGAAACCGAGCAAGCCACCCCCGAGATGATACACCGCGCCATCCTTGCCGGGGCACCGCTGCAATTCGGGTTCTGGCGTGCAGAAGAAAAAGTGTATCGCGGCGCCGGTGGGCGAGATTTTTCCATCTTCCCGGGCAGCGGAATGTTCCGCAGGCAAAAGCGGGCAGAATGGATATTCGGCACAGAGCTGGTAGAAACCAGCCGCCTGTTCATGCGCCGCTGTGCCGTGTTAGACCCCGCTTGGGTAGAACAAATAGCGCCGCAGTTATGCTCTCACCACGCCTATGATGCCGCGTGGGATCGCGCAGCAGGGCAAGTATTTGCCAAAGAAAGAGTAACATGTGGCGGACTCACCATTATAGATGGCCGGCGCATCAGCTATGCCCGCATCAACCTGCCCGCAGCAAGAGAAATCATGATTCGGGACGGCATCATGCAGCGCCAATTAAAAGACACGCCCCCTTTCCTCAAACATTTGGAAAACATGAGAGAGGAGGTACGCACCGTAGAAGCCAAGCTACGCCGCCGAGACCTCATATGGTGCAGCGAGGGTGTCTACAACTTTTTGGCCGAGCGCTTGCCGAAAGACTGCGCCAGTGAAAAAGCACTGCGCAACTGGCGAGAAAAAGAGGAAAAGAAAGACGCAAAATACCTATTCATCCCGTATAGCGATTGCGTTTACCCCGGAGAAGATGATGCCCCGGCAGATTTATACCCGGATGAGCTGCAAGTGGCGGGCGGCGAGTACCCCGTGTATTACAGCCATGCCCCGGGCGAGGCAGACGACGGTATCACCCTGGGTGTGCATGTTGACCAACTGGCAGATTTCCCGGATTGGCTGCCCGGCTGGGGGGTGCAAGCCCACTTGGCAGACCGCGCAGAGATACTACTGCGCACGCTACCTAAAGATGTACGCAACTTCCTGATGCCCATTGGCGAAGCCGCAGATGATTTTGCAGAGGATTGGTATGACCGCGAGCCGGACCGCCCCTTGGGGCAAGCGCTTGCAGAGTTTGTTATGCGCCGCACACAAAAGTTCTGCAACGCCCAGCAGTTTGATTTCTCTCGCCTACCTGCGGAGCTGGTAACTAAGATTTGGGTATGCGATGACAATGGCGATGAGCTTGCCTTCGGCACAGATGCCGCAGCCTTGCGCGAGCATTTGGCAGAATATCAGCAAAAACGATTCAAAAAGCAGGCCTCTCGCACATTCTCTGCCACCCCCATGACCCGCTGGGATTGCGGTGCCCTGCCCGCCACGGTAGAGGTGGGCACCGGCCAAGGCTACCCGGCATTGCAAGATGACGGCGAGCGCGTGCGTATTAAGGTGTTCCCCACACAGGCAGAGGCAGACCGCGCCCACCGCTTCGGCGTGCGCAGGCTGGCGCTCATCAAACATGGCGACTTCATCAACGGCATCCGCAAAAAGCTGCCACTCAAGTCAATGGAGGCAAAACTGGCACTCACCACACTGGGTGCAGCCCCCAAAAACAATGCGGCAGACACCATCTATGCTGCTATGGATGCTGCACTGTGTGCCCCCCTCCCCCGCACGGCAGAAGAATTTGAAGCAGCCTGCACCCGCATGCGAGAACGCCTGTATGATACCATTGCCGGCCCGCTTAACAAATTGTGGGAGCAATTGGCTGAAACCGACCGCGCCTTGAGAGAATACAGCCTCACCGCAGCCGGAGACCGCTATGCCGCCCGCATTGCAGAGGATTTGCAGCGAGATTGGCAATGGCTTACCCGCCCGTTCTTCATCTCTGATGCCGCGCCCGAAAACCTGCAAGACCTCTCGCGCTTTGCGCGCGGCATCCTCATGCGGTTGCAGAAAATTGCCCAGCAACCCGCCATTCGCGAGCTGGAGCGCATAGACACCCTCAACGCCGCCATTCGCGCAGATTTTTATGAGCAATACCCCCGCCACGCAGCATCCCCCGCTTGGCTGGCTTACGGACTCATGGTAGCAGAGTACCGGCTCTCCGTATTTGCCCCCACCTTAGCAGCAAAAGGGCGCGCGTCTGTCAAAAAGCTGGAAGCAGCAGCAGAACTGCTGTGATTTCCACTTGCGATTGGGTTAAAAATATGGTAGAATGTGGCAACTTACACCCCCACACAACATCACTACCATGGCTTTAATGTTTCCCGCATGTTTCACCAGTAAAAGCACAACTGCAGGCGCAGCAGGTGAAAGGTTGGTGTACGATTTTTTAAGAGATAACCTGCCGGATAGCTGGATTGTCATACATGACTTGTGGCGGTTCTTTTTTCATATCCAAAAGCGCTATTACACTAATTATGAAACAGACTTCATTATCCTGATACCCGGCAAGGGGATTCTGGTGTTGGAGGTCAAAAACATCAAAACCATCACCGTAAAAGACGGCAAATGGTCATTCGTGGCAACCAATGGCGAGGTATCAGATTTCGGCACCTACACCTCCCCGGTGCAACAAGCGTATTTGGCTGCTAAAAAGCTCAAAACCTGCTTAGACAGACGCTTTGAGGACAAAAACATAGAAATGCGCCCGTTGGCCGTGCTGTTGCAACAGAAAAGAGACAACTTTCCTAAAGACCCGGAATGGGATGACATGCTGGTGTTCGGCATGGAGGAGCTACAAGCACACCTCAAAAAGAGAATCAAATCTCTATTCGTTGATAAAAAAGAGTTTGATACGGAACTGATGGATGAAATACGCAGTTTCCTGTTACAAACAATCCATTACACACAAGACCCCAAAACCTACGTAGGCATCATGGATCGCGAGGCCGTGCCACAAACCCACATGCTCAGCATGCTGGAGAATTGCACGGGGGGCATACGAGTGGATGGCTGTGCAGGCTCGGGCAAAACCGTTATGGCACTGACCGAGGTGACAAGGCTCGGCAAGCGCATTGCAGGGGCTAAAGGCAGGCAGCGCATTCTGCTACTGTGCTATAACCGCCACTTGGGACAAAGCTTACGAGAACATAAGGAAATACGTAAATATCGTAAAAAAGGCATCGTCTATGCCACAACCTTTGCAAGATTTTGCGACAAAGTGCTGGAACCCACGGGAGAAAGCATAGACTGGCGCAGCGCTGAAAAAGAAGTGACAAGAAACATGCCGGTCTTGTTAGAAGAAATAGCGAAACATCATCGTTATGATTATGTTTTTGTAGACGAGGCTCAAGATTTTCACCCCTCTTGGTGGCCACTGATTCAACAAACCGTAGCACCGGGCGGTAAACTATATCTTTTTACGGATACCAATCAATCTCTATACGGCCATGCAGACACCGTACCGGTGCTGCCCACCCGTATTACGCTTACCGTCAACCTGAGAAACAGCAAAGATATTGCAGATTACGGGCACTGCCTGTTGCCGGCCGGCACGGCAGTATACACACTTCCCCTCAGCGTGCAAGAGGTGCATATTCTACCCGGTGCGGCAGAGGTTGAAAAACGAGCAGAAACGGCAGATACCCTCTTGCGTGAGCTGCTGCAGAAGTTTGACCGCCGCGATATTGCCGTTCTTTCCCCGTGGAAAAAGCCGGAAAAGTCTTCCCTCAACCGCATTCCCCATGTTTCAAGCTCATATCTCGGCGAATCCGCAGACCGAGCGTTGGACCGCTTGAATTGCTGGAGAGAGGGTAAAATTGTCTTCGGCGAAAGCATCCGCGCGTTCAAAGGTCTGGAGTCTCTTGTGGTCATCCTCACCGATATTCCCGCACCGGGAGAGACCATGGCATTCAGCCCCAATGATTTTTACGTTGCCTGCACGAGGGCGCGCATTGCGCTCTACATCATCCCCACGCTCTCGGGAGAGCCCTATGTTCGCGAGATACTGAGCCGCGCTCAAGCAAAAAAGTAAAGAGCCCTCTACATAAGCGCCTTGAGCTGCCCTTTTGGGGGATAAATCAATTTCTTTATACCGAAACGTTACCGGAATTTACTTGACAGAAACAAGAAGTGACCTATAATGCAGCGCGTTATGGCAGAAGAGAACGGAATCAAGCCTTTGGTGCAAGCGTTTGTGCGCTATTTGTTTGCGGGTGGAATCGCCTTTATCGTCGATTTTTCTGTGTTGATGTTTTTCAACGTTGTGCTGGGCGTAAACCATTTGGTGGCATCAGGCATCGGATTTTGCTTCGGTCTTTTGGTCACATATTTGTGCTGTAATACATTTGTATTCAAACAGCGCAAAATGGAAGAATCTCCCAAGAAAGAGTTTTCCATATTTGCCATTATCGGCGGGGTAGGTTTGCTGCTCACGCTGCTGTTCATGTGGTTATTTAAGGATATACTGGGGTGGTTATGGAGCGAGTTCGGCATAACCCAGTTGTTTAATTACATGTACGCGTTGGTACTGGGCAGCCCCATGCAGGAAGAAACCTGCGTGGTAGCATTGTCTAAGATTCTGACTGAAGGGCTGGTGCTGTTGTGGAACTTCGGTGCCCGTAAGATTATCCTTTACTAATGCAACGTTATGATTATTGATACCCATTGCCACTTGGTGTCCAACAAGTACGATGATTTGGAGCAATTGCGTGCAGATTCCATCGCATTGGGGGTAGGCCATTGCATATCACAGGGCACGGGGGCAGATGATTGGGAACCGCAGCTGGAGATTGCCCGCCGCATGCCGGATTTTGTTTCCTCTTGCCTTGCCGTTCACCCCAGCGATGTGACCAACGTAACGGAAGAACAGCTTTGCTACATGGAGGAGCTGTGCCGCAAGCACCCGCAAGCCGCTATCGGCGAAACAGGGCTTGATTATTACTGGCCCGCCCCCGAGGGGTGGAGCGAGGAGGCGTACCGCGCCCGCCAGCATGTCTTTTTGGAGCGCCATTTTGCGCTGGCTCAAGAGCTGGGGCTCAACATCTCTCTACACACCCGCGACAAAAAAGGCCTTGCCAGTTTTGAGGATGCCTTTGCCATTGCCCGCAACTTCCCCAAGGTACGCCCCGTGTTCCACTGCTTTATCGGCAACGGAGAGCAAGCAGAGCGTATTTTCAATGAGTTGGATGGCCTTATTTCTTTCACCGGCCTATTGACCTTCAACAAAACGGAGGATATTCAAGCAGTTGCAGCGTGGTGCCCGGAGGACCGCTTTATGGTGGAGACGGATTCTCCCTTCCTTTCCCCCGCCCCCTTCCGCGGTATTACCAATATACCGGGCCGCACAAAATACGTGGTAGATAAAATTGCAGAGCTGCGCCATACCACGCCCGAGGCCATTGCCGCCTGCACCACCGCCAACGCCAAGCGATTCTTCAAACTCAATTTAGACTGAGGCAAGAAAAGCATCGGCATCAATCATTTATCCGAATTGAGTAGGGGGACTTTCGTCCCCCTCTCACACCACCGTACGTGCCATTTATGGCATACGGCGGTTTCCAATCAGCGTTTGAGGAGTTGATAAAAAGAGATATATCCCTCTGCCCGCAGCCATGCGTTATCCATGCAGA
>JAZNGY010000213.1:0-12114 GCA_045576695.1 Akkermansia sp.
TACACTCAGAATGCGTCTTTTAGACGCCTCGTCAATTTCTTGTCGTTTTGAGTAGGCATGCAGCCACGTTGGCAGCATGGGATGGAGCCGTTTACCGCATGGTTGGTCAGATTTCAACCAAATTGACTTTATGAGCGCGACGTCGCAGGGTTGCAATTTGGGCAGACGCCCTCTCTTCTCCACCCGCTTGCGTCTTCGTGTGCGCGAAAAGTACCGAATAATGCTTTTAGGTGACTTGTAACCAGTAAGTTCCATTAGTTGCTTCAGGAGTTCCCCCTTAGCTTTGCGCGAGTGTGTCTTTCGATACTTTGCTGCGTTGGAATTCAGTAACTCTATTATTGCTTGTTTGCTCATTTTGAGTGACATGTGTATATGTTAGTACCTGATTTATGAGGCATCCAGCTTTTCACGTGTCAGCCAAACTCGTGGGAAGTGTCAGTTCGGTGACTGTTTTTTTGAGGCAATGCGGGTATGCCGAATATGCGCGCGCGTACGCATAATTGTGTTGCCAGAATATGGGTTTTATGGTAGTATAACCGCGCTGTATCATCCTCCCCCCCCCTCTCTTATGTCTTTACCTGAAGAAAACACAGAGCCTACGCCATCTAATGTGCATGTGGAAGATAATCATCTGACCGTGCAAACACCTCAAGATGCTATGCCCTATTCTCGAGTCCTTTATCGCCGCCTTCAGTCTGCTTTGGCTGCCGGTAATGAGATGGAGGGGTTCAATATCGTTTTGCAGCTTCTGAAAGAGAATCCGCAAGATAAAACAGCTCTTAACTTACAGCGCCAATTAGGGCAGAGGGTGTATAAGGAGGTGGCTCGTGATTTGGCCCAAGTGCTTTCAGATGGCCAGCTCAATCGCATCGCTTTATTGGTGAACCGCTTGCGTTTGATGGCAGATGAAAAGCAATTGAATATGCTGCCCGGTTATCGTACAGCCGCGGCCCGCGTAGATGAGGCAGAACAACGTTATTGTAATGCCATGTTTCTCTCCGGTATCAGCAAACTAAAAGATGCTAAAGATGCTAGAGAGCGCGAATCCATGGCTGTTAGTATTGAAAACTACGCCGTTTCCAAGAAAATTAAAATTTCCCCGGAGCATCGCGCCGTTTTGGATAAAGTGCATGCTGACTGGAAACACCATTGCCACTTGATGGAGCTGCAAAAAATCCTCTTAGAGCAAGAAGCTTTTTATTTGGAAATTAAGGGGCGTGTGGAATCCGGTGTAGATTTGCGTATATGCAGGGATGAGCTGGTGAAATGTTATGACCGCGTATCGGATCTCAAAGAGTTGACAGAGTCAGAAAGCTTGAGCGCAAGCATTTCCGGTACTCTGCAAAAAGTTCGCTCCACCTTATTTGCACAAACGCGTCGCAAAGCAATTGTTCGCTCGTTGGTCGGCATTATGATAACGGTTGTTGTATTTACTACCGGTGTGTTCATATATGCCTGCGTAGGGGCCGGGTCAAGAGAAGAGGCCCTGCGCGATGCCAGGGAGGCGCGCAATCTTAAATTGGTGCGCAGCTATGTAGAAGACATGGAGCCCTTACGCTCATTGCGCACCTTAATCAGCGATTCCTATGCAGCAGAGCTGAATGAGGCCGCTGCATGGCTGGCGGAATACAAGCAGTTGAATGATAGCTTAGTTGCGTTGGAAGCAGAGCTCCAAGTTGCTGTGGCCGCTTTGAAGTCTCCTGAGGTGACTGCTGCCCAAATGACCCGTGGCCTTGCCCTGGTTGATAAGGCTATTAAACTGAGCCGGGTGTTGGATACTCGCTTTAATTGCCTTGCCGGTGAAAATATCAAAGCCTTGATTCAAGCTTTTAACAATAGCAAAGATGATATGCGCCCTGCCGTAATGGCTCGATTCTCTGCGCCGTCTTCGCTCCTTAATCTGGAACAGTTAGATGCCCTTTACAAGGAATATGTTGCCTGCAAATCTGTGCTTAATGTGATGCCGGAGGAAGATGCCGAAGTTCGCGCTGCCTTTGCCCGCGTCGTGCGCGCAGAGTTCGACCGCTTGAGTGCCGCCGCTGCATCACCCGATGAAGCCGCTGCCATTGTTACGCTCTTAGATAAGTATAGCGAAATCTCCGCGCTTGAGCCCTCCTTGCGTGATTCTCTCTCGGATAATTCTCGCAGGTTTACGCTTTTCCAACACCTTCCGGATAATCTGACAAAGGTTAAAACACTACCGGAATATGTAGCAGCCATTAAAGAGTGCGGAGCTTTTTATAACCGCGTGCCCAATGCTGTCTCCATTACCGCGCTTGAGGCCATGGTCGGTAATGAGAATGAAGCCATGCGCGCATACAAGTATGCCGAGTTTTTCAAGACGGATGCCTCTGCCGTCTCGCCTGACCAACGCCGCGCAGAATTGAAAAAATACAGAGATATTTATGTGGATGGCAAGCCTCTGTATGATTATGTTGAAAAGAACAGTGAAGTGCAGAGAATTTCAAATGAGTTGTTGAGTGACCCCTGTAATTACTGGTGCGATTCCTTTGTGAGAATTATTAATCACAGTAATCAGGTTTGTACCGGTTTGCTCAAAGATAAAGATAAAAAGTTAGTTGCCCGCATTAAAATAAGTGAGTCTGATATAAAGAAATCCGGCGGCAGGTACGTTGAGGGCGAAAAATACAGACCCAATCAGAAATATCCTGATATAAAGCCCGTGCAACTTAAAGATTGCCGTAATAAGATGAATATTACCAAGGCCAATCTTACCTCCGGGGCTGTTCCTCCCGTTCAGTTGATGATGAATGTGATTCGTTATAGTAATGAATCCGCGTATTTCCCTGTGTTTGCGCGTGCTTATCTTTTCAGGTCGTTGATTGCAATCATTGATAATTTGGACCCCAAAGCCTCCGGTGTAGCATTTTCTCCTTCGCTTCAGGCAGATATTGCTGAGTTTAAGAAATTGAAGTCCATTGAAGGTAAAAATTACGGTTGCTGGCTTAAGTTGTATGACATTAAGTATGAAGCCCCGTATGATAAGTTCTTCGCATCTGTTGCAGAGCACGACTACTGCGCGGAGATTCGCAATTCATTAGTTCAAATGACAGATGCGCTTGCCACCTATGTTGGTTTCTTGGATGTAGAGGGCAATGTTATTCGCACCATCCCCGGTGAAGAGCCTCTGTATGTGATGAAGAATGGTATGATGGTGCCGTATACCCCCGAAGAGAAAACGCCCTACATGCCTCTCTTCATCCTTTCCATGCCTAATCAATAAGAGAAAAACCCGTGTAAAAAAGGCCGATATCGTATCATCTCGATATCGGCCTTTTTTGCGAGCAATCAATTTGCCTCAAGGTTTGAAATTGCGGGAAGGTGAAAAGTGTAAGTAGGGCGTTTTGCCTGCTCGCTCTTTTTTGCGGAACACCCCAAAGCGTGTAACGCACACCCCTTTGTCATCTGTGGCGCCTTTGATGATGGAAGAAAGCACCGCCTCTACTGCTGCAGAGGCGGTTGAAAGGGTTGCGCCCGGGCCCATGTACCGCTGTACACGGGCAATTAGTTGTTTTTTATTCACTTGTTTTTAAGAGCATCGCGAATTTCACGCAGCAGCAGAATATCCTCCGGTGTAGGTGCCGGTGCAGGGGGCTCTGCGGGGGCGGCTGCGGCTTCTTCCTCTTGCTTTTGGGCACGCATGCGTAATTTGCATACCAAGCGAACGGCTAAGAAGATAGAAAGTGCGATGATGAGGAAATCTACAATAGTTTGCAGGAAATTACCGTATTTAATCCCCTCGTATGCCCAGGTTGCAAGACTCTTGTCGTCACCGAATGCCAACGAGATGGTGGGCATGATGATGTCATTAACAAGAGATGTTACAATCTTACCGAATGCGCCACCGATGATAACACCGATAGCCATATCGATTACATTACCTTTCAAGGCAAATACCTTGAACTCTTTTAACCAGCTACCTGTTGCTTCTTTAATCTTTTTCATATGCTTAATAAGTTAGATTTTTTTGAAAGCTTTTACACCCCATTCGCGGCAGGTCCAAGTGTGGCCGTCCTCGCTGGTGAAGATACATACACCACCCGTGGCTACCTTTATATCATGCTCTGCGCAGAACCCGGCATAATCACCGGTAATATGCGGGGCAAAGCGTATCGTACCGTTAGATGATACGCACAGCAACACTTCATCGTCTTGCACTTCCTCTGCCAAGGCGGTCCAGTTGCTGATGATTTGGGCTACATCCACCTTCCAGCCCGGGGGCACAATGGCCTCAGCGTTCCATTTCTCAATAGCGGCCTCGCCCAAGGCATCCAGCTCTTCGGCGCTCAGCGTGGCGGGGTCTGTGCCCTGTGCCTTTGCAATGTCTGCGCCGAGGCGGGCTTTTGTTTCTTCTTCACTGTGGTTTTCATCGGGGCCGTAGTCCACCTCAATGAAGCGGGCATCGGGCTGTACGGGGCAGGGGTTGCCCAATTCTTCGGCGGCTAAAGCAGCCGTGCCCATGGTGCGTTGCAGCGGGGCTGCAAGAATGCGTGTGGGGGTAAGCCCCAGTTTGGCAAGATACTTGCCGATGCCGCGCCCGCGTTCTTCTTCCACAAGTGGAAGGTCTGTGCGGGAGCCGACTCTGGTAGGCGTTTCACCTTTGCTGAAGGTGTTGCCGTGGCGTGCTATGATGAGTGTTTTCATATTGGTTGTAAGTGTAAGAAATTAAGCGGGGTCTTCTTCAATGCGAAGGTTATCCATAATGTATTGGCGGCGGTCTGTGGTGTTTTCGCCCATGTAGAAACGCAGTAAATCGCGTAAACGTTTTGCGTTTTCAAGAGAAACGGCCTCTAGGCGAATATCCTCACCGATGAATCCTTTGAACTCTTGCGGGGAAATTTCACCCAAGCCTTTGAATCGGGTTATCTCCGGGTTTCTTCCCAAGGTCTTGACTGCTTTATCGCGCTCGTTTTCAGAGTAGCAGTAAATGGTTTTCTGCTTGTTGCGTACGCGGAAAAGCGGGGTCTGCAAAATGTACAGGTGCCCATCTTGTATCAGCTCCGGGAAGTATTGGATGAAGAAAGTGAGCAGCAGCAGGCGTATGTGCATGCCGTCTACATCGGCATCCGTTGCGATAACGACTTTGTTGTAACGCAAATCTTCAATGCTGCGGTCTATGTTGAGCGCCAAGTGCAAGAAGTCCAGCTCTTCATTGGTCTCCATGATGGCGTTCTTGTTCATGCCGAAACTATTGGCCGGTTTGCCGCGCAGGGAGAATACGGCTTGGGTTTCGGCGTCTCTGGCCGTAGTGATAGAGCCGGAGGCCGAGTCACCCTCGGTAATGAAGAGCATGGTTTCTTTGGCTCGCTTGTGTTTGGTGTCGTAGTGTACGCGGCAATCTCGCAGTTTCTTATTGTGAACACGTGCTTTCTTGGCGCGTTCTTTTGCCACTTTGCCCTGTACGTCTGCCACCTTTTTGCGGGTGCGCTCGCTTTCTTTGATTTTGTCTTCCAGCGCCTCGGCTATTTCCGGGTTTTTATGCAAGAAATTATCCAGCTCTTTGGCCAAGAAGTTGCTGACAAAGGTGCGGATTGTTTCCTTGCCGGGGCCCATGGTGTTGCTGCCCAGCTTGGTCTTGGTTTGAGATTCAAAGACCGGGTCAATAATTTTAATACTGATGGCGGCCTCTATGCTGGCGCGTATGTCAGCAGATTCGTAAGTCTTTTTGTAGAAGTTTTGCAGGGTTTTGACAATGGCCTCGCGGAAGGCACTTTGGTGGGTGCCGCCCATGGTAGTGTGCTGCCCGTTGGCAAAAGAATAGTATTCTTCACCGTATTGGTCGCAGTGGGTAAATGCCACCTCTATATCTTCCCCCTTGAGCTGAATGGGCGGGTAGAGGGGCTCAGTGCCCATTTCTTCCTTCAGCAAATCCAACAGGCCGTTGCGTGATACATGGTTCTTGCCGTTCAGATTCAGGGTCAAACCCGTGTTTAAGTACGAGTAGTAGCGGCACATGCGGGTCACGTACTCCAAGTTGTAGGCTGCGTTTTCCGCAAAAACGGTGCGGTCTATCATCCATGTTACCTTGGTGCCGTCTGCTTCATCAGTGGGTTCCGTTATGTCCGTTCCCTCCACCATTTCGCCGGCAGAGAACGTGATGCTGCGGGTCTGCCCCTCGCGGAATGCTTGAATACGGAAGTGGGAAGAGAGTGCGTTCACTGCTTTAATGCCCACACCATTAAGACCTACGGATTTTTGGAAAGCCTCGTTGTCATACTTGCCACCGGTGTTGATTTGGGCGGCACAGTCAAACAACTTGCCCAGCGGGATGCCGCGGCCAAAGTCTCTCACCTCGCACATGCCGTCTTCAGATATGCGGATGATAATCTTCTTGCCTGCCCCCATCACAAATTCGTCTACGGAGTTGTCAATAACCTCTTTCAACAGCACGTAAGGGCCGTCATCTGCCATGCTGCCGTCCCCGAGCTTGCCGATATACATGCCGGCGCGTGCTCGTATATGCTCTTGCCACGTCAGTGACTTAATGTGATCCTCCGTATATTCTCCTGCCATATTTCGTACGGTATATTAGCATATTAAGGAAACGGTTGCAAGTAGTATTTATGCCCGTTGTGGTGATTGAAACGGTAATTCTGCTTGATTCTTCCGTCAACTATCAGTATACTGAGCTTGCAATGGCAAATTACGCACTTATTCTCGCAGGTGGCAGCGGCACGCGTTTCTGGCCGCTTTCTCGCAACGCTAAGCCCAAACAGTTGCTCGATCTCTTCGGCAACGGTACCATGTTGCGCCAAGCCGTGGCGCGCCTCGGCGGGTTGGTTCCTGCGGAAAATATCTTCATTCTTACCAATGCTTTGCAAGAGGCAGAGGTACGCCGCCAGGTGCCGGAGTTACCCGCTGCCAATATTGTAGCCGAGCCTGCACGCCGAGATACCGCCCCCGCTGTTTCTTTAGGGGTGGCCTTGGTTGCCGCGCGCGACCCGCAGGCCAATATGATTGTTATCCCCAGCGATTCGTTGATTTTGGATGACAAGGCCTTCCGCTCGCTGGCTGCTGATGCCCTCGATTTGGCCGGGCGAGAGCAAGCTCTGATGACCATCGGTATTCGCCCCACGTGGCCATGCCCGAGTTACGGCTACATTGAGCGTGCTGAGAAATTGAATGATGCCGCCCTCTCTCATGATTGTTACGAGGTGGTGCGTTTCCGCGAAAAACCGGATGCCGCCACTGCCGAACAATACCTCGCGAGCGGTAATTTTACATGGAATGCCGGTATGTTTATCTGGAATGTGGCACACGTTCGCTCTCAGTTGGCTGCTCATACCCCTGAGCTGGCAGACTTTATTGACCGTCTCACGGTGGCGGAAGACATACCCGCTTTTATTGCAACAGAGTTTGCCAAACTTACCCCCATCAGCATTGACTTTGCCCTTATGGAAAAAGCCGACCGAGTGCTCAACTTTGAGGCTTCCTTTGATTGGGATGACGTCGGTTCTTGGATTTCCGTCGGTAAATACCTGCAACAAGATGAGGCTGCCAACGCTGCCAATACGGCATTGAGTGCGCAGGATGCTTCTCGCAATATCGTGTTCTCTGCCAATGGTAAACACGTGGCCTTGGTTGGGGTAGATGACCTTATTGTGGTTGATACGGGCGATGCTTTGCTGGTGGCACACAGAGACCAGGCAGACAAAATTAAAAATGTGGTAGCCAAGTTGCCCGATTCCCTTGTTTAAAACATGCACCCGGCGCTCGGTATAGACATGGGCCATGCCCGTATCGGCATTGCCGCTACGGATGCTTGCGGCATTCTTGCCCACCCCGTAGAGAGTATTCATGTAGAAAAAACAAACCCGCTCAAACGTATTGAAGAGCTGGTGCAACAGCGCGGTATCCGCACCCTTGTGCTCGGCTTGCCTTTGCGGGCTGACGGTAGCGAGGGCTCTGCCTGCGTGTATGTTCGGGAGTTCGGCGACAAGCTTCGCCAAAAATTCCCCAACATACCGCTCGTCTATGTGGATGAGTTTTACACAACCGTAGAAGCTGCAAAAAAACTCCACGCTGCCGGTAAAAGAGCCAAGGATTTTAAACCTATCATTGACCAAGCCGCTGCGGTAGAAATTCTCAACCTTTGGCTGGAAAGAGTTTCTCCCCCTCCTATGGATATTGATTTTATTTAGAAAATTGTTAAAATTATTGAACGAATGAGCCTTGTTCGGTGTATAACAATCTGAACAGGGGTGCCTGTCAGGGTAGTTAAGCCGCGTCCTCCCGGGCGCCCGCAGCCGCATGGTGGCCCCAAACCGTTGAGACATCATCATGGTGAAACCATGGTTTCAGGCATTATTCAGATTTTGAGTTGAGAGAAAAACGCATGGCGTGTTTCCTGCTTTGTATGCGGAAACACGCCATTTTGTTTTTCTTTGTCGGCTTGGTGCCGAATTATCGCAGCATTCCATCGTTTTTACCTCTCTTTATGGTTGCAATCTAAGGCCGGGCAGGGTAGAATAAAGGCGTCATGAATAAAGCTAAATCTGAATTGCTTGAGATCTTGCTGGCAAAGTCCATCAAGACCGGTCATTTTATTCTTGCCTCCGGTAAGGAGAGCGATTTGTACTGCGACTGTCGCGTTACGGCTTTGGATGCCCGCGGTGCTAACCTCATCGGCGAGGTAGGCTGGCAGTTGGTGCAAGAGGAAATTCTGCCCAAGTTCCCCGAGGCTGAGGCTATCGGCGGTATGACCATGGGGGCAGACCCCATCTCCTTGGCCATCGGTATGTACTCTGCCTCTGCTGAGAAGCCACTCTGCGTGTTCACTGTGCGCAAGGAGGCCAAGGACCACGGCCGCGGCAAGCGTATTGAGGGTAACTTCTCTGCCGGCCAACAGGTAATTGTGGTAGATGACGTTATCACCACAGGTGGTTCTACCCTTAAAGCCATTGATGCCATTGAGGCAGAGGGCGGTAAGGTGGTAGCTGCTTTGGTGCTGGTAGACCGCCAGGAAGGCGGACGCGAGGCTATAGAAAGCCGCGGTATCCCCGTATACCCCATGTTCACACGCGCCAGCATCTTCGGCGATAAATAAGCCCCACACAAACATATATCAAGATGCTTCCCGTCATTGTAGGCATAGAGGGCCCCGTGCTTACCCCGCGTGAGCGCGAGCTGTTCTCTCGCCTGCAACCGGCGGGCTACATCTTATTTACCCGCAATATCACGGATTACGAGTTTGCCCGTGAGCTGACGGACGAACTGCGCGCCCTTACCACCGGCCCCGATGAGCCCATTATCGCCATCGACCAAGAGGGCGGGCGCGTGGTTCGCACGGCTGATATCTGCGTGCAGCACCCCTCCGCTGCAGACCTTTGTGCCACGCAAGATGACGTTCTCATCACCCGCGCGGCCTATTACAATGCCCAATGCTTGCACACGTTGGGCGTTAATACCAATTTTGCCCCGGTGCTGGATATTGGTTCCGCCCGAGCCAATGCGTTGCCCAGCCGCTGTTGGGGTGTAGATTCTCAAGCCGTTACCTCTTGGGCCGGTATATGGAACCGCGCCCACCAACGTGCCGGTATTGCCACGTGTGGCAAGCATTTTCCCGGTATGGGCGGTGCAGAGTGCGACCCGCATTTCGACCTCCCTGTGCTGCACGGCACGCGAGATGCCTTCTTGGCAGAGGCTTGCATCCCCTTCAATGCGCTCATGCCCGAGCTGCCCTCCATGATGATTGCCCACGTGCTCATCCCCGAGATTGATGCCACGCTGCCCACCTCTCTTTCCCCCGCTTTGGTGCAAGATTTTCTGCGCACTCAGTTGGGCTACAACGGCATTGTTTTTACGGATGATCTGTGCATGGGCGCCATTGCCAAGCAATACACCCCGGCTCAATCCGTAGCGCTTGCTTTGCGTGCCGGCTGCGACCTCCCCCTTGTGTGCCACAACGCGTGCGAGCATCTCGAATCCATCGCTGAGGCTATCTCTCAACTGCCTGCGGAAATCTTGGAAGAGGTGGAGCGCCGCGTCAACGCCTTCCGCTTCCCTTTCTCTGCTCGCACCCCCATGACCTTTATCGAGTGGCACGACTACCTTGCAGACAATCGCGCATTCAACGCCGAGGTGCCTGTTCATACTACCGCTGCCCCCGGCTCCCCCGTGCAAGATTATTGAAGCTGCACGCTTTTTGTTAAATTGGGCTGGATTTTTGCTGCCTTTTCAGGTAGAATCTTCCCCGTAAATTACCCATGTATATGAAAAACATCAATCTTCAACTTATTGAGGCGGCGTCTGCCGGTAACAGAAACGCAGTATTGCAAGCACTGCAAGATGGTGCATGCATCAACGCTGTTGATGATGAAAAAACTAAACTGACGGCGTTGTCTGCCGCATGTAAGGCAGGGCATAAAGACATAGCAGAACTGTTATTACAACAGGGGGCGGCAACAGATGTTTGCGGTTATCATGAATCCGGCGGTACTCCGTTAATTTGGGCTGCTGCCAATGGCGACATCCCTTTAGCGCAACTGCTGCTGCAGCACGGTGCCGATATCAATTTTCAGGATTCTTTTGAATGGACACCTTTGCACTATGCCTGCCACCGCGGACAGACGGATATGGGGCTTTTTCTATTGGAGCAGGGGGCTAATCCCTATATCAAAGACGACTTCGATTGCACAACATTGAGGCGTGCCTGTTACGGTAATAGTACAATACTTGTAAAACGCTTGTTGGAGCTTGGGGTAGATCCTTTTGATGAAGATATCGAAGGCTCAAACGTATTGGTGAGTGTAGAAGATGCTCCCCTTGAAATACCTGAGATGCTGGTGCGCGAAGGGTTGACTCCGTATAGCTCGTTTCCCTGGTTGTATTGCACCCCCATTTTGCGGGCTACAGCCAACAATAATATGCCTTTGATTCGCTTTTGGCGAGAGCTTGGTGGTGATATTCAAGATTTAACGCCATGTGATTCGACCTTGGTTGGTGTTGCTTGTGCTGAACAAAATTGGGAGCTCCTCCCGCAGTTGCTCGAATGGGGGGTAGATTGCATTTTGCCCGATGATGATGGCTTTACCCCGCTGATGCACCTTGTTGCTTGCGAAGATGTTTTTAGCGCAGATTGCGCAGAGCTTTTGCTCCGCTATGGTGCTTGTATCAATGGAGAAGATATAGACGATGTGAGTATTTTGGACCTTGCCGCCACACCGCAGGCGCGCGAATGGTTGCTAGCCCATGGTTGCCGGGGTAAATTACAATCGCTCGATGAGCTTGAAGCTGCCGTGTTTAAACGCTATGGAATCAATGATATAAGCGATACTCAGAAATTGGTGGATGAACTGTATTTGCGCGCAACCCGGCCCTTGAGCTTGGATTTTGTGCGTGCGGTATTCAACATTTTGTGGCGCCGTTGTGGGGATGAGGTAAAAATTGTGTTGAATCGCACAGATGCTCAGGGGCGCAATTTAATTGCCATGCAATGTAATGCCCCCGGTTGTTCCGGTAAGGTTATTTCTTATTTGTGTTATGCGTGGTGTTTGGGTGAATCTCGCAAAAATCTTGATGCTAAAGGTAATTCTGCCCTTTGGTATGCCCTCAAACAAGGCAATTTTGCTGCCGCTGTTGAGCTGGCGTATGATACGGAGTTATTGACCATCCCCGGTGAAGATGGTACTACCCCCTTGCAGTTATTGTTCGGCAAGCCTGCTCCCCTTGTTCATGAAATGATTCAACGTAGCTATTTAGCTGAGGTATATAAGCCCATTATAAAAGACGGTTTATCTGTGTTAGACCGCGCCCTGCTGGATGCCCATGCTGCCGGCCAACGTTTTTTGGTTAAGCGTTTCATTGAGGCCGGGGCGCATAAGGAGATAATCCCTTGTCCTTAATGCCTAAAAACTATTAATGGTGAGCGGTTACACAAAGTGCGGCTAACTAAATGGCTTTCTTATGGTCCATGTCCCAAGTTTTTATTAACAATACAAATGGTAATTTGAAGGTAAGCATTCGATGCTGGGCGAGTTTTATAGCTCAGCATCGCTTTTCTGAGGCAAGAGAGCTAGATAATCACCCGTATAACCGGAGGCCAGCTTTTGAAGCGTTTCGTTAAACCACGTCTCGGCATTAACTTTGCAACGT